>JBAWEQ010000158.1:0-15448 GCA_049591295.1 Acidobacteriota bacterium
CTTCCTTCCTCGCCGCGCCTCGCGGCCCATCCCAGGGCGCGAGCGTCGCGCCAGAGATCCCCGGGAGGCCGGACCCCTGGGCCCATCGGCGCCGGGACGCGCCTTCCTCCGCTTCGCTCCGGAAGGCCAGACGCCCACACGCGAGCTGAAAATGTTTTGGACAGCTATGTGTTTCCCTCATCTCGATGGGGGCGTCTGGGTCTGGGTGTCGCTCTTCTTCTCGGTCTTGGCCTTCTTGCCCTGGTCGGCGGGCGGTTTCGGCGATGCATGGGCCTTGGCCGCGCTCGCCTGTGCGGCCTGGCGCTCGATCTGCTGCCGCGTCTGCAACTGCTGCTCGGAGTGCTGGCGCTGCTCCTGCAGCGCCTGCACCTCAGCCGCGTGGCGCTGTTCCACCGCTTGCGCGTCGGCCTTGGCCTTCGCCTGCTTCATCTCCTGGCGGTGGATCTGATCGAGGGCTTGCTGTTCCTTGTCCATTTTCGCCTTCAGATCCTTCTGTTCGCGCTGGAACTGGCGTTCGTCGACGGTTGCCGGGGCGGACTTGACGCGCGGGGCGACCGGAATGGACACCGCGGCGGGCTCTTGGCGGCCCGGCGTCACCGCGTGCGGCTTTTCGGTCGGGAGCTGTGCTTCGGGCCGGTTCGGCGTCGGCTCTGCCTGCGGCAGCCCGGCGTTGTTGCGCCGCGCGACCTTGACCGTTTCCAGCTTGCTCTCCGGAGGCCGGTAGATGTTGACCACGTTTCGCTGCATGCCCGCGCCGCGGGGGTTGGGCACGTCTGCGACGCGGAGAACTTGCGCTTTCCTGCCGGTCGCCTTCTCGATGCGATCGAGCGGTACGCCGTGGTTGATCACCCTGTTGTTGATGACGGTGTAATTGGTGATGTTCGTGGTGTTGTGGATGATCGTGATGTTGCGGGCCTGCGGCACGATGTAGCCGCCGATGTTGGGATCGAGGAATTGGCGTTCAGGCACGAAGGAGTAGTCGCGCGGTGCGATCAGCAGGCTGATGTTCAAGCCTCCGAGCTGGATGCCGACTCCGACCTGAAAGCCGACCGTCGGCGGCAGCGGCGCCCAGCCGACGTATCCATTGCCCTGCTGCCACGCCACCCACGCCGGGCCCCAGTCGGTGCCGGGCACCCACAGCCAGCCGAATCGAGGATCCCAGGCCCAGCGGCCGTAATGGTAGGTGGCCCAACCGAACGGTTCGTTGGACACCCACGTCCAGCCGTACTCGCTTTCCACCCAGCGGCCGAGAGAGTATGGACGCCATCCCGCGTTGACGTGGCGGGGGAACCACACCCAGCCGTACTGGGGATGCCGCACCCACTCGCCGTACGGAGACAGCTCGCTGTAGAAGAAGCCGACGTCGACGGTCGGATCCTGGTCGCCGTAGTAGCCACTGTCCGGCTGACCAGTGTTGGGGTTGTACTGGCCCTGGGGGCCGGGCGGACCGCCGTAGGGTCCAGTCTGGCCATAGGCCGCACCGGCGAGAATTCCCGCCAGCAGCGCCAACAGTGCGAATCGTAACACTCTCATGGCATCCTCCGTTGGATTAGTCCCGTCCTGCGAAAAGCCCGGGGGCACGACCAGCGTCCCGACGGCCCCATGCGCGTCGGCAGGAGGTCCCGCGCTCGCCGCGGGGACGGGAGTGGTTCATTGTGCACAAAGGTCCCACGATTGTGAGTACGTTCATCTTGCCTCCTTCTACCGAACTCCTGGAGTGGCCTCCCCAGCTCCACGGAACCCGCGATTCGGAGCGCCCCGGACGGGTGCCCGGCCCTCCGCTCCGCACGGATCGAAACCTCCGCGCTGTTCGCCCGCACCACGGGTGCAGCCTCCGTCCCCTCGTGACTCCGTCGCCATCGGGCCGCCCTAGAGCGCGCGTCGTCCGGAGAGGAGCCGAACGATCAGGATGATCACCGCCACCACCAGAAGGATGTGAATCAAGCCGCCCAGCGTGTGGGAAGTGACGATGCCGACCAACCACAGCACGAGAAGAATGATCAGAATTGTCCAGAGCATCACGGCCCTCCAGGTCCCGTCGAGCCTGTTGCCGCATACCGCCGGCGATCAGCTCGTCGCGCACGTCCTTGACACCCTTGGTGCCCCTCGCAATGCGTTCCGCGACGAATACGCGCTGCACGAAATAAACTCCTGCCTAACCTTGTCTGTCCCCAAAGTTAATCCTCGGCATCCCTTACCGGAAAGAGTAGTTACTACCCGGGGTAAGAACCGTGCCGTGAGTAGAAAGTACGCTTCACGATGCGGCGCCAGAAAGTTAAATTTGGAATGCGTCGGAAGGAAAAGAACAGAAGCCGCATGCAACGTGCAGTCGTCGGTGCTCTTATCGGGGTGGCTTTGCTGACGCTCACCGCGGCGGGGACAGCTCCGAGGCCGACGCCCGTGCACCTTTCCTCCGACGATGCCCGCCCGGCTGATGTCGTGCATCGGGTCAGGTTCTGGATTCCCGGGGCCATCATCGCGGCAGGCGAAAACAGTCAGAGCAGGCTTGCAACCTCTCGGTCCATGACCTTCTCTACCTCAACAGGGATACATCGACGAGGAGAAGGGGAAATCTGACCACCGGCCAGCGAATGGAGGCAAGACCATGAAGAAGCTGTCGGCTTGCGTGTTGCTCATCGGGCTACTGGTTCTCCTCGAGGGGTGCTTCGTCGGGGGCCGGCGCCCCAACGGCCAATATGGTGATCAGGGCGAACACCGCGATCATCAGGATCAACCCAACTACCACAACGACCACAACGACCACCGGTAAGGAGGTACATGGCGGTCCCGATTTCAACACGAGAACTCCTGCCATCAGATCCACCTCCAGGTCGTGAAGGGCGACTGCTCCCGTTTCCAGGAACAGCCGCCGGAACCGGGATCCAGCGTTGTCGTCACCAAGATCGTGGAGACTCCCGAAATGGCCAGGGATCCTGATCGCGGCATCACCCCCGATAAGCAGGCGCCGCGCAGAGGCGCGCATGCGTTACAGATCCGGCGGTTCTGCCGGCCTGCCGGCAGGGCGGAAGACGAGGAGCGTGGACAATGCGCGGGCCCCCCGCCGGGGGAACAGTTCAGCAAAGGAGTCGGCCATGATGAACAACTCAGGGTGGCTTGGGATGGGCGGAGGGATGTGGATTTGGACGGTGATCGGCGTGCTGGTGATCGTCCTGCTGGTCGTCGTGATTATCAAGCTGTCCAACAAGAAATCGTGAGAGATCAAGCCCTTGCCCAAGGCAGGGGAACAGAAGCCCGCGCCGGACGTTGGGATGTCCTACCGTCCCGTTCATCGCAGGCAGGAAGGAGCCAATCAAAATGGCCAAAGATCCTGTTTGTGGCACAATCCTGGATGCTAGATCGCCGCACAAGAGCACACATGCGGGGCAGATCTATGTGTTCTGCTGCTCCACGTGCAAGATGAAGTTCGACAAGGAGCCTGGACGGTACGGGGCACCCGACCGCATCGCCCCGCTCACTGCGGGTCCAGCTTCCGCGTCCCGGTCTGCCCCTTTCCTGATCACCTCATCCATCGGACACCTCCTTCAGGCCGTGCTCCACCACTCCATGCGCAATGAGGGACAAGGGAGAGCCAATGGGTTCTCTTCCAGAAGGCACTCAAGACAAGGGCGCTAGCCAACGGACGAGATTCTCAGAGGCGCGGCAAGTGAGGATGCACCGAATATGAATACATTGATCGTGGTGCCGGTGAGACATAGGGGACCACGCAGGAGGTGAACACTGTTCGGACGGCGCAGGACTGAAAGAGCCGCCCCTCTCAGGGGGGAACTCCTGAGCCTCGACGGGCTCGAGGACCGGGCCAAGACGCTGGCCGCTCTGTTCACGCTGGTGCCCACCTCGCGTGCGGGCGGCCACGGCGTATTGCACCGGCTCGAGGAAAACATCCGCCTTCTGAACACGGCGTACCGAGCCCTTGCCGACGACGTCCACCGGGGACTGCCCGTCCCGCCGGCCGCCGAGTGGCTTCTGGACAACTTCCACCTCATCGAGTCGGAGGAGCGCGCCGTACGGCACGACCTCCCCGTCCAATACTACCGGAAGCTGCCGAAGCTGGCAGCTCGCGAGTTCTCGGGCAAGGCCCGCGTTCACGCGATGGCGCTCGAACTGATCCGGCACGGCGACGGGAGGCTCGACCAGGAGCGGCTCACGCGCTTCGTCCTCGCCTTCCAGACCGTGGCGCCGTTGACGATCGGCGAGCTCTGGGCGTGGCCGAGCATGCTCAAGCTCGCGCTCATCGAGAACCTGAGGATCCTGGCTGACGGCATCCTCGCGGGGCGAATCGCACGCCTGGAGGCGGATGCCGCTCTCGCGCGGCTGGAGCGCGGTGATTCGCGCGGCCCTCTGCCCGATCCGCTCCCGAATGCCTTCGTAGCGCAGCTCCGGCAGCGCATGCGCGAATATAACCCCCGCGTATCCCCCCTCGTGGCGGCTGTGGAGGAGGCGTTGGCCGCGAGAGGAATGACGCCCGAGGATGCGGTCCGCTCCGAGAACCAGCGCCACGCCACCGACCAGGTCTCCACCGCCAACACGGTGACGAGCCTCCGGTTCTGCACGACGCTCGACTGGAGCCGCTTCGTGGAGCAGGTCAGCCCGCTGGAGGAGATCCTGAGGCGGGACCCGGCCGGGGTGTACCCGCGGATGGATTTCGCCAGCCGTGACCGCTACCGGCACGCCGTGGAGGATCTCGCCGCACCGGCGGGAGAGGCGCAGGTGCGGGTCGCCCTGCGCGCCGTCGAAAGCGCCCGCAGGGCCGCCGAGCAGAAGGGAATCGGCGATAAGGCGGCGCACGTCGGCCATCACCTGATCGGCCCGGGCCGGCGCGGCCTCGAGATCGACGTGGCGTACCACCCGCGCCTCGTTCAGCGGCTCCGCCGCTGGGCCTTCGCCCATATAACCGGGGCTTACCTCGGCGGCATCGCTCTCCTGACCGGCTTCGGCGCTTTCATGGCGTATGCGTACGCGGGCATCATCGGTGCCGCTGGAATGGCGACGGTCGCGGCCCTGCTCGCGATCCTCCCCGCGAGCGAGCTCGCTACGCTCATCATCCAGCGCATCGTGGCGGCGCTCGTGCCGCCGCGCCGGCTCCCCCGCCTCGATTTCAGCGAAGGGATCCCCGACGGCACCCGTACGATGGTGGTCGTGCCCGTACTCCTCGGCAGCGTGGACGAGGTCGAGCGGCTCCTCGCGCATCTGGAGGTGCAGGCCCTCGGGAACCTCGATCCCCGGATCCACTTCGCGATCCTGAGCGATTTCAAGGACGCGCTCACGCTCACGGTTGCCGGTGATGACGAGATCCTGGCCGCGGCGGTCGCCGGTATCGAGGCGCTCAATCGCCGTCACGTGCCCGATGGGAACGACCGCTTCTTCCTGTTCCACCGAGATCGCCAGTGGAACCCGAAGCAGGGCGTTTTCATGGGTTGGGAGCGCAAGCGGGGGAAGATCGAGGAGTTCAACCGCCTGCTGCGTTCGTCTGACGACACCGGCTTCTCCGTCAAGGTCGGGGACCTGTCGATCCTCCCGTCGGTGCGCTACGTCCTCACATTGGACGCAGACACGAGGCTCCCGAGGGACGTCGCGAGAGCCCTGATCGGAATCATCGCCCACCCGCTCAACAGGCCCGTGGTCGATCCGGACCTCCGGAGGGTCACGGAGGGCTACGGCATCCTCCAGCCCCGCGTGAGCGTCAACCTCGCGAGCGCCGGCGGGTCGCTTTTCGCGCGCGTGTACGCCGGGCACACCGGCGTCGATCCCTACACGACGGCGGTCTCGGACACCTACCAGGACCTGTTCGGCGAAGGGAGCTATACGGGCAAGGGACTATACGACGTTGACGCCTTCCAGGCGACGGTCGGCTGGCGCGTCCCGGAGAACGCGCTGCTGTCGCACGATCTCTTCGAGGGGCTGTACGCCCGCACCGCGCTCGTCTCCGATGTGGAGCTGGTGGACGACTACCCCGCCAACGTACTCGCGCACGCGCGCCGGCAGCACCGGTGGGTGCGCGGCGACTGGCAGATCCTGGCCTGGCTCTTCCCCGTGGTCCCGACGCCACAGGGTTTCGCGAAGAACCGCCTGCCACTCATCAGTCAGTGGAAGATCCTCGACAACCTCCGGCGAAGCCTGGTGGCGCCCGCGCTCCTCGCCTTCTTTGCCGCCGCGTGGACGTTCCTGCCGGGCAGCCCCCTCGTCTGGACCCTCGGCGGCCTCGTGGTCGTCGGGTTCCCGTTCGTCGCCTCTCTCTTTCAGCTTCTGAAACGGCGCCCGGCGCACGAGCCGGCTCGCGTCCACCTTCGAGGCCTCGCCGAGGATCTGAGCGCCGCCGCCGCACAGGCGCTCCTGACGCTGGTTTTCCTGCCGTTCCATGCCTGGGAGAGCGCGCACGCCATCGCCCTGACGCTCGTCCGGCTCGTGATCACTCGGCGGCGCCTCCTCGACTGGGAGACGGCGGCCGCCCAATCGGCACGGGCCGCTGGCCGCTTTCGGGAGGGTATCCGCTCCTTCTTCGGGGAGATGGCGGCGAGCCCGATTGCGGCCATGGGGCTCCTCGCCCTCATCGCCGCCGCGCGCCCCGGCGCCCTTCCTCCCGCGCTGCTGTTCTTGCTGCTGTGGGGCGCCGCGCCCGCCTGCGCGTACTGGCTGAGTCAGCCGACCGTGCCACGCCTGCTGGAACTGTCGGCGGAGGACCGCGATCACCTGATGAAGGTGGCGCGGAAGACGTGGCTCTATTTCGAGACCCTGGCCGGCCCCGAGGATCACTGGCTCCCTCCCGACAACTTTCAGGAAATGCGGGCGCCCGAGGTGGCCCACCGGACCTCGCCGACCAACATCGGCCTGGGGCTCCTCTCCGCGCTCGCGGCGCATGATCTGGGTTTCCTGTCGGCGGAGGCGATGGCCGAGAGGCTTGACAATACGCTGACCACGGTCGAAGGGCTGGAGCGCCACGAGGGGCACCTCCTGAACTGGTACGATACGCAGAACCTCTCGCCGCTGCTCCCGCGCTATGTGTCCACGGTGGACAGCGGCAACCTTGCGGGGGCGCTCCTCGCCCTGGCGGAAGGGTGCCGCCAGCTGGGCGCGTCGCGGCCGGATCTGGCGTTGAGCCTGTCCGAGATCGCCCGTCGGGCGGCGGTCCTGGCGGACGGTATGAACTTCGGTTTCCTCTACGACCACCAGCGCCAGCTCTTCTCGATCGGCTATCGCCTGGCCGACGCCGGCGGGCCCGGGCGAGCGGATATCGCCTACTACGACCTTCTGGCCTCGGAATCGCGCCTTGCGAGCCTCTTCGCCATCGCCAAGGGCGACGTCCCGCAAACGCACTGGTTCCACCTGGGGAGGCTCGTCGTCAGCGTGGAGGGCGTTCCGACGCTCGTCTCCTGGAGCGGGACGATGTTCGAGTACCTCATGCCCCTCCTCCTGACGAGAACCTATCCGGGGACGCTCCTGGGGCAGAGCTGCCGCATGGCCGTCAGGAGACAGATCCGGTACGGCCGAGAGCGGCGCGTTCCATGGGGCATCTCCGAGTCCGCCTACGACCTGTTGGACCGGTTCGGCAACTACCAGTATAAGGAGTTCGGCGTCCCGGGCCTGGGGTTGAAGCGGGGGCTGGCCGACGAACTCGTCGTCGCTCCCTACGCGGCCGCGCTGGCCGCTCTCCTGGAGCCGGCCAAAGCCGCGCGAAACCTGCGCCGGCTGACGGGCGAAGGGGCCGAAGGAGCGCTCGGATACTATGACGCCGTCGATTACACGGCGCGGAAGCCGGACGACAGCGGCGACGCTCCGGCCGTGTCACCCGGCCCCGGTGTCGTCGTGAAGACCCACCTCGCGCACCACCAGGGGATGATCCTCGTCGCCATCGCCAACGTCCTCCTGGATGACGTGATGGTCGAACGGTTCCACGCCGACCCGCGAATCCAGGCGACCGAACTTCTCCTGCAGGAGAGGGTCCCTCGCGAGGCGCCCGTCATCGAGCCGCGCCCGGCCGAGAAGTCCCGAACCGAGCCGCCCTCGCTTGCGCGCGCCCCACGCCGCTTCCGCTCGCCCCACACTCCTTACCCGCGCGCCCAGGTCCTCTCGAACGGCGGCTACGTCGCGATCGTCACGAACGGGGGCGGCGGAACGAGTTTCTGCCGCGGGCGCGCCGTTACGCGGTGGCGGGAGGACCGCACGCGCGATCCCGGAAGCCAGTTCATCTATCTACGCGATGTCCACAGCGGCGCCGTCTGGTCCGCCGCCTACCAGCCAACGGCCAAGGAGCCCGACAGCTACCTCGTGGAATTCCTCGCCGAGAAGGCGACCTTCGAGCGGCTCGATTACGACATCGCGACGCGCCTCGAGATCTCCGTCTCGCCAGGGGACGACGCCGAGGTTCGGCGCGTCTCGCTGACCAACACCAGCGACCACCCCCGCGAGATCGAGCTGACGAGCTACGTCGAGGTGGGCCTGGGGACCATCGCCGAGGACATCGCCAACCCGGCCTTTGGGAAGCTCTTCGTCGAGACGGAGTGGATCGCCGAGAACACGGCTCTGCTGGCGCGCCGCCGGCCGCGCGTCGTGCACGGCCATGCATTTGTGGGATTCCACGTCCTCTCTATCCAAGGACCGACGCAAGCGCAGGTCGAGTGGGAGACGGACCGCATGCGCTTCTTGGGGCGCGGGCGCGGCCCTGACAACCCCGAGGCCATGGACGGGCGGGCGCTTTCTGGAACGACCGGCGCCGTACTCGACCCGATCCTGAGCCTGAGGACCCGGCTCCGGCTCGCACCCGGGGGCTTCGTCCGCGTCTCCTTCACGACCGGCGTCGCGACCGATGAGTCGGCCGCCCGAGCCTGCGCGCAGAAGTACCACGATCACGGTGTGGCGGCCCGCGTCTTCGCCCTGGCCTACACGCAGGCCCAGATGTCGCAGCGACATCTGGGCATCTCCGCCGAACAGGCCCAACTCACGGAGCGGCTCGCGTCCCGCGTATTCTTCTCCGACGCGTCCCTCCGGGCTGACGGGGAGACCCTGACCAAGAACACGCTCGGGCAGGAGGGGCTCTGGAGGTTCGGCATCTCGGGCGACCTCCCCATCGTCCTCGTACGCGTGAAAGAGCCGGAAGACGTGCAGCTCGTTCGGCAGGTCCTGACCGCCCACGAGCACTGGCGCCTGAAGGGGCTCAAGGCGGACGCCGTGATCCTGAACGAGCACCCGGTGAGCTATCGCGAAGAGCTGAAGGAAGCGCTCACGCAGCTGGTGGACGGAGGCCCATGGAGTGCCTGGAAGGGGAAGCCCGGCGGCGTATTTCTTCTCCAGGGCGACTTGATCTCTGAGGCCGAGAGGGTCCTTCTGAGCGTGGTCGCCCAGGCGGTCCTCTCCGGCGAGGGCGGCACCCTGGAAGCGCAGCTCGACAGCCCGGGGGCGGAGCCTCCACAGCCGTTGGGCACCGTGCCGGTCGATGAGGTCCCGGATACACAGCGGCCGGAAGTCGAACCGGAGCCGCCGCCGCTCCTCCTCGGAAACGGCCTCGGCGGCTTCACGCGGGACGGACGCGAGTACGTCATCGTCCTCGAGGGCGATCGGGAAACGCCCCTTCCTTGGATCAACGTCCTCGCCAATCCGCGCTTCGGGAGCATCGTCACCGCCTCCGGGGCGGCCCACACCTGGTGCGAGAACAGCCGCGAGAACCGCCTCACGTCCTTCGCGAACGACGCGGTCACCGACCCGACCGCGGAGGCGATCTTCATCCGCGACGAGAAGAGCGGCGCCCTCTGGGGTGCCACGCCGGCGCCCCTGCGGCGCACGCCGCGCTCTCCGCGCTGGGTGGTGCGCCACGCGCCAGGCGTGACCCGCTTCTCCCGCGCCGCGCGAGGCATCGAGCAAGAGCTGGCGGTCTTCGTGGCGCGGGATGAGCCCCTGAAGCTGTCCCTTCTCACCTTGACGAACCGCTCCGACCGGCCGCGGCGCCTGACTCTTTTCTCCTACTGCGATTGGCTGCTCGGTCCCCCCATCGCGGAGGGTCCGAGGTTTGTCGCCACGGAGCACGACGCCGAGACCGGCGCGGTTTTTGCGCGAGACCTATACAGCCCGGGGCGGGCCCGCGTGGCCTTCGCCGCGGCCAGCGAGCCGCTCCTCTCCGCCACGGGGGACCGTCTGGAGTTTATCGGCCGCAACGGTTCGCTCTCGCGTCCCGCGGCGCTCGGCCGGCCGCTGCTGTCGAACCGGTTCGGCGCCGGCCTCGACCCGTGCGCGGCGCTGCAGACGGTCGTGGACCTCGATCCCGGCGAGAGGCGGCGCGTCGTGTTCCTCCTCGGGCAGGGCCGGGACGAGGCCGAGGCCCGAGCGCTCCTGCGGAGGTTCGCCGGCAAGGACGGCGCCGCCGTCGCCGAAGCCGAACTGGCCCTGGTGGAGAGGCTCTGGGAAGACGTGCTGGGCGCCGTGCGCGTCACCACACCGGACGACTCCTTCGACGTCCTCGTGAACGGGTGGCTCCTCTACCAGGATCTGGCGTGCCGAGTCTGGGCGCGCTCCGCCTACTCCCAATCGAGCGGTGCCTATGGTTTCCGCGACCAGCTCCAGGACGTTCTGGCGCTCATGTTCACGCGGCCGGACCTCACCCGCGAGCACATCCTGAGAGCGGCCGGGCGCCAGTTCGTGGAGGGAGACGTCCAGCACTGGTGGAGCGCCCCGGGCGGCCAGGGCATTCGGACGCACTGTTCGGACGACCTGCTCTGGCTCCCCTACGCGGCCGCCGAGTACGTCAGGGCCACGGGAGACCGCTCCCTCCTCGACGAGCGCGTCTCCTTTCTGGAGGCTCCCGCCGTCCCGATCGGGGAGCCCGAGGCGTATGGGATCCCCGCCATTTCCGACCAGACGGGCACGCTGTTCGAGCACGCCATCAGGGCCGTGGATCACGCGCTCACCGCCGGCGGCCACGGCCTGCCGCTCATCGGGAGTTGCGACTGGAACGACGGCTTCAATAACGTCGGCCCCGCGGGCCGCGGAGAGAGCATCTTCGTCGGCTGGTTTCTGCACGCCGTCCTGGGTGCCTTTGTCCCCTTGTGCGAAGAGCAGGGGGATGCGCCGCGAGCGGAGCGCTATCGCGCCGAGCGCGAGCGTCTGGGAAGAATGCTGGAGCAAAGCTGGGACGGCGAGTGGTACAGGCGCGCGTACTTCGATGACGGGACGCCGCTGGGTTCGTCCCAAAACGACGAGGGAAAGATCGACTCGGTGGCACAGAGTTGGGCCGTCCTCTCGGGTGCCGCGCCGGGACACCGCGCCGGGCGCGCCATGGATTCCGTGCGCGCCCACCTCGTCCGGCGCGGCTCGGGCGTCATCCTGCTCCTCTCGCCGCCCTTCGATCACACGGCCCTCGAACCGGGGTACATCAAGGGCTACATCCCGGGGATCCGCGAGAACGGAGGGCAGTACACGCACGCGGCGGCGTGGGTCGTCCTCGCGCTCGTGCGCCTGGGGAGCGGCGACGAGGCGGTGGAGTTCTTTCACATGCTCAACCCCATCAACCACTCGCGGACGGCGAGCGAGGTGGAGCGTTACAAGACGGAGCCCTACGCGGTTGCGGCGGACATTTACGACCACCCGGCGCACCGGGGGCGGGGCGGCTGGACCTGGTACACCGGTTCGGCCGGCTGGATGTACCGGGTCGGATTGGAGGGTATCCTCGGGCTGCAGCGCCGCGGCGCGGTTTTCACCGTGAACCCGTGCATCCCTTCGTCGTGGCCGTCCTACTGCATCGAATGGCGCTTCGGAAAGACGCACTTTACGATCACCGTGGAGAACCCGAAGCGCCGTTGCCAGGGCGTTGCGAGCGTGGATCTCGATGGATCACCGGCCGATCCATCGGCGATCCCGATCGAGGACGACGGCCGCGACCACCGGGTGCGGGTCGTGCTCGGCGCGGGCCGCCGCGCGCCGAACAGTTCCAAGCGGGCTCCGGCGAGCCCCGCGGGAGCCAAGACGCCGCGAGCCTGAGCGGCGCGAACGAGTCACCGCCCCCCGGTGGGAACTTTGCGCGCGGTGATTTGGCTGCCGCCGGAGAGGTAGTTTCTACGCACGCCGGGGCAGTGCTCCTGCGTAGAAAGTGCTCTTTCCCGATGGGGATCCCAGAGCTAATTTTGGCATACGTGCCATAAGGGACCCTATCTCAAGAAAGGATGGTGTCTCATGAACAAACGGGATCTCATGAAACGTGCGGTCGTCCTGCCAGGAGGGTCTCTGGCCAGCGTCGCGCGGCAAACCCCCCGCCTTCTTCTTCTGTCCGTGACTCTGCTCGCGGGCGTTCTGACCCTGACCGCGTGTAGCGGCACGTCCGGTACCGCCGAGGGCGGCGCCAGCTCCCAAACCTCGGCGGGCGACACGCAACAGGCCCAGCCTTCCGAGGCTGGCGCGTCGAGCATCCTGGCGGGAACCGGCGCGCCGGCCACCGGGGCGTTTAACGATGCCGACGTGGCATTCGCGCGCGGCATGATTCTCCTTCACCAGCAAGCCGTGAGGATGGCCGACATGGCCATGACCCAGGCCGACAGCTCCGAAGTCAAGCGATTGGCCGGCAGCATCAAAGCCGCACAAGGTTCCGAGACCGAGACCATGTCCGGCTGGCTGACCGGCTGGGGCAAGCCCGTGCCGGATGCCACCGAGCACACCATGGATACGATGGGTGTCTCGGTGGACGGGATGATGTCCGATGAGGCCATGACCGCCCTGTCCAAGGCTTCGGGACCGGCGTTTGACCGGGACTGGGTGACGGGGATGATCGCGCACCACAAGGGCGCGGTGGCCATGGCACAGATCGAGCTCAAGGACGGGAGCAGCGCCGCGGCCAAGCAGCTCGCCGAGCACATCATTACCTCCCAGTCGGCCGAAATCACCCAGATGCAAGGCCTGGTGACATCCTTGCCGCAATGACCGCCGCCGGGCGACGATGGGGACTCGCCGTGAGCCATCCACCGAGCCCGAAGGCGTCGCACCAGGTGGGGCGTGCTCACCCGATGGCGGCGTGAGCCGGAGGTCCAGTGAGATACGCCGGTCAGGACACGGCGATGATATGGAAGGAGACACCGCGATGAAAGAGACCAAGAAGATTCTTCTTCGGGAACTGAACAAGGACCTCGAATTTGAGTATGCCTCGGCCATCCAGTACGTCCAGCACGCGGCCACGATCACCGGCCCCGAGTATGAATCCATTATCAAGGAGCTGCTCGTCCACAGCGAGGAGGAAATGCAGCACGCGGCGACGCTGTCCCACCAGATCGCTTTCCTCGGCGGCACGCCCGTGGTGGACGTGGAGCACCGCGAAGTCTCGCCGGAGAGCAAGAAGATGCTCGATCAGGACCTCTGGGGGGAGGACAACGCCATCAGCCGCTACAAGGAGCGCATCGGGCAGGCGGAAGCCCTCAAGGAGTATGGCCTTCGGCGGGTGCTGGAGGACATTCTGGTCATGGAAGAGGAGCACAAGCAAGACCTGTTGACGGTCTTGCGGAAATAGAGTTCTTCTCCGGCACACGGGTGAGAGCAGGCGCCGTGGGGCACAACGGCCGCACGAGCTGACCGAGGAGATACGGCGATGAAAGTGAGCCCGCTCGCGGGAAAGCCCGCTGAGCCATCCATGCTCGTCAACGTGCCCAAGCTCATTACGGCTTACTATGCGGAGAGACCTGACCCTTCCGTACCCGAGCAACGCGTCATGTTCGGCACCTCCGGACATCGCGGTTGCTCGCTGGATAACTCTTTCAACGAACGGCATATTCTCGCCATCAGTCAGGCCATTTGCCTGTATCGCAGGCAGCAGCAGATCTCCGGTCCGCTCTTTCTCGGCATGGACACGCACGCGCTGTCCGAGCCGGCTCGTGCCAGCGCGCTCGAAGTGCTGGCGGCCCACGGCGTGGACATCATGCTCTCCGAACACGACGAATACACACCCACTCCCGTGGTTTCCCACGCCATACTCACCTACAACCGGGGGCGCAAGACCGGGCTCGCGGACGGTGTCGTGATCACGCCCTCGCACAATCCGCCCCATGATGGCGGCTTCAAATACAACCCGCCCAACGGCGGGCCGGCGCAAGGAGCCGTCACCGATTGGATCGAGGCGAAGGCGAACGAGCTTCTCGAGGGCGGACTTTCTGGTTTGAGGCGGATGCCCTTCGAGAAGGCCCTTCACGTGCCCACAACACACCGGCACGACTATCTCAATGCGTACATTTCGGATCTCGCCAGCGTGCTCGACATGGATGCCATTCGCGCGGCGAAGATCCACATGGGGGTGGATCCGCTCGGCGGCGCCGGGGTCCATTACTGGGGGCCCATGGCCGACCGCTATGGCTTGAACCTCAGCGTCGTCAGCGATGCCGTCGATCCGACCTTTCGGTTCATGACGGTCGACTGGGATGGCCAGATCCGGATGGACCCATCCTCCCCCTACGCCATGCAGAGGCTGATCGGCCTCAAGGATCGTTTCGATATCGCCTTCGCCTGCGATACCGACCACGACCGGCACGGAATCGTCACCCGGAGCGCCGGATTGCTCCCGCCCAACCACTATCTCGCGGTGGCCATCTCCTATCTCTTCCGAAACCGGCCGGAGTGGCGCACCCATGCGGCGGTTGGCAAGACCGTGGTGAGCAGCCAGATGATCGATCGCGTCACCGCGAAACTGGGCCGGAAGCTCTACGAGGTGCCGGTAGGGTTCAAGTGGTTCGTGGATGGCCTGCTCGACGGTTCGCTCGGCTTCGGTGGGGAAGAGAGCGCGGGCACGTCGTTTGTCCGAAGAGATGGCACCGTTTGGACCACGGACAAGGACGGGATCGTCCCGGCGTTGCTGGCGGCGGAGATGATGGGCAAGATGGACCGGGATCCGGGAGAGCTCTACCGCGAGCTCACGAGCGAGTTCGGCGATCCTGTCTACGACCGTGTCGAAGCCCCGGCGACTCCGGGCCAAAAGGAACTGCTGGCGAAACTCTCGCCCCAGCAGGTCACGCTCACCGACCTGGCGGGCGAGAAAATTGAGGCCGTGCTTACCTGCGCGCCGGGCAATGGGGCCCCCATCGGCGGGTTGAAAGTGATGGCGGAGAGCGGATGGTTCGCGGCCAGGCCGTCGGGGACCGAACACATCTATAAGATCTACGCGGAGAGCTTCAGGGGAGCGGATCACCTGCGGCGCATCGTAGAGGAAGCCCAGACGATCGTCAACGATGCATTGGCCGAGGCACCACGATCAGCAGAGAAGATGAGATGATATGGCTGTCCAAGACAATTTGAACTCGCACCTGTGCCGTTGGCCTTCCGGAGCCGATGGGCCTCATGCAAGGAAGGCGAGGCGGCCACACCGCAAGCGTACTGAATGTACGCTGAGGTTGTGGACGCTGAAGCCTGACGCGGCAGGAGGTCCGTCGCCGCCGGCGCACCCGTGGAGGGTTGGGGGGAACGCACACACTAAGCA
>JBAWEQ010000159.1:0-4300 GCA_049591295.1 Acidobacteriota bacterium
GCCCGCGGAGCCTCACCCCACCCTTGGGGCTTCCTCCCCCGGATCAAGTCCGGGGTCGGAGGCAACCCAAATCCCTTGGCGGGTGAAGACCCTCCCTCACGGGAACGACCTTCCCTACGGCCTTTGGGAGACATTCCCATTTCCAATCGCGGGATTTGGGCTCCCTCCATGGTTTGCGACGCGATCCTGTCGCTAAGCGGGATCACCCCCGTCCACGGGGCTCACGACGCCGCGGGCGCAGCGGTTCAACACGTGCGTGTAGATCATCGTGGTTGAAAGGCCGGAGTGGCCCCGGAGCTCCTGGACGGTGCGTATGTCCTGCCCTCGTTCGAGTAGGTGGGTGGCGAAGCAGTGGCGGAAGGTGTGCGGTCCCACTGGCTTGGTGATCCCCGCGCCGCGTGCTGCCGGTTTTCTGACGCGCGCCTGCCTCATGGGATCCCCCTCCGTTCGGGCGTTTTTATGAATGACCATTTTGGCCTCTTCCGCGGGCGCAGGCTCCGCCCCTGGTTGTGCGGCGGCCCCCGCGAGGCTCCGGAGGGGGGCGCCGGACCCGGGCGGAGGCGCCACCCGCGCCGAGCGGCGCTTCGAGCCCGAGGGTCCGGGCGAAGCGCCTCTGTGGCCTGGATCCCTTTCCCTTCCCCTCCGGTGCTGGTTCGTCGCTTTGACTATAGGCCCGGCGGCGCATGCCGGTCAACGCCCCCCGGCGGCACAGCCGGCGAGGGGAGCAACGGCCCGGGCGAGGGGGAGCGCGTGCCGTGCGATTGACAGATCCCTCACCTTTCGGGCAGTATGCAGGCGCCGGACGCCTCCCCGCGGACGGCGGGGAGAGCCCGATGGAGCTGCTCAAGGAAGCGCTGGCGCTGCTGAACGACCCGGAGAAGCTGAAGGCCCTCATCCTGTGGGGCAGCTACCCCGTGCTCTTCGCCATCGTCTTCTCGGAGACGGGGCTGCTGATCGGCTTCTTTCTGCCGGGGGACTCGCTCCTGGTGACGGCGGGAATCCTGGCGGGTCAGGGCTACCTGAACCTCTGGCACCTCTTCTTGCTGCTCTCGGCGGCGGCCATCGCGGGGGACAGCACGGGCTACGCCATCGGCCACAAGGCGGGGCCTATGATCTTCAAGCGCCCCAAGTCGCTCCTCTTCAACCCCGAGCACCTCGCCAGGGCCCAGCGCTTCTACGAGAAGTACGGCGGCAAAACCATCGTGCTGGCGCGCTTCGTGCCCATCATCCGCACCTTCGCGCCCGTGGTGGCGGGGGTGGGCCGGATGCACTACCGCCGGTTCCTCTCCTTCAACGTCTTCGGCGGCATCGGCTGGATCGTCGCCATGAGCTCGGCGGGCTACTTCCTGGGCCGGCTGCCCGGCGTGGACCGCTACCTCCACCTGATCATCGTCCTGGTGATCGTGATCTCCATCATCCCCGGCGTGGTGGAGGTGCTCAAGGAGAGGCGCCACCACCGCCGGCAGGCCGAGGCCGCGCCATCGCCGCCCTCCCCCAACGGCGAGGGCGAGCAGGCCTGAGCGGAACCGCGCCGCCGCCTTTTCCCATCAGAGCTTGAGGACGTCGTCCACGCCCAGCTCGCCCTTCACCTCGTAGACCGCCAGGGGCTGGGAGAGCCCCTTCACGGGGACCTTGCCGGCCTTGTGGAAGGCGAAGGCGTACTTGAGCTGGCGGTAGGTCGCCTCCCCCACCACGATCTGGCCGGGCTTGGCCACCTCCGATTCGAGGCGGGAGGCGGCGTTCACCGCGGCGCCCAGGACCGTGTAGTCCATGCGCCGCACGCTCCCGATGTCGCCCGCCACCACGGGGCCCGTGTTGATGCCGATGCGGAAGAGGAGCTGGGGGCCGTCCGGGTTCTCGGCGTTCAGCCGCCCGAGCGCCTGGCGCATGCCCAGGGCGCACCGCACGGCGCGGTGGGCGTGGTCGGTGGTGAGGACGGGCGCGCCGAAGATGGCCATGATGGCGTCGCCGATGAACTTGTCCAGGGTGCCGCCGTTGGCGAAGATCACGTCGGTCATGACCGAGAAGTAGTCGTTCAGCATGTTGGCCACCTGCGGCGGCGGCATGTGCTCGGTGAGGCTCGTGAAGCCCACCAGGTCGGCGAAGAGGACCGTGGCCTCCACCTCGCGCACCTCCAGGCTGGGCGCCTCGCCGCGCTTGCCTTTGCCGAGGATCTGGTCCACCACCGCGGGCGAGTGGTAGCGCTCCAGGCGGGAGCGCACCCGCCGCTCCGATTCGAGCGCCTCCCTCAGCCGCGCCTGCTCGATGCCCACGGCGAGGTAGCCCGACAGGGCCGAGAGGAGGTCGAGGTCGAACTCGTCGTAGGCCTTCACGCGGACCGGCGTGTCCACGTAGATCAGGCCGATGACCTTCCCCTCCACCATGAGGGGCACGCAGAGGGCCGACCGGATGCCCAGGAAGCGAATGGACTCGCCGCCCTGGAAGCGGGGGTCCACCTGGGCGTCCTGGCAGAGGATGGCCACCCCCTCCTCGAAGGCCTTGCGCGCGATGCTGCGGCTGATCTGGATGGTGTCGGTGCCGCCGCCCGCCTGGCGCACCATGCGCGGCGCCAGCTCGCCTTCCGCCGCCTCCGCCAGGAGGATGACGCCGCGCTGGGCCTGGACGTGCTGGAAGATCACGTCCATGACCTTCTCCAGCACCCCCTCCAGGCTGTCCGCCTCCAGGAGCGTCCGGGCCACCTCGGAGAGGACGGCCAGGATCCGGCTGGTGCGGGCGAGGCGGCCCAGGTCCTCGGTCCCGAGCGGCCGTCCGGGGCCCAGGCTCTCCGGCTCCAGCTCGCGCTGGATCTCCTCCACGCTGCGGACGATGGTGCCCTCGGCCGCGAGCACGCTCTCGTCCGTCGCCTCCAGCCGGACCGACTCCTCCGCCTCCTCCTCGAAGCGGAGGGCGAAGGTGCCCAGCGTGATCTCGTCACCGGGGTTCAGGGGGGACTCCTGGACCGGCTCCCCGTTCACGGCCGTGCCGTTGCGCGAGCCCAGATCGGTGATCCTCCAGCCCTCGGGGGTCTTGAGGATCTCGGCGTGGCGCCTGGAGACGGTGTGGTCGGGAAGGGCGAGGTCGTTCTCAGCCTGCCGGCCCAGGCACGCGCGCTCCCTATCGAGGATGAAGGTCCGGGGCTCCCCGTTCAGGATATAGGTCAGCCGGTGCATGCTGGACTCCGCTCCGATGGTAGCACGGCCTCGGGGCGGACGGGCCGGGAAGAGAGAGGAGATAAGGCTGAATCTGGAAGCCGAAAAACGGAAGGGCTACACCACCAAGACACCATGGCACGAAGGGTTCTGGGGGTGGAGACGGCCGCTGCGGCCGGCGCCTACCGGCCGATCAACCGCCCGTGCGCGGGGTCTCCACCCCCGTCTCGCCATCTCGGCATCTCTCTGCCGTCACCGCTTCAGGAGCTTCACCTCTCCGCTGAAGGTCTTGACGGAGACGTGGGCGCCGCCGCCCGTTGAGAAGGCGAGCTTCTTGCCCATGCCGTGCTCCTCCTCGCCCCGGGTCTCGCCGCCGAAGTCGCTCGTGATGCCCCCGCTGAAGGTGCTGACGCGGAAGTCGGCGGAGGTGGCGGCGGGCAGTGAGAGGGTCACGTCGCCGCTCACGGTGGAGACGTCGATCTGCCCGTTCTTGTCCAGGCCGCCCGTGATCCTCACGTCGCCGGAGGTGGTGCTGGCCTCGGCTTCTTGAATGGCGCCGGCCTCCACCACCACATCGCCGCTCACGCTGGAGCCGCTGACGCGGCCCGCGGCCCCCTTCACGGTGACGGTGCCGCTCACGGAGCCGGCCTTCACCTCCGGGCACTCCCCTGTGACTCTCACCTCGCCGCTCACGGTTTCGGCGCGCACCTGCGAGGGGCTGTCCTGCACGGTGATGTTGCCGCTCACGGTCTTGGGGGCCACCCTGCCCTTGACGCCCGAGACCTCCACGTCGGCGCTCACCGTGGAGAGGTCGAGGGCCGAGCCGGCGGGCACGCGGAGGGTCAGATCGGAGCCGTCCACGTGGCTGGCGTGTTTCGGCAGCACCACCTTGATGACGGTCTTGCGCCCCTCGCTGGTGAAGTCCAGCCGCTCGGTGCCCCGGCCCAGGGTGCCGGTGACCTGCACCTCGGCGCGGTCCCAGCCGGAGACGTTCACGCTGCCGGAGAGGTTGTCCACGGACACCAGCCCGTCGGGCGGCGCGGGGCGGGTCTGGTCGATCGTTTGCTGGGCCAGGGCCGGCAGGGCCACGCAGGCCGCGAGCGCGAGGGCCAGCAGGATTCTAGGATTTCGCATGGTCGTCTCCTCCTCTT
>JBAWEQ010000160.1:0-13273 GCA_049591295.1 Acidobacteriota bacterium
CTCTTCGCTCTCGCCGCGTACAACCTGGTCCGCATGCGAAAGCTCTCGATGAATGGATGAAGGAGGCGAGAAAAGGCCCCACCCAGCGGATCCATCCCGCGTCAGGAGAGTAACATCCGGCCCTTCCGCCCCCGGTCTGATCCCCATCGCCACCCCATTCATCAGCCATAACCCGAATTCCACGGCGAACGAGCCACCCAGAAACACCTCAAGCCACTATTTTCAACGGCCTGTCAGTAGGGCCACGAGGCGTCGTGAGAGTCGAGCCCAAGGTCCAAGGGCTTGACAACCACCCGCTTGTGTGCTAGAAGGCGCTCATCGTTTGTGTCGGTGAGCGATGAAATCGCTCTCTAGAAGGGGAGCTCGGCCTCACCTGGGGCTGGGCTGGGAAAAAGGGGAAGTCAGAAAATTGTGTCGCTCCGGGGTTGCGTGCCAACCACTCGTGCATCGTGCGGGTGGTTGCCCGTGAGGTTGCGCGCCAAACTCCATGTGCGGATCTCGGGGAAGGGGGAAGCCATGAGCGGGAGGGGAATCCTGGAGGGGGCCGTCTGCTCTCTCATGGGCGAAAATCGGCAACGGTGGGCGCGCAGATGGGTTCGGCTCGCTGGGCAAGGGGTCTGGGCGGCCGGTGTGGTGTGCTCTCTCCTGGTGCCGAATCGACTGGCTGCGCAGTCGGCGCCTTGGGTGACGGGCGATGTGGCCATCACAGGCACGAGCCTGACAGTCTTTCCGTCCCAGCAGACCGTGCCGCTGAATGTGCCGACCGTTGTCCAGACGACGTACGGCGGCGCCCAAATTCCCGAGGGAGCCGTGGTGGAGGGAGATCTGTCGGGGCCGGCCTTCCAGACTCAGCAACCGCTCTCTGCCAAACCCAATGAGCCCTTCCAAATTCCTCCCATCTCCGTGGCAGGCAGCTACCTGCTAAGTGACATCCGGCTGGTACAGGGGGGGGTGACGCTGGGCGCGGCCGTGCCCTCGCAGGTGGCGATCGATGTCCGCAACGTCCTCATCTCGTCGGTGACCTCGCGCGCCATGACGTGGGACGAGATCCAGCAGAGCGGTATCCTCCTGAATACCAATGACTATAAAGCAGTGCGCTACACGGTAGGGCTTGGGCTGAAGTCCGGGACCGTGAACCTCGATTTTCCTGTTCTCTTCTCCGCGAGCGATCCCACACGGCCACCCGTCGTGCTGAACCGGTTGGGGGTCTCAGGGCCGCCGCCCCTTCCGAACGTGATCTCGGGAACGGGCAGCGGTGGCAACGCCGATCTGGCGGACCTAGGGGATCTCGACCTTGAGCCAGTTCAGCTCTCGTACAACGACGGCGGCAGCGACTTCGACGAGTTGGACATCCCGGAGTTGAACCTCTCGGGCCTGTTGATTTTTCCCAACCGGATCACCTTCCTCAACCAGTTCTTCGTGGTGGCGTTGCTGCTCCAGAACGGGTCGCCCTCGGGAAGTTCACTTACATTGAACTCGGTCACCTCCACGATCACCTTCCCTGACGGAAGCCAGTTTGTGTTGAAGGGCACAAATCCTCCCGCCCTGGGCAACGGCGCGGTGCCCGTGATGGATCCCGGCCCCGATGGGGTGCTCGGGACGGGTGACGATCGGCCCGTAATTGTGGCCAGCATGCAGGGCCAGAGCGAGTTCGACGTGACCACGCCGAAGGCCGGCACCTATACCGTGACCATCAACTTCACGGGAACGCTGAACGGCCTGCCCTCCAGCCAGCCCATTACGGTTCACGGGAAGGCCTACGGCGTGGTCGTTGTGCGGGACCCCGTATTCCACGTTACGTTCGCGCATCCTGCAGTCGTCAGGCAGGGGGATGAGTACGTCGTGAAGGTGACCGTCACCAACACGTCTGACGGGACGACAGCCAATGATGTCACCTTGGCGCTGCCTTCAGGCAACATTGAGGGTGCTGCGCTCGTGTCCGGTCAGCCGGGAAATGTCTCCTTGGGGAATCTGGGGCCGGGCCAAAGCGCCACGGCGCAGTTTACGCTATTGGCCTTGCGGACAGGCCAAGTCACGGTGACCTCTGGATCGGGGACCGGCGGGACAACGGGGACGGTTGTACTCACCGTCGGAGTGGGCGACGCGGGGATTCCCCTATCGCCGGATACCCTGATCCTGCCGCCGGTCGTGGACGAGCAACTTCCCGCAGATGTTGTCCATGCAGCGTTGGATTTTCTTGGGTTGGGCTGGAGCCTGGCCACGGCCCCACCGGACCAGCGGCCGGCCAACATGGCTCCAGTTTCCGAAGGCCACATTCGATACCGCGCGAACGAGCTGACGGCGGAGGCACGGTACCTCAAGATCGCACAGGGATCCGGCTGGACCGTCCGGCAGGCCGTGGCGGAGCTCTGCCTGGAATGGCTCGGCAACGACCTGCAGGATGGAGCCTGGGATGCGTTGAGGCGTCTGCCGGCTGATCAACTGGGACCCTCAAAGGGTCAGCAGTTGGTTGCGGTGCTCGGCTCTCATCTTATCGTGTCGGGGCAGAATGTTCTTCAGGCGCACGAGCAGTTCACGCGTACGGGGTTGCTGCAGGCGCCGCACTTCTCCGTCGCCATGGACCCCTCCTCTGCCAGTGCTGCGCCGAACCTCTGGCTGGAGGACGGTCAGCACAGGCGGCTGGGGAATCCGTCGGCGACACTGGTGCGCGACCTTCCCTGGGGCGAGTCTTTGCCCCTCGGGGGTGGGACCCTTCTGGCCGTCGGCCATATCGACGGTTCGGAGCACTTCACGCTGCACCTGGAGGGGACGGGCGATGGCAGGGTGGATCTCTCGGTGGCAGCGCCCCTGCCCCAGGGACCGTCGCTGGTGACCTTCATCGGCATTCCCGTGGGACAAAGCTCCCAGGCCAAGCTGGTCTACGACGCCAGCCTGTCGTCGCTCGTCCTCGAGAACGATCTCGATGGAACCGGCACCTTTGTCGAGATCCCTCCGACGGAAATCTTGGTGCTGACACTCCCCAGGCTAGCACCGGTTGGGGCCATTCAGGACCTCATGGCAGACGAGGCGGGCCGGGCCGTCTCGGTGCTCTTCAACCGCCGCGTGGATACCGTCAGTGCAGGCGAGTCTTCACACTACGCGCTGAGCACGCGGGCCGTGGCCGGCGCCTACGTGCAGCCGGACGGGCGCGTCGTGGAGGTGCGCGCCCAATCGCGCATCTCACCGCTCGTAACGACCAATCTTGTGGTGACGGGAGTAGCGGCACAGGACGGCAGTGCCATGGATCCACCGAGCGTGACCCTGCCGGTCAAGCCATTCCTGACGGCGCCCGGGGGGACCGTCCACGGCACGGTCTTCGGAGAGGACGGAGCTCCCCTTGCCGGCGCGACCGTCTACTTGTGGGAGTGGGACCATGACCTCCTGAGGCAGTATGGCGGCGGCCTTGAAGGGCCAGACCCCACGCACGTCACCCAGGAACTGCAGACCGACGCTTCGGGGCAGTTCTATCTCGACTATGTCATGGCCACCGACCACAGCTTCACGATCGAGGCCGTGGATTCCGCGACCGGCGACGTAGCCAGGCTCTCGGCCACCTTCTCGGTCTCGCAGCCCCAGGACCTGGTGGTGTCGCTCTTCATGCGCTCGCGCGGCAACGTGAAGGGGACCATCTCGGGGGCCGACGGAATGCCTGCGGCGGGGGTGCTGGTGACGGCCACAGAGCTGTCTACCCATGAATTCAAGCAGGTTTTCTCCGATCAGTTCGGCCGCTACGAAATCGATAAGCTGCCCGTCGGGACCATCAGCGTTCTCGCTCAGGCGCCCGGCGGCCCCTACGCGCAGGGCACGACGAGCATCCATCAACCGGGAGACGTGGCGGTCCTGAATCTTCAGCTCGTCAGCACCCAGGGAGGGGCCGTGCAAGGTGTCGTAAAGGACGCCGACGGCAATGTGCTGCCCGGAGCAGTGGCAGCGCTGATGCAGGGGAACCAGAAGCCGGTGACCTCCGTGCTAACGGCAGGGGACGGCTCTTTCCTTCTCCAAGGGGTGCCTCCAGGAGTCTACAGCCTGGAGATTTTGGAGCCCGTCACCTGGATCGCCAGGAGGACCTTGACGGTCACCATCGAATCGGGCCAGACCTTGGACCTTCACGACATCCTTCTTCCGGCGCCGGCCGGGGGCCAGGGGACCGTGACAGGCAGGTTTCTTATGGCCGACCACGTGACCCCCGTGGCCGCCGGGGCGACGGTCTACATCGCCAGCCAGGGAAGCGTCATCGCCAGGGCGACCACCGACGAGTCGGGGGCATTCGCCCTGTCGCCGGTGCCGGTGGGCTCCTGGACGGTCACCGGGTACGACCCAGTGAGCCGGCGCAGCGCCAGCGGAAGCGTCACCACCTACGACGGTCAGACCGTCGGCACGGTCCTCTACCTGCCCGGATACGGTGTGGTCTACGGCACGGTGTACGGCTTCGATAGCAGCGGCCAGAGAGTCAAGGTCAGCGGAGCCGCTGTCCTCCTGCAGGGTCTGCAAGCCACCACCGGATCGGGCGGGCAGTACACCTTCGGGCAGGTGGGCCTCGGATCGGACATGAAGCTGGTGGCCTCGCTGGGTGTCCCCCCGACGGACGTGGGCTACGGGCGCGTCTCCGTCGTTTCCGAGGGCCAGTCCGTCCAAGCGGATATCCAGCTCCTCGGCCGTGGGGACCTGACCGTCCACACCCTGGTGCGAGGGACAGGTGGAAATCCCGACACCGACGTGGCGGCCCAGGTGACGGTAATCAGCTACGAGATCGACCCGACGGACCTGTCGCTGATACGGACCGTCGCAACCGACTACAGCGATGCGACCACGGGGCTGATCACTTTCCATCATCTGCTGGGAACGAGCGTGTCCATCAGTGCCACCAACGGCTTCAACGGGAGCGGCGGCACGAGCGCGCAGATCCGAAGCGGGCTGGCGACAGAGGCGACCGTCTATCTCGAACCCACGGGCTCCGTCCAGGGGACCATCTTTGCTCCGGACGGGGTGACCCCTGTGCCGCACGCCCTGGTGACCCTCTCCACCCGGGGGATGCCGGACAGGACCCTCGCCGCGGACACCGATGGACACTATGGCTTCGATCTCGTGCCGATGGGGTACGTCCAGATGACGGTGCAGGACAGCGCGTCGGGGCGGCGCGGCTTCGCCACGGGCCTTCTCTCGGATGCAGCGGTCCCGCTCCGTCTGGATCTAACGCTCCTTGGCAGTGGCGAGGTGGCTGGAACCGCGCTGGAAGACGACGGCAGCGGCGCCCTGGTGCCGGCGGCGAACGCTGTGGTGACCCTGAAAGGCTCCCCACCCCTGCTCACGATGACCACAACCACGGACGTGCTGGGCCAGTTCCTGTTCTCCAAGGTGGAAGAAGGCGGCTATAGCGTCCAGGCGGTGGACAGCAGCCACGCGTTCACACTGGCTGCCAGGGCCAGTGTCCAGGTCGTGAAGGACCAGACTGCCCAGCTCACGCTGACGCTGGGTTCTTTTGGAACCGTTCAGGGGCAGTTGGTGGGCGCGGACCTCACAACGCCCGTGCCTAGCGCACAGGTGACCCTCTCTTTGAGCAACAGCACCCAGGTCGGCTTCGCCGTGACGGACGTCAACGGCGAATTCAGCTTCGCTTTTGTGCCGGTGGGTGTGCCTTTCTCGCTCGACGTTTTCGACCAGAGGACAGGGCGCAGCGCCCATGGCTCCGGCACGGTCAGCGCCGCCAACGCGGTCGTGGACGTGCCGCTGCACCTGAACGGCATCGGGACGATCCAGGGGACCGTCTGGCACTATGGCGGTAGCGACCCTGTTGGCAATCCTCTGATCCAGACGGTCATTCCCGGACAAGGATCCATCACCGCGACGGGAGACACTCAGGGTGTCTACCTCCTCAGTGGCCTGCCGGAGGGAAGCTACACGATCCGCGCGGTAGACCCCGCCAACGGTGCCTCCGGCACGGGTGGCACGACCCTCCAGGGCGACGCCCAGACGGTGACCCTGGACCTCACCCTGCCCCCCTTCGGGGCGGTGGAGGGGGACGTCGTCCGCGCGGACGGTGTGACGCCTGCAGCCGGCGCCATCGTGACGCTGGACAGCTCCCACCAGACCTTGGCCGACACGCAGGGCCATTTCCACTTCGGCGGGGTGGCCCTCGCGACCTACTGGGTCAGCGCCGCGGATCCCCTCAGCCGGAACGGCGGGAAAGTCCAGGTGGCGCTGACCGAAAACGGCCAGACCGCGGAAGCGCCGGTTCGCTTCGTTGGGTTGGGCAAGGTCACCGGGGTGGTCAGGGACGGCAGTGGCAATCCCGTCCTCGGTTTTCAGGTAGTTCTGCATGACGCGAACGGTTACACCGGGATGGACACCCTGGGCCCGGTCGGAACAGATGCGAACGGCTATTACGCCTTCCAAGACGTGCGCAGCGGAAGCCTGAGCGTGACGGTGTCGGGTCCGCCCGGAAGCGGCGATGCGCGCCGGGGGTCGGCCGCCGGTACGCTCAGCGGAGACGGCGCCTCGGCGGAATTGGACGTGACGCTCTCCGCCGCGGGCACCGTGCGCGGGGTGCTGGTGGACCAGGAGCAGAAGCCGGTTCTGGGGGCCACCGTCACGCTCACCAAGACGGCTACGGGCGAAACCTTCTTCGCGGGGACGGACGCCTCGGGGACCTTCCTCTTCCCGGTCATCTCCATCGGCTCGGACGGTCATTTCACTCTCTTTGTGGCGGGGCCATGGGGAGGCCATGTCCGCGGGGCGGGCGAGATCACCTCCGACGGCCAGGTGGTCGACGTGGGCACCCTCGTCCTGGACACCGCGGCGCCCGCCGTGAGCTCCACGGTCCCAACCGACAGCGCCACCGGCGTGCCCCTCGACCAAGTCCTAAGCGCCGTCTTCCAGAAGCCGTTGGACGGGAGTTCGGTCAACGGCTCCACGATTTCCCTGAAGGAGAACGGCGGCGCGCCCGCGACCTGCGCGGTGGAGCTGAGCGCCGATGGCCTGACGGTGACGGTGACCCCCTCCGCTGCCTTGAAGCCGCAGACGAGCTACACCTTCACCGTCGGCCCGGGCATCCGCGACCTCAGCGGCAACCCCATGGCCGAGGCCAAGACCGTGCACTTCACCTCGCTCGACACCATCCCGCCTGCGGTGAGCACCGTTTATCCGGCCGATGGCGCCACCCAGGTGGCCCAGGATGCGGTCCCATTCGTCCTGTCCAGCGAGCCTATCGATTCCAATTCGCTCGGCCAAGGGCTCTTTACCGTCTCCATCGGAGGCATGCCCGTCTCCGGTACCGTCAGCCAGCCCGAGCCCAACAAGCTCCTCTTCATGCCCGCCTCCCCCTTCGCCACCGACTCGGTCTGTTCCATCAATATTTCCGGGTACCAGGACCTCGCCGGAAATCCCATGACTCCCTTCAGCAGTGCCTTCGCCACTGTGGATACGCTGCCGCCTACTGTGGCCGTTAGCCTCTCGGCCTCATCGGTTCTTCCGGCTGGCGTGGTCACGGTCTCGGCAATCGCCTCGGACAACCTCGGGCTCGACCGCGTGGAGTTCTACGCCAATTCGGCGCTGATCGGCACCGCAACGGCATCGTCCTTCGAGGTGAGCTACACCGCGCCGAGCCAGCCGGGCCAGGTCCAGATCACGGCGACGGCCTTCGACAAGGCCGGGAATCAGGCGAGCGACACGAAGGCCCTGACCGTGAACGCGGACACGAACGCGCCCGTCGTGACGGTAACCTCCCCGCAGGCAGGAGCCGAGTTCATGAACGGCTCCGCGATCGCGATGCAAGCGACCGCTACCGACGATGTGGGAGTGGTGTCGGTGGAATTCCGGCTGGAGGACACGGCCGGGGGCCTTATCTGGAACCAGGTGGTCGCATCGCCGCCCTACCAAGCCTCCTATCCTGTCAGCGGACTGAGCGCCAACCTGGACCGCAACGTGGTCGTCAAGGCTTCGGACCTGGCGGGCAACGTCGGACAGGGCGGGCCGGTGCTCGTCCACCTCGTCTACAACCACGACCCAGTCATCACGACAGTGTCGCCCACGTCCACCACCCCAGCCATCGCTGGAAGTACGCTCCACATGGAAGCGACAGCCAGCGACCAGGACGGAACGGTCGGTGCGGTGGATTTCTTCATCAACGACGCGGGTGTGAAGACCATGACCGCGGCGCCGTACGTTTACGACTACCCCATCAGCCAGCCTGTAGGCACTAGCCTGGTCTTCCAGGCGCGTGTGACCGGCGACAAGGGGGAGATCGTTCAAAGCCCGGCAGTCTCCCTAACGGTCGTTTCCGGCGCCGGTACGACGGCGGTGCACGGCGCCGTGGTGAACGCACAAGGTGTGGGTGTCTCCGGCGCCACCGTTAGTGCGGATGGCTATGATCCTACCGCCTCGTCAGGCGCTGATGGAACCTTCGACCTCGCAGGTGTTCCCGTGACTGGCGGAACCCTCACCCTTCGCGCCACCTTCGTCCAAGGGACCGTGAGCTACCTGGCCACGAAGGACGTTGTACCCATAGCTGGGGGTACGACCCAGGCCGGGAGTCTCATCCTCTATAACCCCAATGACACCAGTGCAATAAAGGGGAATTTGCCGCTTGATGGCAATGCCATTCGTGTGGCCCGGTGGGACGCAAACTACGCCGTCGTTGCGACGACATCCACGACAGTGACCCAGAACCACATCTACGTGATAGATGTAAGTAATCCCGCGGCTCCCGCGAACAAAGCCCAATGGACTGACACGAGCGTGATCAGCGACATGAAGGTATGCGGCAACTATGTCTTTGTTGGAGATAGCGGCCTGACGATCTTGCAGATTGGGCACAACGGGTCGCTGACGCAGGTGAGTCAGGTGGCGGCTGGCGCGTTCCCCGGTGGAGCGCCGATTTCAAGCTATCCAAACGCGGTCGCAGTAAGCCAACACTATGCGTACGTGGCGAATTACAGCAACGTGTGGACACTGGATGTCTCGAATCCGAGCAATCCGAGCTTTGTGAGTGTGTACGGGCCTGCCGACTGCGGCCGCGCATCCCTGGTGGACCTAAAAATATGGCGCAATGAATTACTGGGGATTACGAGCTTCTACGACGACGGGGGGAGCAATCAGTCGTTGGTCGTGGGGGTGATAGGCAGTACGGGAGAGCCGACCTGGACCGACGTTGTGGATGTCGGCGCTGCGGCCCAGGACGGCGGCCGTACGCTAATGCGAATGTTTGTAGATGGTAACACGCTCTACGTCTCTCGCGGGCCCTCCGGCGTAGTTGCCTTTGATCTGGCTGAGAACGTGCAGCCGGCCTACAAGGGGGTGATCCTTTCCGGCGGCAATGCGGCGGGCATGTTTGCGGCCGGCGAGCAACTTTACGTGGCGGCAGGAATGACACCCGGAGTTCAGTGGATCCAGAACCTCACGACCGGGACCGCCGCCATTTCAGCCCAAGTGGATACCCCGGGGGAGGCCACTGACATCGCAATGACGGCAAATGCGCTTGTAGTGGCCGACGGCTCTGCTGGTGTGACGGCGGTGTGGTTCGACAATGCCGCCCCGCTCATTGATGTGTCGCGCATCGGCATGACGTTGGAGTGGGTGCTGCCCGACGACTTTATCACGTGTACCAGCTCGGGCGTGGCCACCAATCCACCGTGGTCCTATGGTTGGAAACAGACTGAGTACGGCACCTTCACTCCGTACAATAGCGGCAACGGAATTTCCTGGTTCGACAGCAACCATCACAGCGGAGACAACACTCCGGGGATTTGGAAGAACACCGGTAGTAGCACGTCATATGGGGTACCACCTGGTTCGGTCTCTTTGCATCCAGGCTGGGATGGGTCGTGGTGCGTCGCAAGATGGACCTCGCCCGTCAGCGGGAGGGTGGCCATCTCTGGTTCCTTCGGCGCAGGCGACCGTGGCGCCATGAGCTATGGGATCTATGTGGACGGCACCCGGCTCTTCTACAAGTACAGTGACCCCTCTGCGGAATCGTTCAGCTTCGTCCAAGATGTCTCCCCGGGTACCATCGTGGAGTTCGCCGTAGGCACGGGCAGTGGAGGCTATGCGTACGGCAACACCCCCCTCTTCGTGTCTATCAGCCCGGCTAACACCAGTGCTGGCGCCATAGCGCCAGAGGTTGTGGGTCTTGCCGGAGCGGTAAAAAGCACTCTGCCGCCGATCAGTGCCTTTCTAAAAGATTTCAACACAGGTACAGAGATCGACAGTGTGCCGGTCTGCACGGGTGGCAGCGTCATAGGAAACATCTGTGCCTCGCCTGGAGACGAAATTACGCTGACGGTGACGGATTCAGCGGGCAAGAGTACGACGGTGTCGTTGGGGAAGGTGCCGGCAGAGAGCGCAGGATCGTTCGTGGGGCTTAGGGAGACCATGAGTTCGAATGCGGTGCAACTTGCGTATTCGGAGGACTGGCTGCTTGTGAATGATACGGACCGGGTGATGCTGATAGACGTGCTGGACCCCGCATCACCGGTGGTGAAGGCGACCTGGGTGGCGACCCAGGGGACGATTTGGGACATGTCCGTGAGCGGGAACTTTGTGGAAATCCGGGACAACGACAATACGTATCTGCAAATTGGGGTCGACGGGAGCGGGAATCCGACGCTAACGAAGGTGTGGTCGTGGACAGCGGGAAACGGCGGCACCTATAGGCAAGCGGTGACCAACGGACAGGCCGAGTATCATAGCAGAGATGCCTACGTATATTCTGTAGACGTGTCCACGCCATCGGCACCCAAGGACTACCATTACGTTAACGCGGCCGGCTACAACATTACGGACATGGGGATCTGGCGGAACTGGCTGCTGCTGTCGACCACGGCAGCAGACCGACCAGTCATCATTGCGAGCCTGGCCAACCCCTGGAGTCCTGTTTTCGACACGAATCTGTGGCCGGATGGTCTTGGGGACGGTTATGGCGCGGATCACCTATACCTTGCCGGAGACAAGCTCTATGTATCTAGGGGCTCGCATGGCATGGCGATTCTGGACTTGTTGGGGTCGCCAAGGCCTGTATGGCTCTCGACGCTAGCGCTGCCTTCGGTTTGCGAGGGCGTGACAACGACAGGGGCGGTTGCCTACCTGGCTACAGAGTATGGATATGGGATGCATGTGCTAGATGTGAACGATCCATCTCAGCCCTCGCTGGTGGTTACCTATCCAGTTTCTGGAGCACCCCACGACGTGGTGGTGCGGAGCGGGTATGCCTACCTGGCCACCGGTGGCGGGGTGAGGACTGTTTCTCTGGCAGGAATCCAAGCACCGCTAATTGATCAGTCGAGAATCATCGTCCAACACAATGTTGGCGATACAAGCGCGCAAATCAGCGGCCTGTCCGGCGCTGTCTGGTCGGCGACGCCGCCTTGCGACGTAGTGGTAACGAATTCAAGGACAAGCGAGACGACTTCACCGACGACCTACGGCGACGGCAGCTTTAGCGCCGTGATTCTCGGTGCCTCGTCAGGAGACGCTCTCACGGTCACCGTCACCGACGCCGCCATACCGCCGCACAGTACCACAACATCGCTGGGGAGGCTGCCATGAACAGGTCGAGCGAGGGGAAGAGGCAGCCGAGTCTGGGCGACGCGAAACGGGGGCATGAGGGGGCGGGAATGAGGACGGAAGGAATGGCAGGAACGACTCGAAAGCACATCGCGCAGACCGCAGGACTCTTCCTCTGCGGACTTCTGAGCCTCCCGGTCCTTCTTCCCACCCTCAAGGCTCAAGCTCCACCGCCTTCTTTGCCTTCGCTGGTCAACCGCTTCGCGTGGTTCGGATGCGAGTCGGTGACGGTGAACGGGAGCACGAAGGTCCATGGCGTGCCGTCGGTGGGTGGAGCGCAGGGTTTCGGCGGACACGTGGGGTCCAACGGCGGGATCCTGGTGAACGGCTCGAACACCATCGACGGCAACGTGACACCCGGTCCTGGCCAGATAGTGCGGATCAACGGCAGCCAGAACCAGGTCACCGGCTCTACGGCACCGGCCACCGAGGCGCTTCCGTGCGAGTCGGTGAGCGTCGCCTCCTGGGCGGCCTATGCCCAGGTCAATAACAATAACGCGGCCATTCCCCCTAAGAATCTGAACTCGCAAGGAAACTTCTCCCTCACCGGCAACAAGACCTGCACCCTGCCCGGCGGCATTTACTATGTCGGCTCCTTCACCGTCTCCGGCACGGGCAGCCTGATCGTGACGGCCCCCGCGGTCTTCGTGGTGACGCAATCGCTCACCATCAACGGCGGCTGTTCGGTCAACGCGGGCGGCGCCCCGGCGAACCTCTTCATTATCTGCGCCACCGCCTCAGGAGTCACCCTGAACGGCAGCGGGACGATGAGCCTTGCGGTCTACGCGCCGCTCTCTCGGATCACGGTGAACGGCAGCCTGAAGGGTACGGGCAACCTCTGGGGGCAGGCCCTGACGGGAAATGGCAGCGTCCAGTGGAACCGGGTGAAGAGCAGTTCCGCCCCGACCGTGGCCATCGGCCAGCCCGCCGACGGCTCCACGGTGACCCAGGCCAAGCCCGCCATCGCGATCACGTACCAGGAAGAGGCGGGCGGAGCGGGGCTCAATCTCCAGTCGCTGACGGTCGCCCTCGACGGCGCCGACATCACGGGTAGCCTCACCGTCACGGATACGGGGGCCACGGGGACGGCGCCCTCGGCCCTGGCGGAAGGCGCTCATACGCTTCAGGCCTCCATTTCGGATTACGACGGCAACAGTGCGCAGGCCCAGTCCACCTTCACCGTTCAGGCGGCGGGCGACACGACGCCCCCCACGATCACGATCACCGGGGTGACCGACGGCTCGTGGACCAACGCGGACGTGGCCGCCCAGGTGAGCGTCGCCGATCCCCACCTCGATCCGGGCTCGGTCACGATCACGCTCAACGGCATGCCCTACGCCTCGGGCACCCCCGTCACCGCCGACGGCTACTACGTGCTCTCCGTCTCGGCTGCCGACACCTTCGGGAACGCCGCCCAGGCCTCGGTGAGCTTCGCCGTGGACAAGACGCCCCCCGCCATCGCCGTCAGCAGCCCCGCCGACAACGGCGTTGTGAACGCGACGCCAGTGACCCTCACGGGCTACATTCAGGATGCCCACCCGGAAACCCTGACGGTCAACGGGAGCGCCGTGGGCAGCCCTGGCCAGTCCTCCTTCAGCGCCCCCGTGGCCCTCATCGAGGGGGCCAACGTGATCACGTTGGCCGCCACCGCCCGGGCCGGCAACGGCACCACCCGCGCCTGGCACGTGACGCTGAAGACCACGGCCCCCACCGTGAC
>JBAWEQ010000161.1:0-3364 GCA_049591295.1 Acidobacteriota bacterium
ACCGCTTCCAGCGCCGCGTCGTCGGCGAGCATGGTGACGAGCAGGCCGCCCGGCCGCGCCGCCTCCGTCGGCAGCGACACGCGCCTGGCCCCCTGCGCCGCCAGCGCCTCCGCCTTCGAGGCCGTCCGGTTGAAGACGCGCACCTCGAAGCCCGCCCTCACGAGGTTGCCCGCCATGGCCCCGCCCATGGCGCCCAGTCCGATGAACCCGATCGTCTCAGACATGGCCTGCTCCTATACACCGCGCAGGGTCATGGTACTACGGGAGGCGAGACGCGAGACGCGAGAGGCGACAGGGCGGAATGCCGCGGCCCTCCCTCCTCAATCGCTTAATCGCTCAATCGCGATTAAGCGAGACGCAATTAAGCTAGACGCAATGAAGCTAGACGCAATGAAGCGAGACGCGAGACGCGAGACGGGAAGGAGCGGTCATCGCGGCGAGCGCCCCCTTTGCGGTCATTCTGGCGAGCGCAGCGAGTCCAGAATCTGGGGCGACGATGGAGCAGGATTCCGGACAAGCCGGAATGACGGTGAATGGGGAGGATTCCGGACAAGCCGGAATGACGGTGAACGGGGAGGTTTCCGCACAAGCTGAAATCCTGGGAAGCGAAGCGCGACCAGAACCCGAAATGCTGGCAAAGGAAGCGCGACCAGGACCTGGCATGGCCGCCAAAGTGATCCCGGCCGTCCTGCTTCGAAGGCCCTCCCTCGCCCTTTTTCCTTAATCGCCTAATCGCTCAATCGCTCAATCCCCTCATCCCCTCATCCCCTCATCTCGCCCCCGAAGGCCTCCCCGCGCCCTCATCACCTCATCACCTCATCTCCTCATCTCCTCATCACGCCATTCCCCTCGCGTGGTACGATGACCCCTCAATCGGCGGGCGGCCCGGGGCGGCGGGGGCCACGGCCCGCGGGAGGCTTCCCATGAAATATGACGCGACGAACAGCAGTGGGGGACCATCCGGGCTCCGCGGTTGGCCTGGCCGGTTTGTGGCGCTGGCCTTGATGCTGGCAGCGGCTTGGGCGGCAGCGATGGCGGCGCAGCCCGCCAAGCCGACGGAGGGCATCGACCTCGCGCTGGCCGCCAAGGTCTTCCAGGAGGCCAAGGCCCTCTCGGACGCCGACGGCGGGCGCATGTGGGGCACGCCGCTCTATGGCTCCATGCTCTTCGTGGACGAGGCCACGCGCCAGGTGGTGGCCAACCGCCCCGACTACAAGAACCTGTTGAAAGCCGAGGGAAGCGTCTTCGTGGGCACCCTGCCCCCGGAGCAGAACATCGCCAACACGGCCATGCGCTGGGCCGGCGTGGAGTGGACCATGGTGCGCTGGCCCCTGCCCGAGAACCGCTTGCAGCGCGACGTGCTCCTCATGCACGAGTCCTTCCACCGCATCCAGGAGAAGCTCGGCCTGAACGGGCCGGACACCGCCTGCAACGCGCTCGACACCCGCGACGGGCGCCTCTGGCTCCAGCTCGAATGGCGCGCCCTCCAGACCGCCCTCGTGGGGCCCAAACAGATGCGCCGCCGAGCCGTGGAGGACGCCCTGCTCTTCCGCGCCTACCGCCGCTCCCTCTTCCCGGGCGAGGCCGCCGACGAGCAGGCCCTCGAAATGCACGAGGGCATCCCCGAGTACGTCGGCATTGCCCTCAGCGCCCGCAACCGCGCCGAGGCGGAGGCCTACGCCGCCGCCGGCCTCCAGGGCGCCCCCTCCTACGCCAGCTTCATCCGCAGCTTCGCCTACGTCACCGGCCCCGCCTACGGGCTCCTCCTCGACCAGGCGAAGCCCGGCTGGCAGCGCGCCCTCACGCCGAAGGACGACCTCTCCGCGCTCCTCGCTCAGGCCGACGGCATCACCCTCCCCGCCGACCTCAAGACCGCCGCCGAGGCCCGCGCCAAGGCCTACGGCGGGGCCCAGCTCACGGCCGAGGAGGACAAGCGGGCCAAGGAGAAGGTCCAGGAGGTGAAGGATCTGCACGCGCGCTTCGTGGAGGGCCCCGTCCTCACCCTGCCCGCCGCCTCCTACTTCACCTACTCCTTCGACCCCACCAACCCCGTCCCGCTGGAGGGGCTCGGCACCGTCTACCCCTACCTGCGCGTCTCCGCCGCCTGGGGCATCCTCGAAGCCAAGCACGGCGCCCTGCTCCTCCAGAAGGAGGGCTTTGTCAACGGCGTGCGCGTCCCCGCCCCCAAGGATGTCAACGCCCGCCCCCTCAAGGGCGACGGCTGGACCCTCACCCTCAACGACGGCTGGGCCGTCGTCGCCGACGCCCGCAAGGGCGACTACAAACTCATCCACGCCGCGCTGCCCCTGCCGTGAAGGGGGAGGGCGAGATGAGGGGATGAGGTGATGAGGTGATGAGGGTGTGGGGAGGCCTTCGAAGAAACGAAGGCCCCTACACCGACCTTCCCGCGCAAAGCCTGCCCCGGGCTCCGACCCGGGGCGGGAATCCCGCGCCTCTCATTCTGTCATTCCGTGGAAAGCCCACAGCGGGCTTCAGACAGAGCCTGCCCCGTGGCATCCTCGCGGCTTCCCCTGACACGGGGGAACCCTGCCGCCCTGTCTCCGGCGCCGGCCCCTGCACGACGGGATCCTGAGTCAGCGGCCCTTCGAAGGGTGCCTCAGGATGATGGCGCCACCTGTGGGCGGGAATCCAGCCTCCGATGATTGGATCCCCGACGTCTGGGGGATGACGCGGCCGCCGGTGGGGCGGGCGCCCTCGCCCGCCGCTTCTAGGCTTGCCATGCGCCCGCGGCCGCCCGTCCGCCATTCTCGCTGTAACTCTTTCCGTCCTGCCTGCAGAAAGCCGGGGAGCCAGATCCGCGGTCCTTCGTTCGCTAGCCTCCTATTTCTGATCCGGCGCGGTGGCCATGCTCCGGATGAGCCATTGCCCACCCGGCGTCCGGATCCAATGGGCGACAAAGGTACCTTGGACGGAGAGTTCCTGGCCGGAGGGCGTGCGCACCCGCTGGCTGTAGCGGCCTCTCTGGACGGCGGAGTCCCGATGGACCTCGGTGGATGTCGGGGTGGTCTCATTGGAAAGCACCTTGTACCCCGAAAAGCCCGAGAGAAAACGGCGAATGGCCTCGCCGCCCCGAATGGGGGCCTCACCCGGATTGATTACCTCGCCGTTAGCAGGCTGTTGAAAATTGCAGTGTGAGATGTTTTTGCCTAGCTCATTCGCCGTGGAATTCGGGTTATGGCTGATGAATGGGGTGGCGATGGGGATCAGGCCGGGGGTGGAAGGGCCGGATGTTACTCTCCTGACGCGGGATGGATCCGCTGGGTGGGGCCTTTTCTCGCCTCCTTCATCCATTCATCGAGAGCTTTCGCATGCGGACCAGGTTGTACGCGGCGAGAGCGAAGAG
>JBAWEQ010000162.1:0-6760 GCA_049591295.1 Acidobacteriota bacterium
GTCCCAGAGACGAGCCCCTCTTTCTCCGTGATCTCCGTGCTCTCCGTGGTGAGCCTTCCCTTCATCTGAGGGCGCCTTCGAAGGGCCGCCCTCGAAGGATCTCAAGGGTGGTAGATGCCCCGACCTCGCCTGAGATCCTTCCTAGGGAGCCCGCTGCGGGGCGCGGTCAGGATGACGGGGAACGGGGCGGAGGTGCGGTGACGCCGCTGTTTGCCTTCGGTCGAGAGCGGGGCCGGCCCTCGCTCGGCAGAAGTCTCAGAGACGAGTCCCTCTTTCTCCGTGATCTCCGTGCTCTCCGTGGTGAGCCTTCCCTTCATCTACCCCGCGCGCCATGCGCTTGCGCGGCCGGGGATTCGGCGGTACAAGGGTGACTTCGCCGGCCTGCGCCGGCTCACACTGGAGGGGGCCATGATCCTGATCAATCCCAAGAAGCTGACGCGCACCTACCCGGAGGCCCGCTCCGGCGAGATCATGCGCAAGACCGTGGAGTTCTTCGAGCGCAAGGGGCTCACGAAGGTCAAGGAGGACGACCAGGCGCGCATCTGGTACCAGGACTTCATCGACTTCCTCCGGGAGGAGAAGGTCTTCGGCACCCTCCTGGCGCCGCCCGAGTACGGCGGCGAGGCGGCCCGCTGGGACACCTGTCGGAACTGCGAGTTCAACGAGATCCTCGGCTTCTACGGCCTCTGCTACTGGTACACGTGGCAGGTCACCATCCTGGGCCTGGGCCCCATCTGGATGAGCAGGAACGAGGCCCTCAAGAAGAAGGCGGGCCGCATGCTCCAGGAGGGGGGCATCTTCGCCTTCGGCCTCTCGGAGAAGGAGCACGGGGCCGACATCTACTCCACCGACATGATGCTCAAGCCCCAGCCCGACGGCACCTTCCTCGCGGACGGCGACAAGTACTACATCGGCAACGGCAACGAGGCGGCCGTGGTCTCCACCTTCGGAAAGATGGCCGACACGGGCGACTACGTCTTCTTCGCCGTGAGCCCCAAGCACCCCAAGTTCGAGCTCGTCAAGAACATCACCCCCAGCCAGTCCTACGTGGCCGAGTACGTCCTCCACGACTACCCCATCACCGAGGCCGACCTCCTCTCGCGCGGCCAGGAGGCGTGGGACACCTCTCTCAACACCGTCAACGTGGGCAAGTACAACCTGGGGTGGGCCTCCATCGGCATCTGCACCCACGCCCTCTACGAGGCCATCCGCCACGCCGCCAACCGCCACCTCTACCACATGACCGTGACCGACTTCCCCCACGTCAAACAGCTCTTCACCGATGCCTACGCCAGGCTGTGCGCCATGAAGCTCTTCGCCCTGCGGGCCTCGGACTACCAGCGGAGCGCCTCGCTGGAGGACCGCCGCTACCTGCTCTACAACCCCATGGTCAAGATGAAGGTGACCACCCAGGCCGAAGAGGTCGTCAACCTCATGTGGGACGTCATCGCCGCCAAGGGCTTCGAGAAGGACATGTACTTCGAGATGGCGGCCCGCGACATCCGCGCCCTCCCCAAGCTCGAGGGCACGGTCCACGTCAACATCGCCCTCATCGTCAAGTTCCTCGCCAACTACTTCTTCAACCCGCAGGAGTACCCGCCGGTGCCCGAGAGGAAGGAGGCCCTCCACGACGCCTTTCTCTTCGCCCAGGGCCCCGCGCGCGGGCTGGGCAAGATCCGCTTCCACGACTACAAGCTCGCCTACGGCCTCTACGACACCCCCAACCTGGCCCTCTTCAAGGAGCAGGTCTCCACCTTCAAGGGGATGCTCGCCAAGGCCTCACCGAGCCCCGAACAGGCCAAGGACACGGACTTCCAGCTCGCCGTGGGAGAGCTCTTCGCGCTGGTCGTCTACGGCCAGCTCATCCTGGAGATGGCCAAGCTCCACGGCGTGGGCGCCGACCTGGTGGATCAGATCTTCGACTTCATGGTCCGCGACTTCTCCAAGTTCGCCCTCCAGATCACCTTCAAGCCGAGCGCCACGCCCGCCCAGGTGGACTTCTGCCAGAAGATGATCCGGCGGCCCGCCCACGACGAGGCCCGCTTCCAGCGCGTCTGGGCCGAGGTCTACGCCCTCAAGGACGCCTACGAGATGAACCCGTAGGAGGGGCGGGTAGGTGATGAGGGGATGAGGCAATGAGGTGATGAGGGCGAGGGGGCGCCTTCGAAGGCGGCGGGGGCACAGGGAAGAGAAAGACCTCACCACGGAGACCACGGAGGACACGGAGGAAGAAGGGTGAGTAGGTGAGTCCGTGAGTAGGGCGAGGGGGCCTTCGAAGGCGGCGCGTTGAACGGCTCCCTTCTTCACCCCTTTACCCCTTTACCCATTTTCCCGTGTAGGATCGCTCTCCAGAGCGCGACCCGCCGTGTGCCCGCATCCGCCGGCTAAGTGCGACCGGAAGCCGGGAGGCCGGGAAAACGGGAGGCCGACACGCAGCCCTCGTCGTCATTTCCGCCCCGCGAGGGGGGTCCAGCCTGCCCACCCTGGATCCCCGATGTCTCGGGGATGACGGCAGACGAAAGCCCTACCTCCTGCATCGTCATTCCCGCGAAAAGCCTGCCCCGGAACGGTAGCCGGGGCGGGAGTCCAGCCGAACATACTGGCTCCACGGTGTTTGGGATCAACCCACCGTCGTGGGAGCGATCGTCTGATTGCGATTCTTCGAAGAACAACTCTCACCGTTCGGGAGAGACAGGCGCCCTCGCCTGTCGCGACTGCGGAGGCCTTTGCAGGCGCATAGCCACTCATAGGCGTCCGCCGGCCCCCGTGGGGCGGGCGCCCCCGCCCGCCGCTTCGGAGGCCCTCCCTCACCCGTGGCAGCCAATGCCCGCCACCAGCCGTCGGCCGCAACGAGTTGCAGCCGCACCAGTCCCTAGGCTACCTCAGCCCTTATCAGTACCGGTCTCAACAACCCAACCAGGCGGCTTGACTGGAGGGGAGCACTACACGAAAAGACAAAATCGCTGCCGCCATCCCCTCTTGCACATCGCTGGCATCCTGTGTTAAAGAGTAGACATTCCCCGGCAGAGCGACACCTGGGCACGCATTGCATCGGACCGGAAGGTAAGGGCCAAGTGACGTGCGCGGCCGCGCCGACGAGGAGGCGCGGCGGCGGGGTTGGCTTGTACCGACCGGAGGGGGGGGCTCGCGAAGCAGGGGATGCGCCGGGGGGATTCCGGACGACAACACGAGCATAAGGCGCCGAGGGGCGGCCCGCCGGGGTACGCGCCGGGCCGTGTCCGCGGCCGTCCCTTCCGTCCATCCGGCGCCGGGTCCGGGCCTCCCCGGGTTGGGGGCGGCTTCCCGGGGGGCGATCTCGTGACCTCCCGCGGCCCATCCGTGCCCCTCTTCGCGGGGAGGAGAGGGTTGCCGCCGCGACGTGGCGATACGTGCGCAGAAATCGCCGAGTCACCGCGTCCACTTCGTGAAACGTGCGCACGAATCGCCGAGTGGACGCCTCTTCTTGGCGAACCCTGCTCAATAATCACCAAGTGTCGGCCTCCACTTGGTGAAAGGCGCCCAAAGATCGCCAGGTGTACGCCTCAACTTGGCGATATGGGCGCAAAAGTCGCCGAGTGTACGCCTCACCTTGGTGATAGTTGCGCAGAAATCGCTGGGTTACCGCCGCAACTTGGCGAAACCTGCGCACGAATCGCCGGGTGTACGCCTCTGCAGGGCAGAAACAGTGCACGAAGGCGCGGATCGACGAATGAACGGGGTCAGGTAGCATGTAAAGGCGGGGGTCAACTCCGGTACGAATGGGGGAGGATACATGATTAGGCCCGAGTTGCTTGATCTGATTAACGACAACGAGTCGTGGGCGCTCCTTGGGAGTGGCGTCTCGGCAGATAGTGGGATTCCAACCTGGAATCAGTTGCTCGAGAAGCTCATCGCCCAACGGGGTGCCCAGGAAGTTGCTTGACCAGTTCTCGAAGGGGAATTATATTTTTAGTGCTTCAAAACAGCAAGTTGGCGCGCATGCATGATCTCGGCACTACTGAGGAGGAGGCTCGTAGCTTGTCGCGGAATGAGATGGCCTCTACGCGTTCGATCCGAACTGAAGGAGATGCCCGCATGATGAAGAAACGAGATTTCTCCCGCTTTCTTATCGCGGCAGGCCTCGGAGTCGCGTTGCTGGCCCTATCGGGTTGCGCAACGATGGGGACCAGAGAGTCTGCTGTTCGGCCGCAACCCATCCGCATAGCCACCATCATCCAATGGAGCAAGGAAGGGATGCCTCCCAAGGACATCATCCAGAAGATTCGCGACTCCGGCACGGTGTACCGTTTCCGGGCGGACCAGTTCGTGCGCCTGCACGAGGAGGGCGTGCCGTACCCCGTCCTGAATTATATGCAGGCCGCTTACGTGGATGCCGTGAGCCGCGACCGAACGAGAAGGTACTTGCGCGCCTGGACCCCTTACGATGACGGGTACTACTACGGTGGCGTCCCGTTCGGCTGGGACGAGCCCATGGAGGGCTTCGGGGAAGACGAAGGGGAAGGGGAAGGGGACTGACTTCGGACTGGGGCGGCCCCCGCCTTTGTGTTACATGCCCTTCGGGGACCTAGGTGACCCCGGTTCCTCTCGCCCGTTGTCGATGACTGGGGCTATGGGGTCAGGGTCCGCCTATTGCAATGTGGCAGGACGCCGCCCGGCCTGCGTCTTTTCTCCGTGCTCTCCGTGTCCTCCACGATGAATCCTGAATCGCCTCCTCGGGCTGTTGTCCGTCCTACCAGGTGAAGGTGAACGGGGCGGAGGTGCTGGATTCGTCGTTGTTGGTGACGGTGACGGAGACGGCGGCGCCCTTGGGGATCATGGCCTTGAGAGCTTTGCCCTGGCGGGCGAGGAGGGTGCCGTCGTGCTTGAGGGTGGTGATGGGCACGGCGGTGCCGTTGATTTTGACGGTGCACTGGCTGTGGAAGAGGGAGCCGGTGATGGCGAGGCGGAAGGGGCTGGCGAGCTTGCGGACGCCGGTGATGACCGGGACCTCCACGTAGCGGTAGCCGTTGGCGAGGCTGGCGGTGCGGCCGTCGGGATTGGCGACGGCGATGGTGGCGGAGCCGTCGGCGTGGGCCGGGGCGACGGCGGTGAGGGTGCCGTCGGCGTTGAGGACGGCGTCCGTGGCGGGCTGGCCGTCGAAGGTGACGGAGGCGCCGGAGAGGAAGCCGGTTCCCGAGAGGGTGACGGCGGTGCCGCCCAGGGTGGAGCCCTGCGCGGGCTGGACGGAGGTGACGTTCAGCCCGGCCACGAGGTTGGCGAAGGCCTTCAGGCAGAAGGTGCGGTGGATGCCGTCGGAGGAGGCGTAGAGGTCTTCCCAGCTCTGGCCGTCGGCGCTGGCGAAGGTCTGCCCGGGGGCGGAGGGGGCCTGGCTGCTGTAGCCGGGAGCGGCGTACTGGACGGCCAGCGGATAGTCGTAGCCGGGGGAGGTCAGTTGGAGGACGACACAGAAGGTCTCCCCGGGCGTGACGTCAACGGGCGTGTCGAGGGGCAGGGTGAGGTATCCGGCCTCGGGGAGGCTCCCGCTCTGGGATTCGGCGAGGTTGCCGGAGGCCGGCCCGTCGTCGCCGTCCGTGTAGAGGCTGAGGGTGTAGGAGCCGCCGATGGTCGTGTTGTAGAAGCCCACGGCCGTGACGTCCTGGTCGCCCTCGGCCTGGAACACGCCGGCTCCCCAGGCGGTGTCGCTCCCGTAGCCCACCTGGTCCACCCATCCCAGGGGGTCATATTGGTAGATCACGCCATAGCCGGTCAGGGGCTCGGCGGTGAAGACCCTGGCGTAGCCGCCCGCCCAGGTGTCGTAGTAGGACATGTAGAAGTAGCCGTCATCACCCCAGGAATCACCCCAACTGTTCTTGATGATGAAGGCGCCGTTGCCGGGGGGCGGGTTCCGGAAGTTGTTCTTGTCGTAGTTGTCATCCCAGCCCACGAGGGTCACGGAGTGGTTGGGCTGGGCCTTGCCGCCGTAGTAGTAGGCGTTGGTGGAGCCGTTGAAGGAGGAGTCGCCCCAGTATAGGGAGACGTTGACGGCTCCGTAGGTCATGACGGCGGCCTTGAGGGCGTCGTTGTCCGTGGGGCTCGTCCGGTCCGGCAGGGCGTAGACGTTCTGCACGCGCAGGCGCGCGGGGAGCCCCAGCGGGGACACGCCGGAGAAGGCGTCGTACGGATCGTCCGCCTCGCTGACGGGGCCGCTCCAGCGGGCGAGGTAGGCCGTCGCCATGAGATCGTCGCCCCCGTCGCAGGGGCCCAGGTCGAAGCCCGCGAGGTCTTTCAGATTGTTCTCGGAGAAGTCCCAGCTCTCCGCCGGCAGGCAGGTGGATTCGAGGGAGCCGTAGGTGCCAAAGGTCCAGCAGGAGCCGCACTGGCCCTGGTCCCGCACGGGGGTCACCTTGCCGGAGGTCCGCAGGTCGTAGGAGGAGGGCAGCGCCTCTTCGGCGCGCCTCAGGTCGAGGGGGCGCCGGCCGGCATTGTGGGACAGGTCCACCGGCGGCGGGAACCAGCCGAGGCCGCGGCCGCTCGCCGTCGTGATCTGGGGGGCGGCCTCCTGCCGCTGCTGAACGGCCTGGAGGAAGGCGGGATTCAGGGGCGCCTGCCGCAGGGCCGGCGCGCTCTGCGCCCCGGCGGCGGGAGCCAGCGAGAGAAGGATCCCCAGGAACAATCCCGACACGACGCCGCGCAGAATGGCCGCGGCCAACCCCGTCTTCCTGCACCGCTTCATGATGGTCTCCCCAAACGGATCTGGCATCTCCCCTCGACGGCGCGGGCC
>JBAWEQ010000163.1:0-15495 GCA_049591295.1 Acidobacteriota bacterium
CGCGGCCCCCACACTCTTGCTCCGAGGGTTCGAAGGGGGATTGACGGCGCTGGAAACAGCCGGAGGACAGGCCGGCGCTTTGGTCCCTATGACGGAGGAGAAGGGATCCGAGCATGACTGTCCACAATGATTCCAGCACTCCCCAGAGTGGTTTGCCTTCCGGAGCGAAGTGGAGGGAGACGCGTCCCGGTGCCAAGGGGCCCAGGGGTCCGGCCCCAGGGGAATCTCCGGCGCGGCCCGCGAAGCTAGCCCGTTACGGCGTCGGGCTTGCGCGCGGAGAAGAGGATCCGCCTGAAGCCGTAGAAGACCGGAGCCTCGGGCCAGATCTCGTGCAGCCGGGCGCGATAGGCCGCCAGGAAGGCCTCCCGGTCGGGGGGCTGGAGCCTCTCGAAGTAGGGGAGGAGGGTCGTGCCCGAGGTCCATTCGGCCACGGCGTCGCTGTCGGGAAGGAGGTGGGGATAGACCTTCTCGAAGACCACGAGGTCCGTCCCACCACAGCCGTGAAGCAGCTCGGCGTACTCGGGAAGCCGCAGGACGGGAGGCCGCCGCGTGAAGCCGCCGAGTGCCGTGCGGAAGGGCTCCCGGGCGGCGATCTCTAGGATCGCCTGGTGGGCTGGGTGTTCGTTGTTGGAGGGCAACTGCACGAGGAGCTGTCCGCCGGGGTTGAGCAGGGCAAAGAGGCGGGGGATCAGGGCCGGATGATCCTCCACCCAGTGGATGGCGGCGTTGGAGAAGACGAGGTCGTAGCGGCCGGTGGCCTCCTCGACGCGCCCGAGCTCAAAGCGCAGACCGGTGCGGGTCAGGCTGCGCGCGCGCTCGAGCATGGCGGGCGAGCTGTCGAGCCCCGTGACGTCGGAGCTGGGAAGGGCCGCGGCGAGGCGGGCCGTCAGCTCGCCGGTGCCGCAGCCCAGGTCCAGAACGCCCAGGTTCGGCCGGACCGCGAGCAGGGCGAGCAGGTCCTCGAAGGGCGCGAAGCGCTCATGCTTGAAGCGGAGGTACTGGTCGGGGTCCCACGGCATCGGTGCTCCTTCCCAAGGGGTCAGTGCGAGAGAATCCAGGCCGCGGCGTCGTCCACGACCTCCTGGTCCACGTGGCCCGGAACGGCATAATCCTTCGGGCCGCTCTTGCCTTCGCCGGCGATGAAGAGGTGGTTGAGCTTGGGGTAGAGCTTGAAGGTCACCTCCCTCCTGCCTGACAGCGCCGTTTGAAAGGCATCCATCTCCTTGGGGGGGACCTGGTAGTCCCGCCCTCCCTGGAGGAAGAACATGGGGATGGAGAGCTTTCGGGCGGCGGCGAGCGGGTCGTAGGCGTCGAGATCCCGCCAGTACCCGACGGGCACGCCCATGATCGCGGTGTTCGGGGGGACGGCCTTGGCCGGCTGCCGCAAGGGGGCGAATGCCTTCCGGATCTCCTCCAGCTTCTTCTGCTGGTCCGCCGGGCTCGCGCCGCTCAAAGAGATTATGTAGGCGGTCTGCCGCAGAAGGGCCTCCTCGCTCTTTTCGGTGCCGGCGGCCAGGAGAACCAGACCCGCGAGCTTGGGATCTTGCTCCGCGATCCTGGGCGCCAGTTCGGCTCCCAGGCTGTGGCCCAGGAGGAAGACCTTGGCGGGGTTGACGCCGGGGGTGCCCCTCAGGAGGGCGGCGGCGGCCAGCGCGTCGTCCACGGTTTCTTCCTTGACCGTGAAGTCCGGCGGGACCGGGCGGAGCAGATCGCCGTGAGCGAAGGTGCGCTTGTCGTAACGAAGGACGACGATGCCCTGGGAGGCCAGGCCCCAGGCGAGGTCGCGGAAGGGCTTGTTGGGGCCGAGGGTCTCGTCCCTGTCCAGCGGCCCGGAGCCGTGGACCAGCACCACGGCGGGGAAGGGACCCGGGCCCTTGGGCACGCTCAGGGTGGCCGGGAGCGCCCACCGTCCGCTCCCCACGGTCACCTCCTTTTCCACGAAGCTCTCCGGGCGAACGTATGGAGCCGGGCCCAGAGGCCTGGGGGCCAGCACCGGCTGGAAAAAGAGGCCGGCCAGTTCGCCCCCGGGCGTGAAGACCACCTTCGCCAGGAGCACCTCGCGATCGAAGGTGCAGGTCACGTAGACCGCGGAGCCCGCGCTGCCCCGTTCCAAGCGCGTCTCCCCCTGGCTCCTGAAGGCCCCCGCGTCGTCAAGGATGGAGCGCCAGGCCGCTCCCAGGCGCTGGGCCGTCACCATGGGTCTGACGCTCGCGTCGAAGCGGGCCTCCACGCCCGAGTAATCGCCCTTGGCCATGAGGTCCACCACCTGCCGGGCCGATGCCGTCAAATCGGGCTCCGGTGGCGCGGCGGCCGAGGAGGGCAGTTGGATGAGCAGCAACAGAAGGAGCTGGGCCACGGCAAGCGGAAGAGATCGGCGCATGGTATCCCCCTGGATTCGATGCGGCCTCAGCCGGCGTCTCCGGAGTCCCTCCCGGTGAGGGAGAGCCGCATGATGGGCCGGGTGGGCGAGGGCCTCGCCGCCTCGCGGAACCCGGCGGCCTCGAAGACCGAAGGCAGGCCGGTGTAGACGAACGCATCGGCCGTGGACCGGCCGCGGGTGTCCACGGGGTAGCCCTCCAGGATCGTGGCCCCTCGGGAAGCCGCCCACCGGGCGGCGGCCTTCAGCAATGCTGCAGTCACGCCTCTTCGGCGAAAAGGACGCGCCACGAAAAAGCAGGTGACGGACCAGACGGGCTGGTCGTCCAGCGGTTTGAGAGTCCTGGCCCGCGCCAGGCGCGAGTAGGCCTCCCTGGGGGCCAGGGCGCACCACCCCACGGGCTGGCCGTGTTCGTAGGCCAGGAGCCCCGGCGGCGGGCCCGCCTCCACGAGGGCCCGAAGGGCCTCGCGGTTGGCCGTCCCCTTTCCCTTCTCGAAGTCCGACCGGCCGAGCCTCCACCACATGCACCAGCAGCCGGCGCAGGCTCCGCGGGGACCGAACAGGGTCTCGAGGTCGGCCCAGCGGTCGGGGGTCAGGGGAGAGAAGGCAAGGGCCAGCTCGGACGGGTTCTTCATCGGGGTCGGCTCCTCGCGGGACCTCAGCGAGTCAAGGATTCGATCTCATCGCGAAAGGCCGGATGGGTGGCCACCAGCTCCTCCCGCCGGCCCTGTTCGAAGTCCGAGAACTCGAAGCCCGGCGACATGGTCGTGCCCAGCAGGGCCCAATCGCCGCCGGGCCTGCCCCGCGAACCCTGCCAGTGGCCCGGGGGCACGACAACCTGCGGCCTCATGCCGGCGCCAAGGTCGGTGCCCAGGGTCACCATCCGGCCGCCTCCGCCGGACTCAAGGACCAGCATCTCCACGGGGGAACCCAGGTAGAAGTGGAAGACCTCGTCCGTCGGCAGGCGGTGAAGGGCCGAGAAAGCGGAATCGGAAAGAAGGTAGTAAATGGCGGTGCCTGCGCGGTGAGGCCCCCTGGAGCCGCTGGAAAGGGCGCTCTCCGGAAAGGCGAGCGCCGAGCGGTAGGTCTCGCGGAAGAAGCCGCCCTCCGCGGGGTGGGGCTTCAGGTCCAAGAGCGCAATCACCTCCTCTACCTTCATTCGCATGCCGCCGACACCACCTTATGATATTATTATGACATAGCCTCCGGGCCTGAAAGTACGGACGATGGTATTGCACGCCGCGAGGGAGAAAAGGTGTCCTTCTGTCTGGGTTTCCCACCGCGCGAGGGGCAAGCTGGGATGGGAGCAGATTCGCACCGTTGCCACCGTAAGCCCGCCCCCTCAAGAAGAGGGTGAAGGAATGGGTCTTCGAAAATGGGGCATATGCCTCAGATGCGAAGTTGAAGATAACCTTATTTCTCAGTATATTGGGCGGCGCGATGGCGTTGATGCCGAAAAGATAGGCGCAGGTCGGTGGGGGAGAGGCTCAGATTTTTAACGCACTTAGCTAAATTTGCTGGGTTATATCCCCCTCGCCGCGCTGGGCTGCGTCTGGGAGGTTTACGCGGTGACCGAACATCAGTGATATTAGCCCCCGCAGCCGGCACGCTGCCGCCGGATTTGTGCCGAAGGAGGAGTCGCGCGTTTGGAGAAGACAGACTAGGGACCGGTCGTACTAGCAATGAAGAAAGGGATTGGATAAGGAGTTGAAGGCGATGCGAAAAATCCTTTTGGGAGGAGCTCTTGGGCTCTGCCTGGCCGCCATACTCCCCCTTCCACTCTGGGCACAGTGGAGCGGTGGGATAGGGGCGGGCTACGTCTGGCAGAACGCCACGGGGAACGAAGACGCCTTCGTCACCCAGTACGGGCAACGACAGGGCTTCGTTCTCGATGACTTCGACCTGGCCTACACTCCCAAGGGAGGCCAGCAGGAGTTCGGCGTGAGCGCGTCGGGTTTCGGAGGGGCCGAGCCGTCTGCCCAGGCCTCGCTCTTCTTCCGGCCGCCGGGAGGTTGGAGCTTCACCCTGAACTACGACAAGATGACCTCCTTCTTCAACCTCGCCAGCGGAGACTTCACCAGGACAAAAGATAACTGGACGCTGGAGCACTGGCGGGGTTCCGCCGTCTACGACGGCTTCAAGGCGGTGAAGCTCACCCTGGGCCTTCGCTACACCAAGCGGGGCGGCTATCTCTTCCGGCCCATTTACGGGCAGCGCAACGCCTTCGGGACGAAGGACAATTACGACCAGGACATGAAGGAGGTCTCGCTGAAGATCGAGACCAAGACACTACCCGTCTATCTCTCCTTCGAGCAGTCCTTCGCCCGCTACGAGACGGAAGACGGCTGGTCCGCCGCGGCCTACAACGCGCTCTTCGGCAACAGCACCAGCCACCTGGCCGATCTCACGACGCCCCGCAAGGACAAGACCGACGTACCCACGAGCCGTCTCATCGCCACCTACCACAACGACTGGGTGGACGTGGCGGGATCGGCCCTCTACAGCAAGTGGGACATGGACAGCACGGGCAAGAGCCTCACCATCTACGACATCAGCCCCAACGCCGGCCAGTTCCGCTGGCTCGACCAGACCGTCGGTTCGGCCACCCTAGACACCAAGGCGGCCAACGTGGATGCGGCCTTCCACCTGGGCGCGGGCTGGTCCGTCCGCGTGGCGGGCGACTACAACGACGCCACCCAGGATTCCAACCTGGTTGGGCCTCAGACGCTCAGCCTCGGGCAGCCGGGCGGATACTGGCTGAACCTGACCACTCCCGTGAGCCAGAATGGCTTCTTCAACACCAAGGACACCAACGGACGGATCGAACTGGCCAAGGGCGGGTTCGGCTGGTCGGTTTACGGCGGGTACCAGTCCGGCAGCCGGGATGTCTCCTGGCGCCGCGAGAAGGACGATACGCCCGTGGACGTCTCCCGGACCGGCGACGGCTGGTACGCCGGCGGCAACTGGTCCCGTTCGCCCCTGCTCAGGATCAACGTGGAATACGAGCACGGCACCTTCTCCAACTACGTCTTCCGCACCGAGCCGGACCTGGTGCAGCGGTTCACCTTCAAGCTCTCCTCCGACCTGGGCGGTGGATGGACGCTGGGCGCCCGCTATCGCTGGGAGACGGCGCAGAACCCCTCGAGCGTGGCCTACGCCCACCACCACGCCCAGGCCTACGGCGCCAGCTTGGGCTGGACCAACCCCACGGGGACGGGCGGGTTCGGCGTGACCGCCGAGAACTTCACTCTCAACAGCCGCACGAACATCGTCCTGCCCGGTGGCGTCCCCAGCCTCTCCCTGTACAACCTCGACATGTACACGGTGACCGCCAACGGCTTCTTCACCGTCGGAAAGGTCCGGATCGATGGTGACCTGACCAAGCTGAGGGATGCCGGTTTAACCTGGCCCTTCCAAACCTGGGGCGCTGACGTCCGCGCCACCATCGACGGCCCGATGAGGACTCAGTTCAGCCTTTTCTGCCAGTACCACTCCTACAACGAGGATATGCCGTCGCTTAACAACTTCGTGGGAAGGCGGCTAGGCGCGATTGTCCGGTGGAGGTTCTAATGGCGCGCAGACGCTGGATCATAGCGGCAGTGACCATGGGGATCGCCGCGGCGGGCCTTTCACTGGGCCTGCTGGGCGCGGAGCCCCAAACCAAGGCTGGCGGCTACGTGGGGGCCAAGGCCTGCGCAGACTGCCATCAGGACGTCGTAGACTCCTTCAAGACCAGCGGCCACGGCCTGGCCATGGCCGCCCAGTCGAAGGACCTTTTGGACAAGGCTTGCGAGGCCTGCCACGGCCCCGGCGCCGAGCACGTCAACAACCCCAGCAAGACCAACATCCAGAGGATTCCCTCGCCTCAGGCCTGCCTGAGCTGCCACCCCAAGGCCGAGGCGCTCATGGCCCTCAACATTCCGGCGCACGCCCGGAACAACATCCAATGCCTGGACTGCCACGCGCCGGCCCACACGCCCGCGGGGGCAGAGCCGCTCCTGAAGGCCAAGCCCCGTGAGCTGTGCGGCAAGTGCCACGCCACCGAGGCCGCCCAGTTCCTGATGCCCTTCTCCCACCGCCAAGGGGAGAAGCCCTTCGAATGCACCGCCTGCCACACCGTCCACGGTGAAAACAGGACGGGCCGCCTGAGCATGGAAAAGGGAGGCGTCTGCCTCCAGTGCCACACCGACAAGGCCGGCCCCTTCATCTTCCCGCACCCGCCGCGCAACGTCGAAGGGTGCCTCGCATGCCACTCGCCCCACGGTTCACCCAACCCGAAGATGCTCAACCGGTACCGCGTGGCGGATCTCTGCCTGGAGTGCCATATGGACGTGCCGGCATTCCACAACCTCAGCCAAGCCAAGTTCCGCGTGTGCACGACCTGCCACATCGCGGTGCACGGCTCTAACCATGACCCGAACCTGAAGGATGAATAGCTTCTGGCCCAGCGCAAGCTATCGAGGTAGGAGGTTCTCATGAAGCGAATCGTCACGGTCCTCTCGGCTCTAGCCCTTGCGGCTTCGCTGGGGACCCTCGCCCAAGGCACCAGCGGAGGCGGGGTCTTCGTCCCCGTGCAGGGCCAGAATGTCTTGCAAACGCTCCACAAACTGTATACCCCGGCCCAACTGAACGCGGGCGTCTACGTGGGCTCCGAGGTGTGCCTCGCGTGCCACACCAAGGCTGCGGGATGGAGGGACACGCTCCATTCCCACGCCCTGCGCAAGCCCATGGGCATGTACACGCTCCAGCCGGGTAAGGGCGTCCTGGCCAACTACCTCGGCGGGCCCCAGGACGACTTCATGATGGGCCTGGACTTCAACGCCGTGAGCGGCACGCCCTTCGACAGCCTGAAGCCCAACGCCCCCATCCTCTCCTACCGCGCCTCCGACGACACCTACTGGGTCCAGCTGGGGCCCGATGGCATCAAGCTCCAGGTGGTCGCCACGTGGGCGGGCCAGAGCGTGGGCAACGGCCAGCGCTACATGGTCCGGATTCCGGTCAGCGACAGGCCCAACGGCTACAGCGCGTCCATCTACTTCGCGCCCTTCGCCTGGAGCGGCACGGGTTACTCCAGCAATGCCAGCAGCTGGTACACAGGCAACGTGCCGAAGTACAGCCCCGGCATCGCCAGCTCCGATCTCGTTTCGCTGCAGGGCCAGAACTACATGGCCACCTGCTCGGGCTGCCACATCACCGGCATCCAGGCCGTGGGCAAGACCCCCGCGGGAGAGATGGTCGTTACCCCCTATACGGCCGTCCTGGTGCCCCAGAACAGCCCCGACTACCCCGACCTGACCGGTAACGGTACCCCCTCCCTGGCCAACATCGGCTGCGAGGACTGCCATGGTCCGGGTTCGGCCCACGTGGCCAGCAACGGCGACCCCAGCAAGATCCTCAACCCGAGCGACATCACCAACAACCAGCAGCGCTCCGAGGTCTGCCTGCAGTGCCACGTCCAGGTGGCCTCCGCTCCCAACAAGACCTGGGGCTTCCCCTACGACGAGACCGACAACAAGCCCTTCATCATCTCCAACCCGCCCGATCCGCTGAGCCAGTACCAGGTCTTCACGGGCGGCAAGTGGCCGGACGGCGTTCACTATATTTCCGACCGGGTCGACGACTTCACGAGCAGCGCCCACTACCAGGGCGCGCACGGCATCGCCTGCAACGACTGCCACGACCCCCACGAGGAGACGCAGAATCCTTCCCAGGTGAGGACCACCGTCACCCACGGCGGCAACACTGTGAAGAATGTCAACGTGAACGACGACAGCTTCTGCCTGGCCTGCCACAACGGCCAGTACTTCGGCCAGTTCCCCGTGAGCGACGTGATCAAGTGGAAGAAGTCGGGCTTCGAGGCTCCCATCCCGAACAACATCCGCGCCGCCATCGAGGCCCATACGCACCACCCCTACGGTGCGGCCAATCCTGATGGTTCACCGCGCATCCTCGGGCAGTCCCGCTGCGTGACCTGCCACATGGCCCCGACGGCAGGACACGGAGACGTCAGCGGCTTCTCCCACACCTTCATCCCGGCCGCGCCCGAGGACACCATCACCTACAAGGATGTCACCGGCCTGGCTTACGGCGGCACGGGCAACGTGAACGCGTGCGCCTCCTCCTGCCACCGGAACCAGGTGCGCATCTGGACCGACGTGCCCATCGACAACAGCTCGCCCAACAACAAGTTCGGCGCCGGCTATATGGACGGCGCCGCGGTGAGCCTAGCCCAGCACCTCGTGACCTACTTCGGCCCCGGCGGACTCTGGTGGAACACCACCCCCTCGTCCGTCAAGAGCCAGGGCAAGTAAGCAACAAGCCTCTATAGCCAGTACCCGAGGGGGGCCGAAAGGTCCCCCTCATTTCTTTGGGGAGAAAGACCTTCCAGGGGCGAACTCGGCCAGCCTTTCGAGGGCCTCGGGGTTGGCCACCGAGGCGGTGCTGCCCACCTCCTCGCCCGCGAGGATCCTTCGGATGAGGCCCCTCAGAATCTTGCCCGAGCGGGTCACGGGGAGCGCGCGCACCCACAGCACGGCGGAGGGACGCATGGTGCCGCCGAGGAGGGAGCCCACGTGCTCGGCCACCTCCCGGGCCAGCGATGCCGAAGGCGCCTGGTCGGGAGCCGCCACGGCGACAAGCACCAGCCGAGTGCCCTTGACCGGATCGGCCAGTCCCACCGCCGCCGCCTCCCGCACCGCGGGGTGGGCCATGGCGGCCGCCTCCACCTCGCCGGGACCGACCCGTTTGCCCGCGATCTTCAGGGTGTCGTCGGAGCGCCCGTGGAGAAACCAGTACCCGTCGGGATCGACTAGGGCCCAGTCGCCGTGGCACCAGACCGATTCTCCGAAGCGGGCGAAGTAGGTCTCCCGGTAGCGGGTCTCGTCCCTCAGGAAACCGCGCGTCATGTTGGGGGCGGCGTTGCGGCACACGAGGTATCCCACCTCGCCGCGCACGCTGCGGCCCGCCTCGTCCAGCACGTCCACGTCCATGCCCAGGGCCGCCCCCTGCAGGGAGGTGGGCTTGAGGGGGGCCACCGGCAACGGCGCCAACAGGCAGCCCATGAGCTCGGTGCCGCCCGAGATGTTGATCACAGGGCACCGCGAGCCCCCGGCGACCTCGAAGTACCACCGGTAGGAGGTGGCATCCCACGGCTCTCCCGTGGAGCCCAGGACGCGCAGGCTGGAGAGGTCGTGTCCCCGCGCGGGCCCGCTTCCGTGCGGCATGAGGGCGCGGACGGCCGTGGGGGCCAGGGCGAGGTGCGTGATGCCGTGCCGCTCCACCATGGCCCATAGGCGCTCCGGGCCCGGGTAGTCGGGCGTGCCGTCCAACAGGACCACCGTGCCGCGGTGGAAGAGGACGCCGAGGATCTCCCAGGGGCCCATCATCCAACCGATGTCCGTGAGCCAGAACATGACCTCGCCCTCGCGGACGTCCAGGTGGTAACCCACCTCCTTGGCCGTCACCACCTGCACCCCCGCGTGGGTGTGAACGGCTCCCTTGGGCCGTCCGGTGGTTCCCGACGTGTAGAGGATCATGGAACGGGCCGAGGCGTCGAGGCGGGCCGTCGGCCAGAGCGAAGGGGCGGAGGCCTCCAGATCGTGCCACCAGAGGTCGCGCCCGCTGTCCCAAGAGATGGGCTCTCCCGAATGGCGAAGCACCACCAGGCGCCTCACCGTCCCGCTGAGCTCCGCGCCCCGGTCGGCGGCGGCCTTGAGGGGGACGGGCCTGCCCCGCCTGCGCGTCCCGTCGGCGGTCAGCAGGACCCGGGCCTCCGCGTCCCTGAGCCGCGCCGCCAGGGCCTCCGGCCCGAAGCCCGCGAAGACCGGCACGGGCACCGCCCCGATCTTGAGGCAGGCCAGGAGGGCCACCACCACTTCGGCGGCCATGGGCAGGTAGAAGCCCACCGCGTCCCCTTCGCGCACCTCGAGCCCGGAAAGGGCGGCGGCCAGACGGCAGACCCGGGCGTTCAGCTCGTCGTAGGAGAGGCGCGTGACGCGTCCCTCGTCGTCCTCGGCGATCACCGCCGGGCAGTCGGGCGCGCCCCTCCTGAGGTGACGATCGAGGACGTTGTGGACGATGTTGAGCTTTCCCCCGAGGAACCAGTCGGTGAACGGGAGGCCGCGACGCCGGTCCGCCAGCGTGTGGAAGCCCTCGTACCACTCCACGCCCAGGTCCTCCAGCATGGCCGGGTAGAACCACTCCGGATCCGTTGCGGCACGCTCCCTCAGCTCCGAGGCCGAGGCGAGGCCGTGGCGGCGCATGAGGCGCGCCACGTGCGAGCGCTCCAGGTCGTCGGGCCTGGGCCGCCAGGTCAGGTCGCCGCCGGACATGGCCCCCGACCTCACGGCCCTGCGACCCAGCTCCGGTTGTACCTGGCGTCCTCGGTGCCGCGGGCGTGGTCCGTGGGCAGGAGCGGCTTGAGGGTGTCCACCATGACGGCCAGTTCATCCGTGCGCCGGCTTCCGATGGAGGCCTCGTAGGTTCCCGGATGGGGGCCGTGGGGAAGGCCCGCCGGGTGCAGGCTGACGGAGCCGGGCCCGATGCCCTTCCGGCTCGTGAAGTTGCCTTCCACGTAATAGAGGATCTCGTCGCAGTCTACGGAAGAGTGCGGGTAGGGGCAGGGGATGGCCCGCTCGTGGGTGTCCACCAGGCGCGGCACGAAGGAGCAGACCACGAAGCCGCCGCCCGCGAAGGTGAGGTGGACGGTGGGAGGCAGGTGCACCAGGCCGGTCTTGGGCTGGTAGGCGCGGATGGGAAAGGCGAAGGGCCACACGGTGCCGTCCCACCCGATGACGTCGAAGAGGTTGTGGGCCAGCTCGAAGGCCGTGAGACGTCCCTCCCGGAGCGTCACCAGGCGGCGCGGCGGGTCCAGCGCCTCGGGCCCGCCTTCGGGCCACAGGGGCTCCCTGAAGTCCCGGTGAGAGTAAGGCGCATCCATGCGGAGCTGGCCCGAAGGGTTGCGGAACTCGTGCGGGATGTCGATGAAGGAGCGGCCCTCCAGCACCAGCAGCACGGCCGGCCCATCCAGCCGCCACCGATGCGCCAATCCTCGGGGCATGTAGACGTAGTCACCGGCCTCGAAGGGAAGGATCCCGAGAGGGCACTCCACGCGTCCCGTCCCCGCATGGACGAAGGTCAGCTCGTCGGCCCCCGCGTTGCACACCAAGCTCTCTTCGTCGCGATCGGGGCGGGCCATCCAGATGCCCACGTCGGGGTTGGACAGAAGGAGCTTCCTGCCGAGGAAGGGGGTGCCGCCGGGGGAGAGCTCGGCCGTTCGGAAGTGCCGCCGTCGAAGGGCGCCGTCCCATTCGGCCGAGAGCGATCCTGGCATGGGGCCCAGGTCCTCCTCCGAGACCACCCAGTGCGGGGGCTTGCGGTGGTACAGGATGGTGAAGGCTCCGCTGAAGCCCTGCCGCGTGAAACAGTGCTCGAAGGCGAGCTGGCCGTCCCTTTCGAAGACAGTGTGGGGTTTCGGGGGAACCTCACCGCGCTGAAGCCGATGGATCATGCATTCTTCTCCTGACGAGCGGCGGCCGGCCCGCCGATCCTGGGCGGTCGTTCCACCTCACTTGGACCCTGCCCAGGCGTGCGGCGCGGCGTGCGTTCCGCGCGTCTCCTGCTCCCGCTCGATTGCCTCGAAGAGGGCGCGGAAGTTGCCCTCTCCGAACCCCCTGGCGCCGCGGCGCTGGATCAGCTCGTAGAAGAAGGGACCGCCCATGTCGTCGTCCTGAAGGAGCTTGCCCTCCACGGAGAAGATCTGGAGCAGGTACTTGTCGTTCTCTCCGTCCACCAGGATGCCCAGCCTGCGGAGCGTGTCCAGGTCCTCGCGGAAGTTGGTGATGTGCCGCTCTTCCAGGCGCTTGGGGAGCATGTCGTAGTAGCTGCCCGGCGTGTCCAGGAAATCCACGCCGGCCCTCCGCAGCTCGCCCGTGCAGGCGATGATGTCCGGAACGTGGAAGGCCACGTGCTGAACGCCGGGGCCACGGTTGTCCTCCATGAACCTGTAGATCTGGCTGGCCTCGTAGTTGGGGCTTTGGGGCTCGTTGTTGGCGAGCTTCACGTCCGAATCGGGGTCCTTCATGACGATGGAGGAGAGGCCCGTCCCGCCCTCGTCCTTCTTCACGTCCGAGGTGTGAAAACTGACCCGCCAGTACTCCTCGAACCCGAGCACGTCCCGGAGCCAGGTCACCCAGGGCTCCAGTGTCAGGAGGTTGGAGGTGACGTGGTCGATCACCTGGTAGCGGTGCCGGTTCCGCGCCCCCGATCCCTCCGTCGCGGTGAAGTGGACGGGAAAGGCGTCCGTGGGCCGCTCCACGAACCGGAACCTCACCTCCCCCAGCGGAGAGGCAATCTCGAAGGACCTCACCGGCCGCTCTTCCTGGTCCATCTCCTCCGTCAGGGGACCGGTGAGCGTGGCGCCCCTGCCCTCCAGAATCTGCCGGGCCCGCGCCGCGTCCCGCACCCGAAGGGCCAGCGTGCTGACCCCCTCGGGGTGCCTCCGGAGCCAGCGTTCCGCCCGGGAGCCCCTTTCCGCGGACGCCACGCAGCTGAAGTTGATGGAGCCGGCCCTGAAAAGCAGGCCCTCCTCGCCCCTGTCGCGGCCCCAGCGCTCCTCCATGCGCCCCAGCTCGGGAATATCCATCTTGTCCTGGTAGAAGCGCCTGGCGCGATCCAGGTCTCCCACGATGTACTCGAAGGAATCCCAGCCGATGATGCCCAGGCCGTCCGAGTGAGATTTCGTCTCCATATCTTCTTGCTCCTGCCCGAGTGATCCGCGGGCGGATCGGGAGTGCGGCCCCGGGAATCCAACCGACCGGGACAGCCCCAATGGCCTGTCTCCCGAGGCCATACCTTCACTAGCAAGACCAACGCCGGCTCGGCGCGGGCTATTCCGCGGGGCGGGCCGCGACCGGAATAGTCGGCGATGGGGATCGGTTTATGCTTTCTGGAAACAGACACAGCCATGTCCCCACGATGCTTCCGCGCGGGGGACGACTCGGGCGGCGAGCAAAGCCGCGAAGGAGAGCACACATGAGCGGGAAAGGCGGTTTCGAGCTCTTTCAGCGGAGGGTGGACGACCTCGTGGCCTCCCACCCAGTGGTGACGAGCAACCCCTACACCGCTTGGTTCGAGAAGGGGGACCTCACCCGGGAGGACGTGCGCCAGTTCGCCGTTCAGTTCTCCGTCTTCTCGAACCAGTTCCTGGTGGCCCAGCTCAAGAAGATGATCAACGCCGACAGCCTCGAATCCATGCGGGAATCCAAGGAGATCCTGGCCAACGAAATCGGCGTCATGTTCAGGAGCGACAGGCCCCAGGCCGGCTCCGGCCAGCTCAGCGACGAGGAGAAGGACCGGATGGGCGATCCCGATCTGGTGGGCACGGAGGGCTCCGTGGAAGGAGGCGCCTTCCATTTTCGCGCCGGCCATTTCGAGTGGCTGCTCCACTTCGGGGAGCCGCTGGGTCTGACCTTCGCCGACATGGGCAAGCGGAAGCATGGCTGGCCCTCCACCCTTTACTTCTGCGACGAGCTCGCCCGGATCTACGGGGACGGCCTGGGCATGGTGGGCATGGGCGCCTCCTACGCCGTCGAGCATTGGGCCGCGGCGGGTTTCTGGAAGCAGCTCATCAAGGGACTCTCCGCCTTCAAGCGGCAGCAGTGCCCACCCCTCCCCCTGGCCTTCTTCACCTGGCACGACCGCATCGAGGACAACCACGCCGCACACACCTCCCACGAGCTCCAGGAGGCCTTCGACAGGCCCGACTTCAACGGCGACCTCTACCTGAAAGCGGCGGCCGAGATGCTGGACGGCGTGAAGGCCTTCTGGTGGGGGCTCGACGAGGAACGCCTCAAGCGCCACGCAGCCTGATCGGATCCTTCCAGCCCCGTGGCAGCGCCGCCGCCGATTCTACCGGATCGCGGGGGACGCCTCGATACGCGCGCCCTCGGGCCGCGCCGAGCACGCCCGTGCGGTCTGCCCGACCCAACCTCGAAGGCAGGCGCCGCGAGCCCGTCGCTCTTTCTCGAAATATTGGCCGCACGGACAGGTTGTAGCAGGTGGAGCCGAGGAACCGAGCCCAGCCGCCCGACCGGCTGCGCAGCCCATCCCGTTTCGGGCCCAATCCCGCCTCCCGATGAGCTGTCCGGCCGGAGGGTCGAGGCGACCTTTCAGAACGGGGTGCGGCTGGACGGGTTCCCGCTCCCATGGCAAAGGAGCTGAATCATGAACGTAGTCGTTTTTGGCGCCGCGGGGAGGACGGGGCGGCACGTGATCGAACAGGGGCTGGAATCGGGGCTCCACATCACGGCCTTCGACCTGCCCTGGAAGGAGATGGAGGCACACCATCCCAACCTCAAGATCGTCCGGGGGGATGCCCTGAAGGCCCAGGACGTTGACGCCGCGGTGAAGGGACACACGGCCGTGATCTCCGTGCTGGGGGAACCGATGGACAGCTCGGGGCATGAACTTGCCCCGGCGCTGGAGAACATCATCGCCTCCATGCAGCGGCACGGCGTCGGCCGCATGGTCTCCGTATCCGCCCTGGGCGTGGGGGAGACGCGCCAGCACGTGGGCTTCCTCTTCAACCTCCTCCTGACTCCGGCCTTCGTGGAGGCCTTCGTCGAGGACAAGCGGACGCAGGAGGACATCATCGTCGGCTCCGGACTGGAATGGACCATCGTGCGGCCGGGGCGGCTCACGGACGGTCCGCTGACCAAGCACTACCACCACGGCTTCGGTTCCGAGCTCCCCTCCGCGGACCCCGCCATCTCTCGGGCGGACCTGGCGCACTTCGTGCTGACCGAGCTGAAGGATCGGACCTACCTGCGCCAGTTTCCGGGCATCTGCTACTGACGCCCCGCCGGCGGATCGCCTTGGCCGTCGAAGGCTAGTGTGCTGTCCCAGTGATGGGTTCACAATGGAAGAAGGCGAAAGACAGCACACGGAGGGGTGCGGGGAGGAAGACTCCCCGCTCTTTCGGGGTAACAGCCCGCCGCAGGCGGGCGCCCTAGGGGCGGAGCCCCTTGGGAAGTGTTGGTGTGCCGGGCATGTTCGGAAGCTTGGGGGTGAAAGTCCCCTGCCCAACCTGATGGAGGTGAAGGGCTAGCGAAGCGCAAGGG
>JBAWEQ010000164.1:0-1836 GCA_049591295.1 Acidobacteriota bacterium
GGCCGAGGCGGGGCGCCTGGCCTCGGCGCTGGGGCCGGCTCGCTGTGTGGCGGCGCTGGACGTCCTCCGGGGGCGCGTGAAGGTCTCGGGCTGGCGAGCCGATGCGGGAGCCGGCCTCGGCGAGGCCATGGCCATGGCGGCAGAGACGGGTTACGGGGAGGTGCTCGTGACGGACATCGAGCGGGACGGCGTGATGGCGGGCCCCAACCTGGAGCTCTACGGGGAGCTGCCCGAGGGCGCCGCCTGCATCGCATCGGGCGGCGTGCGCTCCGCGACCGACCTGCGGGCCCTGGCCTCCCTGCCCGGAGTGGCCGGGGCCGTGGTGGGCCGGGCCCTGTACGAGGGGACGGTGAGGCCGTCCGAACTCGCGGAGTACCGGGCATGAAGCGCGTGATTCCGTGCCTTGACGTCAAGGAGACCGGAGTGGTGAAGGGCGTCCGCTTCGAGGGCCTCCGTCCCGCGGGCGACCCGGTGGAACTGGCCGCCCGGTACGACGCCGAGGGTGCCGACGAACTGGTCTTTCTGGACGTGAGCGCCACGGTGGAGGGGCGGCGCCCCCTCCTCTCCATCCTGGAGCGGGTGGCCGAGCGGGTCTTCCTGCCGGTCACGGCGGGGGGCGGCGTGGGGAGCGTCGCCGCCATGAGGGAAATGCTCATGGCGGGCGCCGACAAGGTGGCGGTGAACTCGGCCGCCGTGGAGCGGCCCGAGCTGTTGTCCGAGGCGGCGGAGCGCTTCGGCTGCCAGTGCGTGGTGCTTGCCGTGGACGCACGCCGGAGGCCGGGCGGCGGGTGGGAGGTGGTGACCCGGGCGGGGACGCGGCCCACGGGGGTGGACGCCATCGAGTGGGCGGCGCGCGCCGAGGGGCTGGGGGCGGGCGAGCTCCTCGTGACCTCCATGGATGCCGACGGGACGAGAGAGGGGTTCGACTGCTCCCTCTACCGGGCCCTCGCCCAGGCCACGCGGCTTCCCGTGATCGCCTCGGGCGGCGCCGGGTCCCCCGGGCACTTCCGCGACGCGCTCGAGGCGGGTGCCGACGCGGTCCTCGCCGCCTCCCTCTTCCATGAGGGCAGGCTCTCCATTCCCGATCTGAAGCAGGCCCTCGCGCAGTGGGGCCAGGAGGTGCGGCTGTGAAGCCCGACTTCGACAAGACTCCGCTCGTGCCCGCCGTGGTCCAGGAGGCGCTGACGGGTGAGGTGAGGATGCTCGGTTACATGAGCCGCGAGGCCTACGACCGCACGCTCGCCACGGGCGAGCTGCACTTCTTCTCTCGCTCGCGGAGCCGGCTCTGGCGCAAGGGCGAGAGCTCGGGCCACGTGCACGAGGTCGCGGGCGTGAGCGCCGACTGCGACGGAGACGCCCTGCTCGTGGCCGTTCGTCCCTCGGGCCCCACCTGTCACACGGGGGCGCCGAGCTGCTTCTTCGAGAGGCTCTGGGGCGCCGCCGGGGCGGGAACCCTCCTCCGCCTCGAAGCCACGGTGGCCAGCCGGAAGGCCGAGAGGCCGGAGGGCTCCTACACTGCACGGCTCCTCTCGGCGGGGACGGCCCGCGTCGCCCAGAAGGTGGGCGAGGAGGCCGTGGAGGCTGTGGTGGCCGCCCTCGCCCAGGACAAGAAGGCCCTGACGGCCGAGTCGGCCGACCTCCTCTACCACCTGATGGTGCTTTGGGCCGACCGGGGTGTGGCGCTGGCCGACGTGCTGGCGGAGCTCGATCGCCGGGCGGGAGGTTCACCATGACCGTCGCCGGGGCCCTGAGCCCAGGCCTGTGGACGGCGGATGCCGCGCGGCTGCGCCGCATGGAGCGCGCCCTCCTGGATCTCTGGGCCGGCGAGGGGTACGC
>JBAWEQ010000165.1:0-14568 GCA_049591295.1 Acidobacteriota bacterium
GGTTCGAATCCCGTTTCCCGCTCCAGAAGAGAGCAGCGAGAGGGGCCGAGAGGCCCCTTTTGGTTTACCCAGCCAGAAAGCTCAAGGGATTTGAAGCCGCGGCCCGGCAAGGGGGCGCGGGGGACGGGGAGGTCCCCCGCCCAAAGGCCTGCCCGCGTGAGGGCAGGGAGGAGCAGGGCACGCAGTGCCCGCCGAGGAGGGGCGGCTGAGCCCCTCCTCGGGGAGCGGGAGCGACGGAGCGTGGTTCGAATCCCGTTTCCCGCTCCAGAAGAGAGCAGCGAGAGGGGCCGAGAGGCCCCTTTTGGTTTGCCCGGGCAGAAAACTCTAGGGATTCGAAGGGCGGGAGACGGCGTAGCCCCGCCGCGAGAATGCGAGCGAAGAGCGAACGTCCGCAGCGCTGCGGGGCGAGCCGAGGGCCCCGCCCCGGGAACCTTAGGCGCCGTTGCGGCGCAGCGAGCGGACTCTGACGCGAGCGAGCACGCTACGGCGCCTAGGTTCGAATCCCGTTTCCCGCTCCAGAAGAGAGCAGCGAGAGGGGCCGAGAGGCCCCTTTTGGTTTACCCAGCCAGAAAGCTCAAGGGATTTGAAGCCGCGGCCCGGCAAGGGGGCGCGGGGGACGCGGAGGTCCCCCGCCCAAAGGCCCCATCTTGTGGTGTTGAAGGCCGTCAGGAGCGCATTCTTCTCCCCCTTCCCGCGCCGTTTGTGTTGACCCCAAAGCCCTGTAAATGGTACGCTTTGCTTCTTGCCTGCGAAGAATGCCGGGTCCGGCAGCCGCACATGCAAGGAGGTATGTTCCATGAAACCCCAGAATGTCCTCATCATGGGAGCCGCCGGAAGAGACTTCCACAACTTCAACGTCTTCTTTCGGGGCAACAATTCGTACCGCGTGGTCGCATTCACCGCGACTCAGATTCCCGACATCGCCGGACGCAAATATCCCGCCGCCCTCGCGGGCGAAGGTTATCCCGAGGGCATCCCGATCTACGACGAGAAAGAGATGCCCGAACTGATCCGCAAGGAGAAGGTGGACCTCGTGGTCTTCGCCTACTCCGACGTCTCCCACGAAGCCGTCATGCACAAGGCCTCCACGGCCATCGCCGCGGGCGCTGACTTCATGATGATGGGCGCGGACCACACCATGATCTCCTCCAGCAAGCCGGTGGTCTCCGTCTGCGCCGTCCGGACGGGGTGCGGCAAGAGCCAGACGACCCGCCGGGTCTGCGAGATCTTGAAGGCCGCCGGCAAGCGCGTGGTGGCCATCCGCCACCCCATGCCCTACGGCGACTTGGTGGCCCAGCGCGTGCAGCGCTTCGCCACTCTCCAGGATCTGGACAAGCACCACTGCACGATCGAGGAGCGCGAGGAGTACGAGCCGCACATTCAGCGCGGCGTGGTGGTCTATGCCGGGGTGGACTACGAGGCCATCCTCCGCGAGGCCGAGCGCGAGGCCGACGTGATCGTGTGGGACGGCGGGAATAACGACCTGCCCTTCTACAGGCCCGACCTGGAGATCGTCGTCGTCGATCCCCACCGCCCGGGACACGAGATCGCCTATCACCCCGGCGAAGCCAATCTGCGCCGCGCCCACGTGGTGGTCATCAACAAGATCGACACGGCCAACGGCGACGACATCGACGAGGTGCGCTTCAACATCCACCAGCTCAATCCCAAGGCCATGGTCGTGGACGCCGCCTCGCCACTGAAGGTGTCCGATCCCGCCGCCATCACCGGCAAGAGCGTGCTGGTCGTGGAGGACGGCCCCACCCTCACGCACGGAGAGATGCAGTACGGCGCCGGCGTGATGGCCGCCCGGAAGTTCGGGGCGGAGGAGCTGGTGGATCCGCGGCCCTTCGCCGTGGCCTCCATCCAGGCCACCTACGAGAAGTACCCGGACATCGGCATCCTGCTGCCCGCCATGGGCTACGGGGACCAGCAGATCAAGGACCTGGAGACCACCATCAACTCCACCGAGTGCGACCTGGTGGTGATCGCCACGCCCATCGACCTGGGCCGCATCATCCGCATCAACAAGCCCTCGGTCCGCGTCCAGTACGAGCTGCAGGAGATCGGCCAGCCCACGCTGGAGGTGCCGCTCAAGCGGTTGCTGTAGGCCTGCCATGAGGAAGAAGAAAGCGCTGGTGGCCTTCGGGGGCAACGCCCTCATCAAGGCCGGCGAAAAGGGCACGCTCCGCGAGCAGCTCGCCAACGCCGACGAAGCCGCCGGCCAGCTGGTTCCGCTGCTGGAGAACTATGCCTGCGTCATGCTGGTGCACGGAAACGGTCCGCAGGTGGGGCAGAACCTGATCCGGGTGGAGGAGGCGGTGACCAAGGTCCCGCCCCTCCCCTTGGATGTATGCGTGGCCGAAACCCAGGGCAGCATGGGATACCTCATCGAGAAGGCGCTCTCCAACGAACTCCAGCGCCGGGGCATTCAGAGGGACCTCATGTCCGTGCTCAGTCAGGTGGAGGTGGACGCGGAGGATCCCGCCTTCCGGAATCCCACCAAGCCCATCGGTCCCTTCTACACCGCCTACCGCGCCAAGCACCTCATGGAGGTGGAGCGCTGGCCGATGGTGGAGGACAGCGGCCGGGGTTACAGGAAGGTCGTCCCGTCGCCCAAGCCCAAACGGCTCCTCTCGGTGGGGGCCCTGAAGGCGCTCTTCGAGACGGGCTCCATCATCGTCGCCGGGGGAGGGGGAGGCATCCCCGTGGTGCGGGAGCTTGACGGCACCCACCGCGGCGTGGAGGCGGTCATCGACAAGGATCGCACCTCCGTCCTGCTGGCCTGCGAGCTAGATGTGGACGAGATGCTCATCATCACCTCCGTCCCCTGCCTCTACGTGAATTTCGGGAAGCCCGATCAGAAGGCCCTGTCCGGGGTCTCTCTGGATGAGATCCTCCGGTACCAGAAGGAGGGCCAGTTCCCGCCCGGCTCCATGGGACCGAAGGTGGAGGCAGCCGTCCAGTTCCTGGTCCGCAAGGGCGGCAGCGTCGTCATCACCGACGCCGCCCACCTCCAGGCTGCCTCCGAGGGCAGGGCCGGAACCCGCATCATCCACGAAAAGACCGAGAAGACCGAGAAGATCCACCGCCTGGAGACGGCCAAGCGGGGCTGAAGGACGCGGCCGCTTTTGGGCATGACCGAGCTGTCCGCGAGGCCTTCGCCATTCAAGCGATAGGAGGCGCCCGTCGCCGCCGATCCAAGGAGGAGCCCGACATGTACCGCAAAGACTTCATCTCCATTCACGATCTATCGCCGGCTACCATGGACCACCTCCTCGAGGTGGCGCTCAAGGTCAAGGCCAGCCCCGACCAATACGAGGATGCCCTGGTCAACCACGCCATGGCCATGATCTTCGAGAAACCCAGCCTGCGCACCCGCGTGAGCTTCGAGGCGGGGATGACCCAGCTCGGCGGCCACGCCATCTACCTCGGGCCCAACGACATCTCCCTGGGCAAGCGGGAGAGCGTGCCGGACATCGCCCGGACCCTGGACCGCATGGTGGACCTCATCATGGCTCGCACCTTCTCGCACGATTCCATCCTCCAGCTGGCCCAATTCGCAGACATCCCGGTGATCAACGGCCTCTCCGACCTGCTCCACCCCTGCCAGGCCGTGGCCGACTTCCAGACCATCCTCGAGAAGAAGGGCGAGCTGAAGGGGCTCACGCTGGCCTTCGTGGGCGATGGGAACAACGTGGCCCACTCCCTCATGTTCGCCGGCGCCAAGACCGGGGTGAACGTGCGGATCCTCTGCCCCGAGGGCTTCGACCCCAAGCCCGAGATGCTCGCGATGGCGCGGGATGATGCCCGGGAAACCGGTGCCACCATGACCGTGACGCACGATCTGAAGGAGGGGGTTTCGGGTGCGGACGTCATCTACACCGACGTCTGGGCATCCATGGGCCAGGAGGCGGAGGCCGAGAAGCGGAAGGCCATCTTCCGGCCCTACCAGGTCAACACCGCCCTCATGGCCATGGCCAAGGAGGACGCCATCTTCATGCACTGCCTGCCCGCCCACCGCGGCGAGGAGGTCACCGAGGAGGTGATCGAGTCGTGGCAGTCCGTGGTCTTCGACGAGGCCGAGAACCGGCTCCACGCGCAGAAGGCCATCATCCTGAGCCTCATGCTGGAGGGAGACGTGGAGTAGCCGCCCGGCTCCGGGTGGGCACCGCTCGCTTCTCAGCGGCTACCGACCGGCGGCCCCCCGGCGAACCCGGGGGGCCGCTTGGCATGCTTCTTGATCGGGGATTCCCAGGGTTGCTTTTCGAAAGGGGACGCCCCATCCTGGGGCCTGAAACGAAGGAGGAGGCCAGAACCATGGAGATCTCGAAAGAACGGAAGAAGGCCATCGACGCCGCCGTGGCCCAGATCGAGCGCCAGTTCGGCAAGGGCTCCATCATGAGCCTGGGCGAGCGCGGCGCCAAAGTGAAGGCGGAGATCATCTCCACCGGGAGCCTCAGCCTGGACCTGGCCCTGGGCATCGGCGGGTTGCCCCGCGGCAGGGTGGTCGAGATCTACGGGCCCGAATCCTCGGGCAAAACCACGCTGGCCCTGCAGGCCGTCGCCGAGGTTCATCGCAACGGGGGCATGGCCGCCTTCGTGGACGCCGAGCACGCCCTGGACCCCGACTACGCCCAGCGGCTGGGAGTCAACGTGGACAACCTGCTCATCAGCCAACCCGACACGGGCGAGCAGGCGCTGGAGATCGCCGAGGCCCTGGTGCGCTCCGGGGCCATCGACATCGTGGTGATCGACTCGGTGGCCGCCCTCGTGCCCAAGGCCGAGCTCGAGGGAGAGATGGGCGACAGCTTCGTGGGGCTTCAGGCCCGGCTCATGTCGCAGGCCCTGCGCAAGCTCACCGGCATCGTCAGCAAGAGCAACACCACCTGCGTCTTCATCAACCAGCTTCGCGAAAAGATCGGCGTCATGTTCGGCAACCCCGAGACCACCACCGGGGGCCGGGCGCTCAAGTTCTACGCCTCGGTCAGGCTCGACATCCGCCGGATCGCCAACATCCAGAACGCGGCCGGCCAGGTCATCGGCGGCCGGGTCAAGGTCAAGGTGGCCAAGAACAAGCTGGCCCCTCCCTTCCGCGTGGCCGAGTTCGACATCCTTTACGGCACGGGCATCTCCAAGGCCGGCGACATCCTCGATCTGGGCGTGGAGCACAAGATCGTCGACAAGGCCGGCACCTGGTATGCCTACGGCGAGACCCGCCTGGGGCAGGGCAAGGAGAACGCCCGCCAGTACCTGGTGGAGAACTCCAAGCTCATGGACGAGATCGAAGTCAAGGTCCGCGAGAAGGCGGGGCTCACCGGGGCCGGGGCGGCCCCCGCGGAGGCCGCGGAGGCGGAGTAGATCGGCCGGCCGCTTCTGGCCGATAATGGGCCCCGGGGAGGAGCTTCTCTCCCCGGGGCGTTTTCGTGCCCGGAGACGAGGGACCGAATGGGCTCCATTCCCGATGATCGGAGGCCAAGGTGAAACGAACGCGGAGCCAAGACTTGCTGAAGCGGGCCATCCCGCTCATTCCCGGCGGCGTCAACTCGCCCGTGCGCGCCTACCGCTCGGTGGGCGGCGACCCGCCCTTCATCGCGCGGGCGGAGGGCGCGACCCTCACCGACGAGGACGGCAACACCTACCTCGATTACGTGGGCTCCTGGGGCCCCATGATCCTCGGCCACAACCACCCGGAGGTCCGGGAGGCCGTGGAGCGGGCGCTCAAGAACGGCGCCTCCTTCGGAGCCCCCACGCGGCTCGAGGTGGAGATGGCCGAGTGGCTGACGAGCCACCTCCCCCACCTGGAGATGGTACGCATGGTGAACTCGGGCACCGAGGCCACCATGTCGGCCCTGCGCCTGGCACGGGGCGCCACGGGCCGCGACAAGATCGTCAAGTGCGCGGGCTGTTACCACGGGCACGGCGACTCTCTGCTGGTGGAGGCGGGAAGCGGCGCCCTCACCTTCGGGACCCCCTCCAGCCCTGGCGTGCCCGCCTCCCTGGCGAAGGACACGCTGGTCATCCCGTTCAACAAGGTCCAGGCCCTGGAGCTCGCCTGCGAAGAGAACCGGGGGCAGATCGCAGCCTTCATCCTGGAACCGCTGCCCGGCAACATGGGGGTCATCCCGCCCAGGCCCGGCTATCTGGAGGCGGTACGGGCCATCACCGAGCGGGAGGGGATCGTCCTCATCTTCGACGAGGTCATGACCGGCTTCCGCATCGGACTCGGCGGTATGGCCCAGCTCGCCGGGGTGCGGCCCGATCTGGCCACCTACGGGAAGATCATCGGCGGAGGCCTGCCCGTGGGCGCCTACGGCGGCAGGCGGGACCTCATGAGCCAGGTCTCCCCCGCCGGACCGATCTACCAGGCCGGCACCCTCTCGGGCAACCCGCTGGCCATGGCGGCGGGCCTGGCCACGCTCAGGGTCCTGGAGCGGGAGGGGGAGGCGCTCTACCTCCGCCTCGAACAGCTCACCACCAGCCTAGCCGCGGGCCTTGCCGTGATCGCCGGCCAGCACGGGGTGCCCTTCACGGGCAACCACGTGGGCTCCATGTTCACCGGCTTCTTCCATGCGGGCCCCGTGACGGACTACGTCACGGCGACCCAGTCCGACACCCAGCGATTCGGCCGCTTCATGCGGGGCATGCTGGAGCGAGGCATCTACCTGGCGCCCAGCCAGTTCGAGGCGGGCTTCCTCAGCGCCGCCCACACCGAGGCCGACATTCGCCGCACGATCGAGGCCGCCCGGGAGGTCTTCGAAGGGCTTTGAGCGACGAGCGGCGGGTGGAAGGAAGCCGGGACGAGATGAGGAAATGAGGAGATGAGGAGAAGGCGCAAGGCGACCAGTGAGGGTTGACCGGAATTCCCCGGCCCAATTTCTTCCCGCGCCTTCGTTCTCGCGCGTTCTCGTCACTGCCCTTCTCGGCTCTATCCGTTCAGCAGCCCCTCGCGGGCGAAGCTGAAGTAGCCGTTCCCGCCGACAATCAGGTGATCCAGCACGCGCACGTCCAGGTGGCTGAGGAGGCCCTTCAGCTCCTCGGTGAGCCTGAGGTCGTCGGGGCTGGGAGAGACGTGGCCGCTCGGGTGGTTGTGGGCCAGAATCACGGCGGCCGCGTTCTCCTTGAGGACCGCCTTCACGATCTCCCTCGGGTGCACGGAACTGGCGTGGATGGACCCGCGGAACATCTCCCGGTAGCTGAGGACCCCGTGCTTCTGATTGAGGAAGATGACCGCGAAGACCTCATGGGGAAGGTCGCGCAGACGCGGCTTCAGAAAGCGGTAGGTCTCTTCGGCCCCGGAGAGGGTCTCGGCGAGCCGAACCTCCTCCTCCGTGAAGCGCCGGGCCAGCTCCAGGGCGGCGAGCAACTGAGCCGCCCTGGCGGGCCCCAGGCCGTATGCGCGGGCCAGCTCCGAGGGTTCGACCGCACTGAGAGCCCGCAGGGAGCCGCACCGGGAGAGCAACTCCGAAGAAAGATCCAGGGCCGTCTTCCCCCTCGTTCCAGTCCGGAGCAGAATGGCCAGCAGCTCCGTCGTGCTCAAGGCCGCGGGCCCGCACCGCAGGCACCGCTCCCGGGGCCTTTCGGGTTCGGGCATCTCCTTGATTCCAAGACAATGTTCTCGCATGGTCCACCTCCGGCCCGGGGAAGAGCAAGCCCACTGCCAGCGGCCGGAGGCGCTCCTGGATCGCACCCGCAGGGGCATCCGCTGAATATCTACTTATGGATCAATCATTTAGAGAAACGAAGCGGAGTCGGCCCCCTGCCCCACCCTTGTCCAATGGGGTTTACATCGCAACCAGCTGATCCTGCATGACATCTTCTCCACCTGTCCATTTTCTCGCGGGGCGATTTTACCTCGGTGCTCATGGGCATGGGCCTTTCTGGCAGTTACCCAAAGGCTTTTTTCATGTACGGAGCCGATGGCATGCAGGATGCCTTTCAGAAATCGTCCCCGAAGGGGGCTTCGGGACAGGGGAACCCGGTGAGGGCCCCTTTCATGCGGCACAGGCCGCGAGGAGGATCCCATGAAGGCAATGATCGGACGGTGGATGGTGGCACTGGCTGGGATGATGGTCGCCGGAGCGCTCACGGTTTCGGGTCTTCCCACTTCGGCCGCGACTCCTCAGCAGCAGGCATCGGCCGTGAAGGTCCAGAAGGCCCAGAGGACGCCAAAGGCGCAGAAAGCTCAGCGCAAGCCCAAGGCGGCCAAGACCATCGAAGGGAAGATCAACCTGAACTCGGCCTCGGCCGAGGAGCTGGACGCCCTGCCCCGCATCGGCCCCAAGGTGGCCCAGCGCATGGTGGAGTACAGGACCGCCCACAACGGCTTCAAGACCGTGGACGAGCTCAGGAACGTGAAGGGCATCGGCCCCAAGCTCCTGGAGGCGATCCGGCCCTACCTGACCCTGTAGGCCCGCAGGGGGGCGGCGGACTACGGCCCGCCGCCCCTCGCCTCTCCGGCGCCGAGGAGGAGACCATGTCCGAAAGAACGCGTGCCAGTCGCAGAGGGGAACGCGGGATGAGCTGCGCCGACGTGCTCGTCACGGCGGCCATCCTGGGTTTATGTGCGATCACGGCGGCCGGAGCCCTGGGACGCCAGCTCGAACAGAGCGCCCTGAAGAGCCTCGCAACCACCTTCCACGCCCTCGTGGTGGAGGCCTCCTCCACGGCGGTGATCCGACGCCAGAACACGGGCCTTCTCTTCCGAGGCGGCCCTTCCGGCATCACGGCCCAGTTGTATGCGGATGGAGATCAGGACGGCCTGTCCCTCTCGGACATCAGGGACGGCATCGACCGGTCCCTCTCTTCGCCCATAACTCTGGGGCAGGGTGCCGCAGAGCCGGGGCTTCCGCCCGGCGTGGATCGGGATCCGTCCGGAAAGAGCCTCACGGGGCAGGACCCCATCCGCTTCGGCCCCACTGACCTCCTGAGCTTCACTCCCCGTGCCACCGCCACTCCGGGCACGCTGTACGCTCGCGATGCCTCCGGCAAAGAGGGATGGGCTTTTCGCGTGGCCGGCATCGACGGGAGGGTCCGCGTGTATCGCTGGTGGCGCGGCTCATGGACGGAGATCGCCCACTGGTGAACCCGCCGGGGCGAGGCCAAACCCGGGAGCCGCCGCAAGGTGCCCAATCCGGTCCCGTCCGCCTCCATCGCCGAGCGCACTAGGGGATCGTAAGGCCTTGCCCTCAAAGATATTCTCTGTGCCTCTGTGTCTCTGTGCTCAGCTTCTGATTGGGAAACCCAGCCCTACTTCTTGCTGAGTTCGATGAGGACCTGCTTGGCGCAGGCCTTGAGCGTGTCGAAGACGCCGATCCCCTTGGGGGCTACCGCCTCGAAGTAGGGCTCGCTCTTGATCCTGAGCTGGCGCAGCATCTCTTCAATGGGGATGGCGGTGGGGAGGTCCCGCTTGTTGAGCTGTAGCACGTAAGGGACCACCGCAAGATCGTAGCCGTGGTCCTTCAGATTGGACTCGAGGTTGTGCACGGACTCCACGTTGGCGTCCATGCGGGCCTCCTGGGAGTCTGCCACGAAGACCACGCCGTCCACCCCCTTCAGGATGAGCTTCCGGGACGCGTCGTAGAAGACCTGGCCCGGCACCGTGTAGAGGTGGAAGCGGGTCTTGAACCCTCGGATCGTCCCCAGGTCCAGCGGGAGGAAGTCGAAGAAGAGGGTCCGGTCCGTCTCCGTGGCGAGGGAGATGAGCTTCCCCTTCGCGCTCGGGTTGGTCTTCTCGTAGATGTACTGGAGGTTCGTGGTCTTGCCGCACAGGCCGGGGCCGTAGTAGACGATCTTGCAGTTGATCTCGCGTGAGGCGTAGTTGATGAAAGACATGCACCCACTTCCTTAGATCGTCTACTCGTTGAACAGAGCGTCGATATCCTCGTCCGTGATCTCCGCAAAGGGAGAATCGAAGGAGGATTCCCCGGCGGCCCTCTCGCGCTCGGTCTTTTCCATGATCTGCTGGAAGAGCCGGTTGAGCTCCTCCGAGCTCCGCTTGACCCGGAGGCGAACCAGCCCGAGGGAGGAGCGCTCGTCGAAGATCACGACCAGGATGACCTTCCCCCCGACGATGGAGATGTGGATGTTGTCCTTCTCGCCCTCGTGGAAGAGAACGGAGAATTCCTTCTCGCCGATGAGCTTGGCCAGCCCGTCGGTGGCCGCCACGTTGCCCGCCGTGAGGGAGGCCAGGGAGGTCGTGTCCAGGCGCTCGATGTCCCCCGTGGCGGCGATCTGCTGGCCGTTCTTGTCCACGAGAAAGACCACGTTGGCGTTGGCGTCGACCCTGAGCTTGCTGATGACCTCTTTGATTCTCTGGAATTCTTCCTCATACATGATGAGGTCGGACGCGCCCATACGGGTCTCCTCCAATCCTGATTCGTATACCACACAGTCCGGAAGGGATGCAATACGCTGAAAATCAAGCCCCCTCTGAACTACGGCCCTTCCGAAGGCCCCCCTTCGGGCCGGGCCGGGGGTTTACAGGAACCGCCGCCGCCCCGACAGCGCCCTGCTCAGCGTCAGCGTATCCACGTACTGGAAGTCCGTGCCCACGGGCAGCCCGTAGGCGATCCGGCTGATCTGGGCCACCCGTCCGGCCAGGTGGTTGGCCAGGTAGGAGGCGGTGGCCTCGCCCTCGGCCGTGGGCGGCGTGGCGAGGATCACCTCCTCCACCGTCCCGCCTCCCAGGCGCCTGTCCAGCACCTCCAGCCCCAGCTGCTCGGGGTGTATGCCCTTCATCGGGGAGAGGAGGCCGTGAAGGACGTGGTAATGGCCCCGGAACTCCCCCGTCGCCTCGATGAGCAGCACATCCGCGGCCGATTCCACGATGCAGAGCAGGCGCCCGTCCCTCGATGGATCGCCGCAGAGCGCGCACGCCGCGCCCGCTTCCTTGAAGGCCCGGCAGTCCGGGCAGCGCTCCACTCGGTTCCCGAGGGCCAGGAGGGTTTCCGCCAGTTCGACGGAGGCTCCCGCCCCCCTCTCCAAGAGGTGAAAGAGGATGCGCTGGGCCGATTTGGGCCCGATGCCGGGCAGTTTCTGGAGCTCCTCCAGACAGCGCCGGAGGCTGGGCGGATAGGCGCTCACGGCCTTCACCGGCCCTTCGTCACATGCCCGGGAGGCCCAGGCCCGTTCCCAGGCCGCCCAGCTTGTCCTGGAGGGTCTCGTCCACCTTCCGCGCCGCCTGGTTCACCGCGGCCACCAGCAGGTCCTCGAGCATCTCCTTCTCGGAGGGGACGAGGAGGGAGGAGTCCAGCGTCACCTTCAGGATCTGTTTCTGGCCGCTCATCCGGACGGTGACCATGCCGCCGCCGGCCGACTCCTCGATGACCAGCGCCTCCATCTCCTGCTGGACTTGCTCCTGCATCTTCTGGGCCTGTTTGAGCAGTTTACTCAGGTTCGGCATCGGTTCCTCCTGCTGGGGGCTCCAGCGCCACGGGCGTCACCTTCTGCACCTGGCCGCCCAGTATCTTCATCACGCGCCCGACGGCCTGTCCGTGCTCTTCCTCCGGGGCGCCCGGTCCCGTCCGGGCCGGTTCGGCGGGCCCCGCCTCCCCCGTCTCGATGAGAACCGATCCGGCGAGTCCGAGCTGGCGAGCCACTTCTTCCAGTTGGTGCTTCCTCTCCTTGGAGTTGAGCAGGGCCGCCGCGGTGGCCGCCGTGGCCGGCAGCGCGACGTGAACCGTCCCTTCCGGATCGAGCGAGATCCGCGCCGTGGAGAGGGCCGGGCCCGCCAGGGGTAGGCGGTGGCTCGCCTCCTCCCGGAACCGCTCCGAGCGCTCGTCCTCCGCTTCATAGGAGTGGGCCTCGTGTTCGTCCATCCTCTGGAAGGGGATGAGGGCTCGGAACCGCAGCCCGTCGCCCGCCTCCTCGGTGGCTTCCTGGGGATCGGGGGAATCGGCCTTTGCCATCGGCCGCGAGGGGCCGGCGGGTTGGCTGGCTTCGCTCCTGATCGAGGGGGGCTCTGACGCCGGCGCTGCGATTGCCGCACCGGCCAGGAGCTGGTCGAGGGGGAGAATTTTCGGCAGGAGCGCAGCCTTCACGAGCTGGAGTTCCAGGAGCGCGTCGGGGTCCGGCGCTCCCTTCATGCGCTGCTGGGTTGCGACCAGAAGGTCCCAGAGCCGCAGGAGGTCCTCCAGGGAAAAGCGGGACGCCACCCGGGCCAGGTGCGGGTCATCCCCCGGCGCCTCCTCCCCTGCCACCCGGATCCGGAGCGCGTCCCTCGTCAGCTCCGTGAAGTCGGAGAGGAAGCGCTCCAGGCTCTGTCCCCGTTCGCGCAGGCCATCCACGAAGGCCGGCACCCCGCCGGCGTCTCCCGCCGCCAGCAGATCCAGCAGTCCGAGGAGCGCCTCCCGCCCCACCACCCCCAGAACCTCCACCGCGAGGGCCTCGGTCACGGGCCCGTCGGCATAGGCCATGAGGCGGTCCAGCAGGGTCAGGCCGTCGCGCACCGACCCTTCGCCGGAGCGGGCCACGAGCCGCAGGGCCGCCGGATCCACCTGGACGCCTTCGCTCTGACAGACCGCCTCCAGATGACGGACCACCTGCGCCTCGGTCACTCGCCGAAACTGGAAGTGCTGGGCCCGGCTGTGGATGGTCTCCGGGATCTTGTGGGGCTCCGTGGTGGCCAGGAGGAAGATGGCGTGGGGCGGCGGCTCCTCCAGGGTCTTGAGGAGGGCGTTGAAGGCCGCCGTGGAGAGCATGTGGACCTCGTCGATGATGAAGACGCGGAAGCGGTCCCGCACCGGCATGTAGCGGGCCGCCTGCATGAGGTCCCGCGCCTCCTCGGCCTTGGTGTTGGTGGCGCCGTCGATCTCCAGGACGTCCATGGACCGCGCGGCCGCGATCTCCAGGCAGGAGGCGCACTCGTTGCAGGGGACTGCGGTGGGGCCCTTTTCGCAGTTGAGCCCCTTGGCGAAGAGCCTCGCGGCGGTGGTCTTTCCCACCCCGCGGATGCCCGAGAAGATGTAGGCCGGGTGGATCTTCCGCGACTTCAGGGCGTTGGTCAGCGTCCGGACCACGGCCTCCTGGCCCACCATCTCCTCGAAGGTCCTGGGGCGATATTTCCGAGCCAGCGCTTCATGGGCCATGGGCCACCACCTGCTCAAACGGAGGTCCGGCGCAACCGGGTTCGGGTGCCGCCGGGGCACCGCTCCCCGCGTGGGCCGAGCCCCACAAAAGGGTATGGGGTTCAAGCGACCTGCGGCACACGGGCTTGCTGCTTACCGTTGCTCCCTTCCGGGCCTGGCGGGGTTCACAGGGCACGTTGCACAGGGCTCGAACCCCACAAAGGGACGGGGTGCGTACCCATCCTACCGGTGCATCATACCCCAGCTCACGGGCAGGGCCAAGGGGCCGCTTCGCCCTCACGGCCGCACGAGATCCACCCGATCCACGGGCAGGAAGGTCTCCAGGGGATCCACCAGGAGCCCCTCTCCGCGCCGGGGCTCCAGCTCGTAGAAGCGGTCGTCCGGCGTTCGGACGGGCTCTCCGTGAGGGTCGAAGAGGAGGTTCCCCGCTCCCGCAAACTCCTCCCCCGGATAGGCGGAGGCCGCCACGCAGCAGCCCAGCACCCACACCCCGTTCTCGATGGCGCGCGCCCTCAGCAGCGTCTCCCAGACGTGATGGCGCCGCCACGGCCACCACGCCGCCACCGCCAAGTGCGTGCAGCGGGCCTCCATCCGCAGGGCCCGGGCCTGCTCGGGAAACCGCAGATCGTTGCAGGTCATCAGGCCCAGCGTCAGCTCGCCCAGCCTCACCGCCACGTAACGGTCTCCCGGGTCCCAGAGGGAGGCCTCGTCGTTGGGGGCGAAGAGGTGGACCTTGTCGTAGCGCGCCAGCTCCCGGCCGGCCCTCCAGAGGGTCATCCGGTTGCGGCGCGCCTCCGTGAAGGAGCCGAAGAGGTACACTACGCCTGGATTCGCGGCGGAAGCCTCCGCGAAGGCCGCCCGAACCCTCTCCGGCTCCACCGTCCGGGTATAGCCGTGCAAGAAGGCCTCGGGGAAGCAGGCCAGCTCCGCCCCACCCCCGGCCGCCCGCGCGGTCTCTTCGCCCAAGCGGCGAAGGTTCGATTCCGCATCCAGGCTGACCCAGCGGGAGAGGTAGACGCGCATGGAGCGAGTGTATACCGAAAGGGGGGCAGGGGGATTAAGCGATTGAGCGATTGAGCGATTGAGCGATTGGGCGATTAAGCGATTGAGCGATTAAGCAATTGGGCGAGGAGGGGAGGCGGCGGTGGAGAATCCTGCTTCATCGCTGATCAAACCAATATCAGCTCGCACTTTAGGGGTTTGCCTTCCGGAGCGAAGCGACGGAAGGCGCGTCCCGGCGCCGATGGGCCTCATGCGAGGAAGACGAGGCGGCAGCACCGCAAGCGTACTCCCTGTACGCTGAGGATGCGGACGCCGAAGGCTAACGAAGCAGGAGGTCCGTCGCCGCCGGCGCACCCGTGGAGTGTGGGGGGACCGCACACATCAGATGAGGCTCGGGCTGGCGCCCGAAGGGCGGCTGAGGGACTGTGGACGGAACGCGGCCACGCTGGCGTGGACGCGCCCGGACCAGGCCCCCAGC
>JBAWEQ010000166.1:0-1660 GCA_049591295.1 Acidobacteriota bacterium
ATGGAAACCGCGCCTAACATAACAAAGACCGACTCCGGCACCCCCTTGATGGTAACAGTAGTCCGTGCCGACACTCTCGCGTCATCCTCCATGTCCACTATATCGTTGGCTATGTTTTGAGCCCCCACTTCCCAGGCGGCCAACCACAGGAATAGGACGGCTACGAACCCGAGCGACGGATTGGGATCCACGGCGTACACACCTGCAAGGCCGCCACTCGCTTTCACAAGGGCCGACGGAATTATCTTGAGATGGCTAATCCGAAGCAGCTTACAGTAGAGCGTTTCTAACGAAGTCGATACAACAAAGAGGCCCGCACAGAGGGGATTGAGCCACCATGCCCCTGCAAGGGCAACTATCGCCCAAAACAAAAACCACCAAAGACCATTCTTGAACGACAGCAATCCCTGGGCCACAGGATGCCGCACCATGATTTCATCAAGAGTGGGGAGATCCGTTGCGCGCTCTCTCAAAGAGAGCCTTTCCTTATCCACGCGATGATCGACGAGGTCATTAAGAGCATATACGGCCGTATAGCCGGCAAATGCTGTGATCAACCCCACAATTACTACCGTAATCGGCGGGAAATGACCCAGACAGAGCAGAGCTGCCATGGGTGGCGTCGCCATGTCCAGAACGCCATGAGGGGTTCGAGATAGTCCGAGAAACAATTTCCAGTTCATGGCCGGATTCAGGCCGGGCAATTCCGCAACACGTCCGTTGGTGTAGTCCATTCTGAAGCCCCTCTAAAATTGTGTCACCCTTTGTTAGTTTCGTAAGGGAAAGTCAATTTGCCGCCTAGAAAACCGATCCAAGCCACAATAATCGTCAGCGCAACCAGACTGACAACATAGACGATGATGTAATTGCTCCCTCTGCCAAGGGGATTGTCAAGTGCAAACAGTCTCAGTAAGATGGTGAATACCCCCAGAAATAGAGCAACCCAGGCCAAGCGACGTTTCATAAGTATTATGGGCGAGTCCGAATTGTCATAATTGATCCACCATGTGAAATAGCCGGTTGCCATCGCCACCGGGACAAAAAGCACACCGATGACCAGGCTACAGAAGGCCGCCCACTCAGTGCATGTGGAACCGGCGGTCAGAGCCCCCAACTCGAAAAGCGGCGCCACTGCCAAAATCCCTATAGGTAAGTGAACGACAGCGGGATGAGGATGTCTTCTGAAAAACGGGTGACGGTCCAGCCAGAGCTCAATTCGCCCCTTTAGTCCTGCTTCGGGTTCTTCGGGGACTTTCTCATAAGTTCCTACAGCTTCAAACTTCTCAAGGATTTCCAAGCCATGAGGCGCGGCCTCGATATCATTTGTCAGATCGGCTCCGGCACGATGCCGCTTCATGTGCTCGCCGCGAGCCCATCGTTTGCTCGTGGAGACGTCGTAAACTCTGCCTCGCACAGCCACTAAGCAATTATTCCCGCTTTCACCGTTTCCCTGCGCAAGCTCTTCAGCGGTATAAGCCTTCACCATGAACCCCTTTCATACAACCACATAACTTCGATTGCATTCTCGAAGAGGCCATTAACAGATCGTGCGTCAGGGCAACACGTTTGTCGAAGAATGCCCGGTTACGGCCCGATGCCCGATCAAATGCGCACTACGGCAAAGCCCTGCCAGGGCCTTTAGCCCTGCATCACTCTCCAT
>JBAWEQ010000167.1:0-28262 GCA_049591295.1 Acidobacteriota bacterium
CGCCGGAACGCGCCTTCCTCCGCTTCGCTCCGGAAGGCAAACCACCCAGGTGTAAGCTGAAATAGGGTTTGACAGCTACTTCTGTCCTCCTCCTCCCTTGCCGTCGGCGCGGTTTGCCGATTCGCAGGAGCGCCCGCTAGAATGGAGCCTCCGGCGCTCGGCCCGATCCACCGGATCGGGCACCCGCCCGCCTCAGGAGGTGTTTCGATGAGCGTTCTCTTTTCTCCGCTGGACCTGCGAGGCATCCGATTTCGAAATCGCGTCTTCGTCTCCCCCATGTGCCAATACTCCGCCATCGACGGCATGGCCCAGCCCTGGCACTTCGTCCACCTCGGCAGCCGCGCTGTGGGCGGGGCGGGGCTCGTGCTGACCGAGGCCGCCGCGGTCTCCCCCGAGGGCCGCATCAGCTCGGACGACCTGGGGATCTGGTCCGACGAGCAGGCCCGGGCCCTCTCGCCGATCACCGCCTTCATCAGGCAGCAGGGAGCCGTTCCCGGCATCCAACTGGCCCACGCCGGGCGGAAGGCCTCTTCCACCTCCCCCTGGAAGGGGGGAGGGACCGTTCCCCCTTCCGCCGGAGGATGGACGCCGCTGGCCCCCAGCGCTTTGCCGTTCGACGAGCACTCCGCCGTTCCCCGCGAGATGGCGGCCCCGGACCTGGAGGGGGCGGTCGGGGCCTTCCGGGCCGCCGCCCGGCGGGCTCTCGTGGCCGGGTTCGAGGTGGCGGAGCTGCACATGGCGCACGGCTACTTGATGCACGAGTTCCTCTCGCCCCTCTCCAACCATCGCACCGACGACCACGGCGGAACCCTGGAGAACCGCGCCCGTCTGCCCCTGGCGGTGGTCCGCGCGGTGCGGGAGGAGTGGCCCGAACGGCTCCCTCTGATGGTGAGGATCTCGGCCACCGATTGGGCGGAGGGGGGATGGAGCCTCGAAGAGTCCATATCCTTTGCCCGCTGGCTCAAGGAGGCGGGGGTGGACCTGGTGGATTGCTCGAGCGGGGGGCTCGTCCCCCACGCCCGCATCCCGGCGGGCCCAGGCTATCAGGTACCCTTCGCCGCCGCCGTCCGGCGCGAGGCGCACATTCCCACCGGCGCCGTGGGTCTCATCACGGATGCCGTTCAGGCGGAACAGGTCGTCGCGACGGGCCAGGCGGATGCCGTTCTTCTGGCGCGGGAGCTCCTGCGCGATCCCTACTGGCCCCTCGCCGCCGCGCGGAAGCTCGGGGCCCAGGTGGACTGGCCGAAACAGTACGAGCGGGCGCGCCTGCCTTGAGCTTCCCTCAGGCCCCGTAGACCGTGTGAACGGGCCGGGCGGCCAAGACCTGATCCAGCCCCCACTCCGTGACGCGGCGGAACCGATCCGACCCGATGAACGCCTTGAATGCTTCCGCGTCGTCCCACTCGGAGAGAATGAGGTAGACCGCGGGCGCCTCCACCTCCCGGTAGAGCCGGGTCCGGCGGTGGCCCGCGGCGCCGGCCAGGGCCTCCAGAACGTTTCGGAACGCGTCCTCGAAAACCCGCTCCTTGCCGGGCAGGACCCGGTAGTCCATGCCGACCGTTGTCATCGTCGCCTCCAGTGCAATCCGCCCGCACCGCGTGGGCAAGTTCTTAGTGTAGGTTCGGCGGACCCCCCCGACAACCGCCTCCCGCCCCGCTTGACTTGCAGACCACAACGGTGCTAGTTTCCCCTCTCCGGCGAGCGGTTTGCCGGGGGAGCTTTTTAAGGAGTCGGTTGTGGTCACAGGAACTGTCAAGTGGTTCGACGAGAAAAAGGGGTATGGATTCATCACGGTGGACGAGGGGAAGGACGTCTTCGTTCACTACAGCGCCATTCAGTCCAATGGCTTCCGGAAGCTTGTCGAGGGCGACCGCGTGAGCCTGGAGGTCAAACAGGGCGCCAAGGGGCCCCAGGCTGAGATGGTCCAGGTGATCCGCGACTGATGTTCGCAACCGCACTTTGGACGCGAAGAGAGGGGCCTTCGGGCCCCTCTCTTCTTTTCCTCCGGTCTTCGCCGCCCCGGCGCTATGGCGCCGCACCCCCTCGCCGCCTTCATGCCCTCCCGGTTCCGCCCAGCTCCCGGTATCGAAAACAATCCACGAGGTGATCGTTCACCAATCCGACCGCTTGGCAGAAGGCGTAGCAGATGGTGGTGCCGACGAAACGGAAGCCCCGCCGCCTGAGGTCCTTGGAGAGGGCGTCCGAGAGGGCGCTGCTGGCGGGAAGCTGCCCCATCTCCTTCCAGGCGTTCTGAACCGGCGTTGTGCCCACGAAGGACCAGAGATAGTCCCCGAAGCTGCCGAACTCGCGTTGGACGGCGAGAAAGCGCGCCGCGTTGGATATGGCCGAGTCCACCTTGAGGCGGTTGCGCACGATGCGGGGGTCGCGGAGGAGCAGGTCCACCTCCTCCGGCCCAAGGAGCGCCACCTCGGACGGGTCGAACCCCCGGAAGGCCGTGCGGTAGCCCTCCCGCTTGGCGAGGATGGTGGACCACGAGAGCCCGGCCTGGGCTCCTTCGAGGACCAGGAATTCGAAGAGGCGCCGCTCCTCGCGGCACGGGACGCCCCACTCTTCGTCGTGGTAGGCGATCATGCGCGGGTCGCTCCCGGCCCAGGCGCAACGGGTTCTCACGGTCTCACCTCCCTCTCCTGAACGCAGGGGCAGGCCCCATGGGCAGGGCCGCATGGAGAGGCTCCACGCGGGGCGGCGGCATCGGAGCCGTCTCCCCTCGGTCCTCACACCGCCGGATCGGCCACCTTGACCAGCATCTTCCCCACGTTGTGGCCGTGGAAGAGACCGAGGAAGGCTACGGGAGCGTTCTCAAACCCTTCCGCGACGGTCTCCCGGTACCGCAGACGGCCCTCCCGGATCCAGCCGGCGAGGGCCGCCAGCCCCTCCTCGTACCGGTCCTCCCAGTCGCTCACCAGGATTCCCTGGAGGCGGGCGCGCGCGGCCAGGATGAGGTGGAACTGCCTCGGCCCCCGGGGAGGGCGGGTGGCGTTGTACTGGGAGATCTGCCCGCAGATGATGATCCGGGCCTTCAGGTTGATGAGGGTGAGGGCGGCGTCGGTGATGGAGCCTCCGACGTTGTCGAAATAGACGTCCACCCCCTGGGGGCAGGCCCGTGCGATCGCCTCCCGGATGTCGGCCGCGCTCTTGTAGTTGATGCCCGCGTCGAAGCCCATCTCTCTCAGCAGGGCGGCCTTCTCGTCCGTGCCGGTCAGGCCCACGGCCCGGCAGCCCTTGATCTTGGCGATCTGTCCCACGACGAGGCCGACGGCACCGGCCGCCCCGGAGACCACCACGGTATCGCCGGGCTTCGGCCGACCCACCTCCAACAGGCCGAAGTAGGCGGTGAGCCCCGGCATGCCCAGGACCCCCAGCGCCCCGGGCAGGAGGCCGGGCTCCAGGTCCACCCGCCGGAGCCCCTCCCCGTCGGAGAGTGCGTAGTCCTGCCACCCGAGAAGCCCCATCACGAACTGGCCTTCCCGGTAGCCGGGGTGCCGGCTCCGCACCACCTGGCCCACGACGCCCCCGACGATCACGTCGCCGATCTCCATGGGCTTGGCGTAAGACCGGCGGGAGCTCATGCGCCCCCTCTGGTAAGGGTCCACCGACAGGTAAAGGGAGCGGATCAGCACCTGCCCCTCGGCGGGCTCGGGCACGGGCTCCTCCGCGTAACGGAAGGTGCTCTCCCTCGGCAGGCCCTCCGGGTAATCGGCCAGCCGCCACTGTCGGTTCACCCTGTGTTCCATGCGCGCTCCTCTTCTTCAGTCGAACGGCCCGGGCAGAGCCACGGCGGGCGAGGGTCCGGGTCTCGAACATGTCCTATGAGAGTAACCGGCGCTGAGGGAGAGAATTCCACGGCGGCAACCGGCAGGCGCCGAAGCTGGGTGCGCTGGATGGGCGGTTCGGGCTCAGGTCCGGCTGGGCCTCAGGTGCTGGCGCAGGGCGGCCAGGAGTGCGTCCACCTTGGGGACTGCCGCGGGAACGCCCTTGGCCCTGGCGTCCGCGTCGATCAGGGTCTCCTGGAGGGACCAGAGCAGGCAGTGGTTCTGCCACGGTTTGGCCTGGGCGTCACCCCAACTGCACGCCGGGCAGTTCCGGTCGCATCCGATGGCCGGAAGAGCCTTCGCCCGGTCCAGGGCGTTGATGAACTCCTTGGCCGCCCAGAGGGACTCGGGCTTGCGGTTCTTCAGGAAAGCCTCGAGGACGTTGCGAAGCTCCCGGATTTGCCGGTCGGTATCGGAATCGGACATGGCAGCACCTCCGCGGCACAACGGGGCCGCCGAAGGAACGGCGCCCGGACGAGCACTATAGGGCACCCGCCCCATCGCCCGCCAGGGCTCCCGCGCGATCCCGCTTCCGGTGGGGCAGAAACCCCGGCCCGCGAGCCCCGCCCCGGCCCGATCCTACTCCGGCCGCCAGGCGGGGACGCGGCCCGGCGTCCAGGGAGCGCCCGCCTTGGTCATGTCCTCCTGCAACCCCTTCAGGTCCACCTCCACGAGCGTGCGAAGCTCGGGGAGCACCTTCGCGAAGGCCTCCGAGGCGGCGGCGTAGGCCTCCTCGTGGGTCTTCGTGGGCGCCGAAGTGGCGGTCCACTGGCCGTAGACGATGCCCTGCACCCTGTCCACGATGGAGGGCGAGGTGGGCTCGTTCCGCCTGGCCAGAGTGGCGTCGCCCGTGAGGGCCGTCTGGATGGCGTGCAACCGCCGGTCCAGATCCTGCGCCCGTTCCACGAGCCCGGCATCGGGGGAGGGAGTGCTGGCCAGGGCCTTTCGCACCAGGCTCAGGTTGGACTCCGTCTCCTTGGCGAGCTGGACCGCTCCCAGGACGGCCCCCTGCAGGCGGGCCACCTTCCGCTCAAAGGCCTGGAGGCGGGCCCACCCCTGCGGATCCAGCCCGTCCACGCCGAGCGGAACGGTGGTGAAGGTCTGGGGCTGACCGAGGGGCGTGTCCACCCCGTTCACGCGCTGGGCCAGGCTCACCGTGTAGGTGCCCGGGGCGGCCAGCGGGCCCATGGGTTGGGATGCCCAGGGATCGAATACCTGCGGCTCCTCGAGGCGCGGTGGATCGGGCGGCGGGTAGCGAAGGTCCCAGGCCACGCGGTGGAAGCCGTTCGTGACGGGCCCCTCCACGCGTCTCACCACGTCGCCCCGCGGGTCCCTGACGGTGAGGATGATCTGCGGCGGCCTCTCCTGGTCCTCCGCCCTCAGCTCGGACCAGCTCGGGAAGGGGATGGGCCGCTTCGCCTCCGCGTCCTTTTTCTCCGCCTCCTGGCGCTGCTCCTTGAGGCTCTTCAGTCCATCCTTGAGGTAGTAGGTGAAGACCGCCCCAAAGGGCGGGTTGGGCGCCGTGAAGTAGGAGTCGCCCTGGTTCGCCTTCCCCTTCAGGCCGAGGGGCTCGGAGGGGATGTAGACCCAGCTCTTCCTCACCGGGAACAGTTCGGCGGCTCTCTCCAGGAGCGCATCGTCCACCATCCGGAGAGGGCTGAAGTCGTCCAGGATGAAGATGCCCCGGCCGAAGGTGCCTACGACCAGGTCGCTTTCGCGGCGCTGGATGGCCAGGTCGAAGACCGCGATGGTGGGCATGCCGCCCTTGAGCTGCACCCAGCGGCGGCCGCCGTCCACGGTGAAGAAAAGGCCGAACTCCGTCCCCGCGAAGAGGAGGTCCGGCTTCACTTGGTCTTGGGCGAGCGAGTAGACCGTGCCCCGCTCGGGAAGGTTACCGGCCAGCGAGCTCCAGGTGCGCCCGGCGTCCGAGCTCTTCAGCAGGTAGGGCTTGAAGTCGCCCATCTTATGGTTGTCGAAGGCCGCGACCACCGTGTTCGCGTCGGCCAGCGAGGGCAGGATGCAGCTCACGCAGGCGCGGTCCGGCACCCCCGGGAGGCTCTCCACCTTTCGCCAGTGGGCGCCTCCGTCCTCGGTCACCTGGATCAGGCCGTCGTCGGTGCCCGCGTAGAGCAGCCCCTCTTTCAGGGGGGACTCGGCCAGCGCCACGATGTTGCCGTAGAAGGAGGTGGAATCGTTGCGCCCCACCGCGTCCACGCTCCAGACCCTCCCCATCATGGGCAGGGTGTCCCTGTCGATCTGCCTCGTCAGGTCGCCGCTGATGGGCCGCCAGCTCTGGCCCTCGTCATCGCTGCGGAAGACCCGCTGGGCGGCGAAGTAGAGGCGGGTATGCGAGTGGGGGCTGATGATGAGCGGCGCGTTCCAGTTCCAGCGGAGGGGCGGATCGCCGGGAGCCGGCTGGGGCTGGATGTCCACCATCTGGCCCGTCTTCCGGTCGAAGCGGACCAGGCCGCCGTACTGCGCCTCGGAGTAGACCGTGTCGGGGTCCTGGGGGTCCACCTGGGACCAGAAGCCGTCGCCGCCCACCGTGACGAACCAGTCGGAGTTCACGATGCCGCTGTCGGAGGTGGTGCGGGAGGGGCCGCCCTCGGTGTTGTTGTCCTGGGTCCCCCCGTAGACGTTGTAAAAAGGCCTGGCGTCATCCACGGCCACCCGGTAGAACTGGGTCACCGGCAGGTTGGCCTTGAAGGCCCAGGTCGCCCCCCGGTCGTAGGTCTCGTAGACGCCGCCGTCGCACCCGGCCAGCAGGTGAGCCGTGTCCGAGGGGTCGATCCAGAGGGCGTGGTTGTCCACGTGCTTCCAGTGCTCGCCCACCTTGCGGAAGGTCTTGCCCCCGTCGTCCGTGACCCGCATCCAGGTGTCCATGGCGTAGACGCGGCCCACCTCCTTGGGGTCGGCGTAGATCTTGTTGTAGTACATGGCGCTGGAGGCCTGATAGTCGCTGCGCCGCTCCCAGCTCTCGCCCCGGTCGGTGGAGCGGAAGAAGCCGCCCTTGCCGTCCGCCGCCTCCACGATGGCGTACACCACGTCCGGATTCACCGGCGATACGGCCAAACCGATCCTGCCCAGGTCCACCTTGGGCAACCCCTCCACGATCTTGCGCCAGGTGGCACCGGCGTCGGTGCTCTTGTAGATGGCCGATTCGGGGCCCCCGTCGATGATGCCCCAGACGTGCCGCCGCCGCTGGTAGGAGGCCGCGTAGAGCACGTCGGGATCGCGGGGATCCATGGCCACGTCCGTCACGCCGGTGTTCTCGCTGATCGTCAGCACGGCCTTCCAGATCTTGCCGCCGTCGGTGGTCTTGTAGAGGCCGCGGTCGCCGCCGGCCGACCAGAGAGGGCCCTGCGCGGCCACGTAGACCACGCTGGAGTCCTTCGGGTCCACCAGGATCCTGGCGATGTGCTGGGAGCTCTTGAGGCCCATGTTCTCCCAGTGCCGCCCGCCGTCCAGAGACCGGTAGACGCCGTCCCCGTAGCCCACGCTCCGCTGGCTGTTGTTCTCGCCCGTCCCCACCCAGACCGTGTAGGGATTGTTGGGATCGAGGGCCAAGCAGCCGATGGAGTAGGAGCCCTCGGCATCGAAGACGGGCGTCCAGGTGGTGCCGTCGTTCTCGGTCAGCCAGACCCCGCCCGAGGCCGCCGCCGCGAAGTAGCGCTTCGGATTGCGGGGGTCCACCGCGAAGTCGGCGATCCTGCCCGACATGAACGCGGGCCCGATGCTCCTCAGTTCCAGGCCGGCGAAGGTGGACGCCGACATGGGGTCCTTCCGCTCGCTCTTGGCCGATGCGGCCTTGCCGCTCCCGGCGGCCCAGGCCACCATTCCGGCCAGCAGCGTGCCGGCGGCGGCCACCATCCACTTCTTCTTTGCCATGGCAGCTCTCCTGCATGACGTCAGACCATCCCGCGCGGCGGCACCCGACGAACCACCCGCCAAGGCGCTTCAGTCTACCATCATCATCCGAGGAGGCTCGGGGGGCGGAGCGGTGCCGCCCCCCGCAGAGGATTCCCCTCCAGCATCAGTTCAGGTTCGCGTAGCCTTCATAGATGTTGAAGGGATAGGTGTAGAAGGTGTGGTTGTATTCGCCGAGGTTGACCACGCTCTTGAGCCAGCCGGCCATGGCCACGCCGCCGTTCACGTCCAGCCCGCCGTGGAGCTTGAAGTGGACGTTCGTGTTGGTGCCCCCCGAGGCGTCCGCATCGCACTGCACCCACGGGTTCAGCTCCCCGAAGGGCCCGGCCACGTAATAGACGAAAGCGCTCACCCGGAACGGCGCCTCGGCCTTCATCATGGCCGCGATCTTGGCGTTGGCCTGGAAACCGTCGTAGTGAGGGGTGACGCTCTTGGTGGCGGTGACGCTCCAGCCGTTCTGCCATTGGGTGGTCAGGGTCGTGCTGACCGTGATGGAGCCGCCGGTGCTCGCCACCAGAGCGCCCGTCAGATTGGCCTGGGCCTTCACCTTGAAGTTGGCCTCCAGACGGATCAGGACCGGCACGCAGGAGACCCAGAAGGTGAAGTTGGTCCCTTTCGTGATGATGTTCTTCTCCCACTCATGGCTGATGGTGGCGCTGGCGCTGGCCTCCACCGAGGCGCCCACGCTCGGGCTCAGCGTGATCTTGGTCTGAAAGCGCTTCAGGCGCCACTCCCACTTCCACCAGCTCACCTTCTTCCACTCGTGCTCCCACAGCAGCTCGGGCTTGAACTCCATGCCCAGCGTCAGGGTGGGCTTCACGGTGAGGACCGAGTAGGTGAAGTTCTCCGAGATGGGCTGGCTGACGCTGTAGCTCCAGGAGCCCGAGTAGTCCAGGCCATCGCCGAGGGCCATCTCCTCCCCCTCCGGGGGCTCCGCGCCGGGCACCGCGTCGGCCTGGCCACCCGCCTCCCGGTAGCGGATCGTGAAGGAGGCGTACTTGTGCAGACTCTCGAAGAGGTCGGCGTTGTTCTTGTCCAGCAGGCTGGTGGGCTTCCCATTGGTGATCGTGATCGTCTGCACGAGGGTCACCGATGGGATCCCGGCATCCACCTTCAGCGAGGCCTTCATGGTGCTGCCCCCGCCGAAGTCCACGGACCACTTGGCCCCGTCCAGCTCCTTCTGGTTCTCCAGCGCGGCGCCCTTGGGCAGGACGAAGGTGGTGGTGATGTCCGAGGCGATAGCCTGCCCCCCTTTGACCGAGTTCACGAAGGCGCTCTCGAAGAAGGCGTCGTCCAGCACGTATTCGAAGTACTGGAGCATGCGCTTCTCGTCCGGGAACTGCTTGACGGGAATCTCCCGGATCTCCTTGTCTTTCGGGTCGAGCTTCGCGAGGCCTGAAAGGCCTCCGCTCATCTTGCGGGTGAAAGGGCCGCCGGAGGCGTCCTGGCCCTCCACCGCCAGGCGCGGTTTGATCCCGTAGGTCAGATAGAAGCCCTTGCCCACCTGGTCGAGGAAGTTCCTCTTCACGGCGGTATCCCTTCCGAGGGCCTCCGCGTGCTCCTCGTAGATCTTGGCCAGGTCCGTCTGCGGCACCGATTCCACTCGCGTCAGGTTGGCGCTGCCGCCGGGCTTCACCACCAGTTGCTCGTTCAACGATCTCGGCATGACCCCCGCGCCGAAGCACGGAAGGCCAGCCCCGACAACAGTCAGAGTCCATGCCACACGCTTGATCCATCGCCACACGGTAGTCCCCCTCCCTTCGCGGCGCGGCATCCGGGAAAGCGATTCCGGGAGCAGAGTCCCGGCCCAGGCAGCCCCGCGTTCGCGGGGGAGCGCCCATCCGTTGCGAAGGCGGCCAACCCTGACCGCGCGACGGCCGGCCCTCCCCGAAGACCCTTCCGGCGAGGCCTCTTTCCTCGGCCTCCGCCGGCCCTACCCGCATCCGGAGCGAGGACGCCCCTCGCGCCGGATCGACACGGGCACTGCCCTCCGGACCCGAGACTCTGGCCCCTTCGCCTGCCCTCCCTTCCGGGGACACCCCCGGTCCCGGGCTCGCGGAGAACCGCACCCGCACTCGCCCGTCGGCCTGCGCAGGAACGTGGGCCGATGGGCAAACGGTCTGAGAACCTGTTGCTGGCGTAAAGGTAGGGCGAACATGCCGTCGCGGCAAGAAGAACCAAGCGCCGACCGGCACCGCGGGAGTCGTCCGGCGGCCCGCCCGCACATTCCGGCCGACGGCAGAAACTCCGAAGGGAGATTCCCTCGCGCCCCTCACGGCCGCCGCCAGCCGCAGAATGGGCGCTGGACTTGCATTTCCTCCGAAAGTGTGCGATAAGGACCTCTACGTCGCCCCAACGGCCTCGATGGGACGGGCCTTCTCCGAGAGAAGCCCGGCGGGCCCAGGCAGGGACGGGGGCACAAACGGCGGACTCACCGGCGATCCCACCGTTTCCCTCACTGACACAAGCCGGAATTGACAGACGGACCAGCGGTGCCGGCGTAGGCCGGGCCTGGCTCCAGGAAAAAAGGATACCCATGCAATTTTCATCGTTCGGATTGAACCCGAAGCTGCTGAAGGCCGTGGAGGACCAGGGATTCGAGGTCCCGACCCCCATCCAGGAGATGGCCATCCCGCCCCTCATGGAGGGCCGCGACGTGCTCGCCGCGGCCGCCACGGGGAGCGGCAAGACCGCCGCCTTCGTGCTGCCCATCCTCCACAAGCTCATGGAGAAGCCCAGGGGCAAGACCCGGGCGCTCGTCCTGGCTCCCACGCGGGAGCTGGCGGCCCAGATCGCCGAGCACCTGAAGGCCCTGGCGGCCCACACCCAGATCAAGGGAGCCGCCGTCTACGGCGGCGTGGGCATGGAGCCGCAGGTCGCGGCCTTCAAGCGCGGCGTGGACGTGATCATCGCCACGCCCGGCCGGCTCCTGGATCACTTCCAGTACCCCTACGCGCGGTTGGACTCCCTGGAGTTCCTGGTGCTGGATGAGGCCGACCGTATGCTGGACATGGGATTCCTCCCCGACGTCCGGCGCGTGCTCAAGCAGCTTCCCGCCGGGCGTCAGACCACGCTGTGCTCGGCCACGCTGCCCCTGCCGATCGTGGAGCTGGCCCGTGAGATGCTCGACAACCCCGTGGCGCTGAACGTGGAGCGGAAGTCGGCCCCCGCCGAAGGGATCACCCACGCGGCCTACCCCGTGCCGCACGAGCTCAAGTCCCACCTCCTGCTCGAACTGCTCAAGCGCCCGGAGGCCAGCAGCGTCCTGGCCTTCACCCGCACCAAGCACCGCGCCAACCGCCTGGCAGACTTCCTGGAGAAGCGCGGGGTCTCCTGCGCCCGCATCCACGGCAGCCGAAGCCAGGCCCAGAGGACCGAGGCGCTGGCCGGCTTCAAGGCCGGCAGGTACAAGGTCCTGGTGGCGACGGACATCGCCGCCCGCGGGATCGACGTTCAGGCCCTGGGACTGGTGGTGAATTTCGACGTTCCCAACCTCCCCGAGGACTACATCCACCGCGTGGGCCGGACGGCGCGCGCCGATGCCACCGGCGACGCCTACACGCTGGTCTCACCGCAGGAGGAGGCGGAGTTCCGCGAGATCGAGCGGCACTTGGGCAAGAAGCTGCCTCGGCAGACGGTGGAGGGTTTCGACTACACGAGGAAGGCGGACGAGCGCTTCGAGGTCCCCCTCGCGGAGAGGATCGCGCTCATCCGCGCCCGGAAGGCCGAGGAGCGGGCTCGCGCCAAGGCCAAGCTGCAGCGGCGCTCACAGCAGGAGACCCAGGGGAAGAGCCCCGCCGGGAGCCGCCGTCCCTCCTCCCAGAGGCCCGGCAGGCCGGTCAAGGGCGGGAAGCCCGAAAGGGCTCCTCGCGAGGTGGATGGAAACCGGCTCGTCGCCGAGAGTCAGGGATCTCCCCGTGAGATCGATGGCAATCGGGCCCCCCAGCCGGCCCGCGCGGCGAAGCCGGCCGGCGCCGGCAAGCACAACGGCCGCCACGCCAGCAGCAACGGTCGTCCCTTCCAGGGCGGCCGCCGCCAGGCCCCACCGCCTCAAGGGCAGGATGGGCGAAGGCAGTCCCACACGCAGGGCGAAGCCCAGCCGAAGGCGGGCCCGGCCGACGGGAAAGGCCAGGAGCGGCGCGGCAACGGCCGCGACGGCAGGGAGCGCAAGCGGAACGGCGGGCGCCCGCAGGACATCCCGGCCGGTTCCCCCCGGAAAGGCAGCTTCACCTTCATCCGCTCCAGCCGGTTCGTCGAGGAGGGCGGCTCCCCTTCCCTGCCCGACACCAGCGGGGTCCGCGAAGACATCTACCGGACCCACAGGGACGGGCTGGCGGGCCGCAGCAACTGGGGCAAAGCCTGGCAGCAGAAGGCCGGCACTTCGCAGCCGGACCAGACCGAACAGCAGGAGTAGGACGGAGGGTCCCGCGGGACGCCGGACGATCCCTGGGCCGCGCCCCGAGGGAGCCAGCGTCATGGGTTGACGCTTCAGCCGGTGCCCCATCGGAGCCGCGGCATTTCTCGGTTCGCAGGGGCTACCGCGCATTCCCGGGCCTCCGCGCGGATGCGGCGCCCGGTGGCGCCTCCCGCTTCTGTCCTTCCGCGCCGTGGTGTACAGTGACGACAGCCGATTAGGCGCGGAGGGGGGACCTCGGCAAAGAGGAGGCCGCTACGTCCGATCCCTCCGTCCCCGCTTCGTTCCGTTCGCTGCCCGCGGCGCTTCTCTGGGGTCTCTGTGCGGCGGCTTTGTGGCTGGCCGCGCGCTGGCTTCTGCCCGGAGGCCTTCCGGCCGCGGCGGCCACCGTGGCGCTGTTCCTCCTGGCACCCCTTCCGGCCATTCTGGCCGGCTCGAAGCGGCGAGCGGCGCTCCAGAGAGATTTGGAGGCGGCGCGGTCGCAGGAGGCCCAGGCGCACCAGCTCTGCGAGGCCATGCGCTACCGGGTCAAGCGCCTGCGGGAGGACCTCATCGCCGCCGACAGCCAGGCCCGCACCGCGCACCAGTTGACCCTGCTCGGGCAGTTCGTCGCCGGCTTCCTCCACGAAGTGAACAACCCTCTGGCCATCCTCACCGGCCGGGTGGAGGTGCTCCTTCAGGAGCGGGCCTCCGACGTGGAGCTCTGCGCGGACCTGGAGCGCATCCTCAACGAGGCGCGCTACATCGAGAAGATCTCCGGCACGCTGTTGCCGGCTCTCCGGCGCGCCCAGGTGGACAGCGCCTTCGAGCCCGCCCTGCCCGCCGAATCCATCGAGCGGGCCCTCACCTCCTTAAAGCCCATGGCCGAATCCCAGGGGAGCGCCCTCCGGTTCGACCGGGTCGAGGCGCCGCGCGTCAACCTTCCCGGCCACATCATCGAGGAGGTGGTCCGAGCGCTGGTGGCCAACGCGTTGCAGGTGCTGGAGAAGCGCGGGGGAGGCACGGTCCACGTCCGGCTCAAGCCGAGCCACCCGGCCCGCCCCACCGTGCTCTTCGAGGTGGAGGACGACGGACCGGGCGTGCCTGAGGAGCTGCGCGACCACCTCTTCGAGCCCTTCGTCTCCCGCAGCACGGACCGCCGTCGCTCGGGCCTGGGGCTCTTCATCGTGGCGAGCCTCCTCCAGATCTACGACGGCGCGGTGCGCTACGAGGCCGGCGGGGAGACCGGAGCCCGATTCCTCGTGGAGATGCCCAGGGCGCGGTTCACCAAGGAGCAGCCCTACCACTGGTTCGCCTCCCGCCTCCCGGAGGAGGAGAGAGAGGAGCAGGCGCCGTGAGCCGGGTGGTGGTCATCGACGACGAACCCGAGCTTTGCGAGAACATCCGGCGCCTGCTGCGCCTGCCCGACGTCACCGTGGAGCCGTTTACCGATCCGCGCGCGGGCCTGGTCCACGTCCTCGATCGCCCGCCGGACGCCCTACTCCTGGACATCCACATGCCGGGCATGTCCGGCGAGGAGCTTTTCGCCAAGCTCCACGAGGCGCATCCTGAGGTGCCGGTGGTCTTCCTGACGGCCTACGGCTCCATCGAGGGAGCCGTTCTGGCCATGCGCAGCGGCGCCTTCGACTACCTGCGCAAGCCCTTCAAGCGGGAGGATCTCCTCCTCGCCGTCCGGCGCGCCCTCGAACGCCGGGACATGGAGCGCGAGGTCGAGTCCCTGCGGGGCCGCCTCGAGGAGCTGGGAGAGGCCGATGCCTATCAGAGCCACAGCGCCCTCATGCAGGCCGAGATCGCCAAGGCCAGGCAGGCGGCGGCCACCGACGCCACCATCCTCATCCTGGGGGAGAGCGGCACGGGCAAGGAGGTGATGGCCCGCTGGATCCACTCCCAGAGCGAGCGCCGGGGCGCCCCCTTCGTCCCCATCGACTGCACCGCCCTTCCCGCCTCCCTCGTCGAGAGCGAGCTGTTCGGGCACGAGAAGGGGGCCTTCACGGGTGCGCTGGCCCCCAAGCGCGGGCTCATCGAGGCGGCCCAGGGGGGGACCCTCTTCCTGGACGAGATCGGCGACCTGCCGGTGGATTTTCAGACCAAGCTCTTCCGCTTCGTCGAGGAGCGGGAGATCCGCAGGGTGGGCGCCGTGGAGCCCATCCGCGTGGACTGCCGCATCCTCTGCGCCACCAACCAGGACCTCCAGGCGAAGATCGCGGAGGGCGCCTTCCGCGAGGAGCTCTTCTACCGCCTCGCCGTGGTGACCCTCAAGCTGCCTCCGCTGCGGCAGCGCCCGGAGGACGTCACCGCCCTGGCCCGCTTCTTCATCCAGCGCTTCGCCCGGCAATACGGCAAGGAGATCGGCGCCTCGCCCGCCTTCTACGAGGCCCTCCTCCAGCGCCCCTGGAAGGGCAACGTGAGGGAGCTGAAGAACACCATCGAGCGGCTGTCGGTGCTCTGCACCGGGACGCAGATCGAGGCCTCGGACCTGGAGAGGGAGGAGGGGCTGGCCCGCGGCTCCGCGGAGGACCTCAGCCGTTTGGGCTGGAGGGAGGCCCGCGAGAAGTACCTGGGGAGCTTCCAGCGCTCCTATGCCCAAAGGCTCCTGAACCGGAACGAGGGCAACGTGAGCGCCGCCGCCCGCGAGGCCGGGGTGGACCGGAAGACCTTCTACGCCATGCTGGGGGATGAACGCAGTTCCCGCCCTGGGGAATGAATTCCACGCCTCTCCAACCCCGTGGCTGCGGGCTTTGGACGGGCCGCTGCCCCATTTTCTCCCCAACTCCTTTTCTGGCTCCCGCGCAAATGCCCATTCCCGGGCCTTTGTGATTTTGGCACAGCGAGTGCAGGGAAGACGCCTCGCTTTGGAGGAGGACGTACCATGGAGAACAAGCCTCAGCGTTGGACCAGGTGGGTGGGCGTGGGGTTCGCGGCAGTGGCGGCATTCGCCATCCTGGCGCCGAGCCCCAAGGCGATCCCCGCCTTCGCCCGCAAGTACCACATCTCCTGCTTCACCTGCCACACGGTCTTTCCCCGCCTGACCAAGTTCGGCTACGAGTTCAAGCGCCTCGGCTACCGCATGCCGACGGACATCGAGAAGGGCAAGCCCCCCAAGAAGGTGGCGAGCCTTGACGAAAACATCCCCTGGAAGCTCACCGACGCGGCCGCCGTCTACATGCGCACCTCGGTCTCGCACGACACCACCACGGCCACAGGCAGCCCCCGTACGAGCGCCTCCAGCGCCAACCTGGACCAGGTCTCCATCCTCTTCGGCGGCGCCATCCCCGACTCGGGCGGCTTCTCCTACTTCGGTGAGTACGTGGCCTACCAGGACGGCGGCACCTCCGACATGGAGCGCGCCAAGTTCGACTGGACCGGCGGCACGGTCCGCAACTCCTACTTCGTGGGGCTGGGCAAGTCGCACCTCGTGGAGGGCTACTCCGCCGCGGACCTCTACGGCCTCACCGACGACGACAGCGCCCTGGGCTTCGGCTCCTCCTCGCCCAACGGCATCTACCTCGCCCAGAGCACGGGCATGGTGGAGGGGGGCTACACCTACATGAGCCCCGACTACAAGTACGTGGTGGGCCTCACCGCCAAGGTGGCCAACGGCCTGGACGTGAACGGCAACGGCATCGGCAACGGGAGCACCTACAACCACAAGGACGTGATGTTCGACGCCGACTTCCTGATCGGCGACAACGCCAGCGTGTCGGCCATGGTCTACAACGGCCGCAAGGACACCATCCAGAACGCGGGCACGCCGCAGCAGTTCACCTACATCCCCGTGGCCAAGCGCTGGGGTCTCTTCGGCCATTACAAGTTCTTCGACCACCTGGACGTGCTCGCGGGCTACATGGGCGGGCGCGAGGACTGGCAGAGCACCTTCAACGGCCCCGTGAACACCTTCAACACAAAGGCCTACTTCGGAGAGGCGGACTATTACATCGCGCAGGGCCTGGTGGTCTACGGCCGCTACGACAAGTCCAACTACGACCAGCCCGACTTCGGCCTCTACGCCTCCAATAACACCACCTGGATGGCCGGCGTCGTCAAGACCGTGGACCGGCTCGGAAACGTCAAACTGTACGCCCAGTACATCGACGCCAAGGGCAACGACATCACGGGCGCCTTCAACGAAGACAAGCAGGCCAAGATCGGCCTGGACCTCGCGTGGTAATGGGCTTCGTCCCAGAGGAGAAGTGATCATGGTCCAGAAACGACGGATGCTGTCGCTCGCCGCCTTCAGCGCCCTGGCCGCCGGCGCCACGCTGTCCCTGGCCCTGCTGGCCCAGGTGGGCGGGGCATCGCTGCCCCAGGACAAGGGGCCGGACAAGCTCAACGTCTCCGGTTACCCCAAGGACATCCAGAAGGACTACAAGATCTTCCGCGAGAAGTGCAACCAGTGCCACACCCTGGCGCGCCCCCTCAACACCTCCATGAGCCACGACGCCTGGGAGCGCTACGTCAAGCGGATGATGCACAAGCCCAACTCCGGCATCTCCCCGGACCAGGGCAAGAAGATCTTCGAGTTCCTCATCTACGACCAAGACAACCGCAAGGAAAAGAACCCCAAGGAGTTCTACCCAGCCCTGTCGGACGAGCAGATCCAGCAGATGGAGAAGGGGCAGTAGGAACCCATGTCCAAGAAGACCATCTACACTCCCCGGGGGAAGGTCACCCCCGGGGAGGTCGACAAACCGGCGAGGCGGCTGGCCATCCTGCTGGCGGTGCCCGTGGCGGGTCTTCTCTCCTTCTACAGCGTACTGGCCATCAACGCCGTCCGCTGGAGCCCCGGGTTGAGTTACTCCCGCGAGGGCCGTCACCCCATCCTCGGCAAGAGCGCCGTCTGGCCCCGGATCAAGCCCGGCACGGCCGAGGTGGAGGCCGGCCGTCGCATCTACTACGGCTACGGCTGCGCGGGATGCCACGGCATCGAAGGCCAGGGCAAGGTCCGCAACGCGAACGCCAAGACCGGCCAGCAGGTGCCCGAACTGATCCACGTGGGCAGCGACTACTCCAGGTCCGAACTCGTCGACAAGATCGACGCCGGCGCTCCCATCATCGACAGGCTCAACCCGAAGGGGCCCGCTCCCCCGTTGCACATGCCGCCCTTCAAGGATCGCCTCACCCGGCGGCAACTGGATGACCTGGTGGCTTATCTGGACAGCCTGCTTCCCCCGGAGAAGCCGGGCGAGGCGTGGTAGCACCCCGAACTGAGGAGGGGACTCACATGGGCCTGCATCCCATTACCATCCTGATCGCGGCGATTTTCCTGGCGGCCGGCTTCATCGTCGCTGCGGCGCTCAAGTTCCCGCTCATCGCGGTGGCCGGCGCCGTCGTGGCCATCCTCTTCCTGCTGGCCGTGCGCGTGGGCAAGCAGTGGGAGCGCGCCGTCGTGCTCCGCCTGGGCAAATTCAAGGGCCTCAAGGGCCCCGGGCTCTTTGGCATCATTCCCGTCGTGGATTCCATCCCCTACTGGATGGATCTGCGGACCATCACCACCCCCTTCACCGCCGAGGAGACTCTGACGAAGGACAGCGTCCCTGTGGACGTGGACGCCGTCCTCTTCTGGAAAGTCGTGGACCCCATGAAGGCCGCCCTCGAGGTCGAGGACTACCGCGAGGCCGTGGCGTGGGCCGCCCAGACGGCGCTGAGGGACGTGATCGGCCGGACCGACCTCTCGGAGATGCTGACCGGACGCCAGCACATCGACGCCCTGCTCAGGGACATCATCGAGGAGCGCACCTCGGTCTGGGGCCTCCACGTGGTGACGGTTGAGCTGCGCGACGTGAAGATCCCCCCAGGCCTCCAGGACGCCATGTCCATGCAGGCGCAGGCCGAGCGAGAGCGGCAGGCCCGCGTGATCCTGGGCGATTCGGAGCGCCAGGTGGCCGACAAGTTTTCCGAGGCCGCCTCCTCCTACATCCGGAACCCCGTCGCGCTCCACCTGAGGGCCATGAACATCCTGCTCGAGGGCATGCGGCAGAACTCCACCGTGGTGATCGTCCCCTCGACCGCCGTCGAAACCATGGGCCTGGGAGCCATGGCGGGCCTCACCTCCCTGGCCAAGGAGTTCGCGGCGGAGCAGGAGCCGAAGCCGGAGACCCCCGTTCGCTAGGCCTGGGCGCAAAGGGTTTGCCGCTTGCCCGGAGGACCGGGCCGGAGGTGGTTCCCCGTGTGGCAGAGAATCGTTTTCACGCTCTTCGTGCTGGTCTCGGCCGGGGTGGTGGCCTACGCGATCATGGTGCCGCACGTGGTCCAGCCCGCCGCCTTCAACCACTACAAGCACGTCCACGACCTGAACATGCCCTGCGTGGCCTGCCACAACGGCGCGCTCACCGAAGTCCGCGCGACGCTGCCGCACACCCGCATCTGCATGAACTGCCACGCCGACAGCACCCAGGCGGTCTTCCGGCCCATCCAGGCCTTCTTCAAGAAGGACGGCGAGATCCCGTGGGTGAGGGTGAACCGCCTGCCCGACTACGTCTACTTCTCCCACCGGCGGCACACGGAGCTGGGCCAGCTCCGCTGCCAGCAGTGCCACGGTCCCATGGAGCAGCAGACCAGCGCCCTGACGGCCCCCCTTCTGCCCATCTCCATGGCCCGCTGCATCGCCTGCCACCGGGAGATGCACGCGGCCACGGACTGCGACGCCTGTCACCGCTAGGGAAGGAGCCCGAGAGACCATGGCCATCAAGAGAAGGGAATTCATCCAGCTCAGCGTGGCGGGCGGCGCCGCCGCCGCGGCCCTGGCGAGCTGCTCGCGGCCCGTGAAGGGGCTCCTGGGCCTGCAGGGCAAGCCTGATCCGGCCGCCTTCCTACGTCCCAGCGGCATCTCCACCTTCCATCCCACGCTCTGCCGCGAGTGTCCCGCCTCGTGCGGCGTCATCGCGCGCCGCGTGGACGGCCGGGTGGTGGGGCTGAAGGGCAACCCGCGCTTCCCCACCAACGGCGACTCGCTCTGCATGAAGGGGATGGCCTCCCTCCAGCGGCTCTACCATCCCGACCGACTTCTCGAAACCGCCTTCGAGGGGCGCTCCATGAAGAAAGGAGACGCCGTCCGCCTCCTAGCCCGGAAGATGCGCGAGGCCTCCTCCGTCCGCGGCGGCGTGGCCATCCTGTCGGGCACCGAGCGCGGCCTCACGAGGACGCTCTGGCAGTCCCTCGGGCAGGGCCTCAAGGCCGATCCCGTCGCCTTCCGCCAGGAATCTCTCGACGTGGTCCAGGCCCATGGCCTGCTGACCGGCCGTCCCGCCACCACCACGCTGGACCTGGCACACTGCGCCTACGTGCTCTCCCTGGGCGCTCCCCTGCTGGAGGCGAGCGCGGCCCCGGCCCCCCTCATGCGCGCCTACGGGCACTTCCGCCAAGGCCAGGAGGTGCGGGGACGCCTCGTCCAGGTGGAGCCCCGCTTCTCGGTCACGGCCATGAAGAGCGACGAGTGGATCCCCTGCGCGCCCGGCAGCTACGGGGTTCTTGCCCTCGCCATCGCGGCGGCCCTGATCCGCCAGGGCGCCGTGGACGAGGCCGCCGTGAGGCAGCGCGCCGACGGCTACGACGCCTTCTCCAGGATGGTCCTCGCCGGCTGCGCTCCCGAGAAAGCGAGCCCGATCTGCGGCGTCCCCGCCGCCACCATCGAAGCCCTTGCCCGCGACCTCGCCGCCCACCGGCCTTCGGCCGTGGTCGGCGGCGGAAGCGTGAGCCTCCCGTGGTCCGCCCCCCAGGAGGCCGCGGCGGTACTGGCCTTGAACCTCCTCCTCCTCAGCCAGCCGGGTGTACCGACTCACCCGGTCGCCGCCGCGGCCTCTATCCTCCCAGCCTCGCCGCTCTCGGACGACGCCGTGCTGGACACCCTGACCGCGCACTCGGGCTCCCTGCGCTGCGTGCTGATCGTGAACGACGATCCGCTGGGACGCTCCACGCGGCCCGAGGCGTGGCGCGCCCTGCTGAAGAGCCTCCCCTTCTCGGCCTGCCTCTCCCTGGAGGCTTCGCCGACGACGGAGGCGGTCCGCCTTGTCCTGCCGGCGGCGCATCCCTTCGAGTCCTTCCAGGACGACCTCGTCACCGATCCGGAGGGCGGGCTCCTCTGGGGATACGCTGAGCCCGTGCTGGCGGCGCCTCCCGAGACCTTCTCATCGGCCGAATTGGCGCTCGCCCTGGCCGGCGAGACGGGGCAGAGCCTGGACGCGGCCCCCGGCGCCGATCGCGATAAGGCCTTCCAGGGCTGGGCCGGCACCCTCCTGGCGGGGGGCTTCACGACTCTGCCCAGGGGCGAGGCCCGCGAACCGGCCCCGCCGAACCCGGCCGCCGCGCTCTCCAGCGCCAGGAAGTCGGGCGGCCTCTGGATGCCCAAGCCCGCCCAGCCCGCCCCTCCGGAGCGGTGGAACCTCGCCGCGGTGCAGGGCGCGCCGTCTCCCGCGAGCAAGGGGGCGGGGAGCGACGGCGCCCTCTCTCTCTACCTCTACGAGCCCATGGCCTTCGCCGGCGCCAACGGCAGTTCGCTGCCCTTCCTCCTGGAGGTGGCCGATCCCCTGGGGCGGGAGCTCTGGGGCGCCTTCGTGGAGCTGAGCCCGGCCGACGCCGCCGGCATGGGCGTCGCGGAGGGCGATGCTCTCGTCGTGGAGGGCCCGAGGGGCCAGCTTCGCGCCAAGGCGCGCGTCTTCAGGGGGCTCCTGCCCGGCGTGGCCGCCATGGCCGTCAGCGGCCCCTCTCGGAACCGTTTCGCCCGCGGCCTCATGGTTGACCCGCTCTCCATCGTCCAGGACACGCTGGATGAGTCCTCGCACCTGCCGAACCTCCAGCGAACCACCGTCCGGATCCGCAAAGCGTAGGAGGACCTCATGCCCCGGTACGGAATGGTCATCGATCTGGACCGCTGCACGGCCTGCCAGGCCTGCGTGGTGGCCTGCAAGGTGGAGAACAACGTACCCTTCACCGACCCCGAGGCGGCGGCCAAGGGGCGCACCATGCTCTGGATCGAGCTGCTGGCCGAAATCGAAGGGAGCTTCCCCGCCCTGCGCGCCTCCCTGAAGCCGAGGCCCTGCCTCATGTGCGATGATCCGCCCTGCACCAAGGTCTGCCCGGTGAACGCCACCTACCAGAACCCCGACGGGATCGTGGCCCAGATCTACCCGCGCTGCATCGGCTGCCGATACTGCACCAACGCCTGCCCCTACGGCGTGAAGCTCTTCAACTGGCGCAAGCCGGAGTGGCCGCAGCCCATGGCGCGAGGCCTCGATCCCGACGTCTCCGTGCGCCCCAAGGGCGTGGTCGAGAAGTGCACCTTCTGCCACCAGCGGTTGCAGGCCGCCAGGGAGCGGGCGGCGTGGGAGCGGCGCCCCATGCGCGAGGAGGACTACCAGCCCGCCTGCGCGGAGGTCTGTCCGCCCAACGCCATCTCCTTCGGTGACCTGGACGACGAGAAGTCGGAGGTGCACCGCCTCTCGCGCCACGAGCGGGCCTTCCGCCTCCTGGCCGAGCTGGGAACCCAGCCCAAGGTCTACTTTCTGAGGGAGGTGGGCAAGTGAACCGCCGCGAGGACTGGACCTACGAAGAGAAGGCGCTCATCCCCCCCGTCGTGGACACCTCCCGCCTCTTCTGGTTCACGGCGGCGGGATTGGGGGCCATCGTTCTCTGGGCCCTCTACGCCTGGTACTACCAGCTCCAGCGCGGCCTCGGCGTAACGGGCATGGGAAGGCCCGTCTACTGGAGCTTCTACATTACCAACTTCGTCTTCTTCATCGGCGTCAGCCACGCCGGCACGCTCATCTCGGCCATCCTCCGTCTGACGAAGGCCGAGTGGCGCCGCCCCATCACGCGGGCCGCGGAGATCATCACGGTGGCCGTCATCGCCATCGGCGCCTCCAACGTCATCATCGACCTGGGCCGCGAGGACCGGCTCTTCAACGTGATCTTCAAACCCCACCTCACCTCGCCCCTGCTCTGGGACGTCCTGTCCATCACTACCTACCTGACGGGCTCCGTGCTCTACCTCTACCTCCCGACCATTCCGGACTCGGCCATCCTTCGGGACAAGCTTCCCCACCGGCGCTGGCTCTACGGGCCGCTCTCCCTGGGCTGGACGGGAACCGAGAGGCAGAAGAAGCTCCTGAACCGCGCCATTGCGATCATGGCCGTCATCATGGTGCCCATCGCCGTCTCGGTGCACACGGTGGTGTCGTGGGTCTTCGCCATGACCATCCAGCCCATGTGGCACTCGAGCATCTTCGGCCCCTTTTTCGTCGTCGGGGCCATCTACTCGGGCATCGCGGCCATCATCGTGGCCATGGCCATCATCCGGAAGGGGTGCCACCTGGAGGCCTTCCTCAAGCCCCTGCACTTCGACTACCTGGGCCGCCTCCTCCTGGTGATGACGCTGCTCTGGACCTACTTCACCTTCGCCGAGTACATCACGACTTACTACGGCAACAGCCCCGACGAGATCAGGGTCATGATGTCCAAGCTCACCGGCCCCTTCGCGCCCTACTTCTGGACCATGGTGATCTGTTGCCTTCCCGTCCCGCTCGTCATCCTGGGAGTGCGGCGGTTCAGGACGATCACCGGCACGGTCATCGCCTCCCTGCTGATCAACGTGGGCATGTGGCTGGAGCGCTTCACCATCGTGATCCCCACCCTGTCGAACCCGCGCATCCCCCGCTACAACGTCCGCTACACTCCGAGCTGGGTCGAGGTCTCCCTGATGGCCGGCTGCTTCGCCCTCTTCATCCTGGTCTACATGGGCTTCACCAAGCTCTTCCCCATCATCTCCATCTGGGAGATCGAGGAGGGCAGGGAGGGGGTGCAGGAGACCGCCGAGCGGCTGGAGAGCTACCTTCCCGAGGGCGAGGGGAGCGAGGCCACGGGGCCTATCCCCGCGGCCGCCTCGGTCGCCTGAGGACCGACTATTCACTTTCCCCCTGGCTGGGGCTAAGGTGAGGCCCATGGTCACCTTTCGCGTGGTCGTTCCGGACGAGGCCTACTACCGGCAGCAGATCTCCTGCCGCGCGGCCTGTCCCATCCTCAGCGAGTGCCACGCCTACGTCCAGGCCATCGCCGCCTCGGAGGACGAGAGGGCCTACGAGCTCGCCCGCCTCGGCAACCCCTTCGCCTATGTCCTGGGGCGCATCTGCGCCCACCCCTGCGAGCAGGCCTGCCGCCGGGGTGCCATAGACGCCCCCGTGGCCATCTGCGCCCTGAAGCGCTTCGCCACGGATCACCACAACCTCGGCCTTGGCCACAACCCCGCGCGCCACCGCTCGCCACCGGCCCCCAAGCTGGACAGGCGGGTGGCCGTCGTAGGCGCCGGGCCGTGCGGCCTCACCTGCGCCCACGACCTGGCCCTCTGGGGCTACGACGTGGAGGTCTTCGAGTCGGCGCCCGTCCCGGGCGGCATGCTCTACATGGGCGTGCCGCACTACCGCCTGCCCCGGGAGATCATCGACATGGAGGTCCAGCAGATCCTCGCCCTCGGCATCCGGCTCCACCTGCGCACGACGCTCGGGCGGGACCTCCCCTGGTCCTCCCTGCGCCCCCGCTTCGATGCGGTGATGCTGGCGACGGGGCTGAGCCGAGGGAGGGAGATCGAGATCCCCGGCGCCCACCTCGACGGCGTCCTCCAGGGCATCGATTTCCTCATCAACGCCAACCTCGGCTACCAGGTCGAGCTCGGCCCCCGAGTGGTGGTGCTGGGCTCGGGGAACGTGGCGGTGGACGTGGCGCGCTCCGCCCTCAGGCTCCTGCAGGAGCCGCTGGCCAACGAGGAGGTTGAGGAGAGCCGCCCCCCGGAGCCGACCGGTTCGGCCTACTTCTCCGCCATCGAAGCGGCCCGCATGGCGCTCAGGACGGGCGCCCGCTCCGTGCATCTGCTGAGCCTCGAACCGCGGGAGAAGATGTCCGCCTTCGAGTGGCAGGTGCGCGAGGCGGAGTCTGAGGGCGTCCTGGTCGAGAGCGGCTGGGGCGCCATGGAGATTCTGGGCGAGGGCGGCCGGGCTTCCGGCCTGCGGATCCGCCGCTGTCTCTCGGTCTACGACGAGGAGGGGCGGTTCGTTCCCGCCTTCGGCCAGGAGGAGCGGCATCTGGCCTGCGAGAGCGTCGTCCTCGCCATCGGCCAGCAGGCGGACCTGGGCTTCCTGACGGGCCAGGAGGGCGTGGGCGTTTCCCGCCATGGGTACGTCTCCGTAGGACCGGAGCTGGGGACCACGGCCCACGGCGTCTTTGCGGGAGGCGACGTGGCCTTCGGACCGCGCCTGCTGGTGGACGCCGTGGCCGACGGCCACCGGGCGGCCCGATCCATTCACCGCTACCTGGGCGGAGAGTCCTCCGAGACGAGCACCGGCCGGTTCCGCATCCTCCCCGGCTGGAGCCTCCCGGCCGCCTGCCTGCGGACCCCCCGCCAGCCCATGCCGTCGCTGCCCACCAACCGCCGCGTCGGGATCGCCGAGGTGGAGCTGGGCTACGATGACGCCGCGGGCCGCGCGGAGGCCTCCCGGTGCCTCAGCTGCCAGGTGAACACCGTCTTCGATTCCGCCAAGTGCATCCTGTGCAATGCCTGCGTGGACATCTGCCCGGAATCCTGCCTGAAGCTGGCGGACCTGTCGCGTCTGGCGGGGAACCGCGACCTGGACGCGCTCGTCCGGGCGCGCTTCGGCGTGGAGCCGGGTAGCCTCCTGCCCGGGGCCGCAACGGCGATCCTGAAGGACGAGACGCGCTGCACCCGGTGCGCGCTCTGCGCCCAGCGCTGCCCCACGGGGGCCATCACCATGGAGGCCCTGGAGGAGCGGCGCCGCGAGAAGGCACGGTAGGGCCCGGCACGGCCCCACGCCTGGGAGAGACGGCATGAACCGAAGGAGCTTCCTCTCGCTCTCCACCGCCAGCGCGGCGGCCCTGCTCGCCACCGCCGGCATGGGACTGGCCGGGTTCTTCCGGTTCCTCTACCCCGGGGTGTTCTACGAGCCGGCGCGGCGGTTCAAGGCCGGCTATCCCGCCGACTTCCCGCCGGGACAGCCGGTCTTTCTCCCCACCGAGAAGGTCTACCTCTTCCACGACCCGGCGAAGGGCTTCTCGGCCGCGAGCGCCGTCTGCACCCACCTGGGGTGTACCGTCCAGTGGTCCGAGCGAGACAGGCAGTTCGACTGCCCGTGCCACGGCAGCGTCTTCGCCGCCGACGGCGCCGTGCTGCGAGGCCCGGCCCCCCGGCCCCTGAGGTGGCTCGAGGTCACCCTGTCGAAGGACGGCCAGCTCCAGATCGACAAGAACCGTCCCGTCACCGACGCCTACCACCTGCTGGTGCCGGCCTGACCATGCTGAAATCCATCCTCCGCAGCATCTTCAGGGGAGACCCGCCCAGCACCCAGAAGGGGCGGAGCGAGCTGGTCTTCTACAACCTCTGGCTCCACATCCACCCCGCCAAGGTCCGCAAGGAGCACCTGAAGCTGCGCCACACAGGCTACCTCGGCTTCGTCTCCTTCTTCCTCCTGCTCATCCTGGGCGCAACGGGGCTGGCCCTGATGTTCTACTACCACCCCTACCCCCCTAGGGCCTACCAGGACATGAAGGACCTCCAATTCGTGGTGTTCCTGGGACCCTTCCTGAGAAACATGCACCGATGGGCCGCCCAGCTCCTGGTGGTGGCGGTGTTCCTCCACCTGTGCCGCGTGTTCTGCGCGGGGGCCTACAAGGAGCCGAGGCAGTTCAACTGGGTGGTGGGGGTCCTGCTCCTCTTCCTGGTCCTCACCCTCTCCTTCACGGGGTACCTCCTGCCCTGGGACCAGAAGGCCTTCTGGGCGATCACCGTGGGAACCAACATCGTGGCCTCCGCCCCTCTGGTGGGCCCCGTCGTCAAGGTTCTCCTGCTGGGCGGGCATTCGTTGGGCACCCAGGCTCTCCTGAGGTTCTACGTCCTCCACGTGGCGGTCCTACCGGGTCTCGCGGCAGCCCTGGTCATGGTCCACCTCTGGCGGATCCGGAAGGACGGAGGCCTGGCCCCCTCCCCGTCAGGGCCTCAGGAGCCCTCCTCGCCGCCGCGGGAGACCCCGATCCCGGCATCCCCGGAGAAGAGCTACGGGCTCATGGGAATCGTGACCGGCAAACCGACCTTCGAGGTGCTCGTCCCCGAGGAGGAGGAGACCGTCTTCTCATACCCCTACGCATTCCTCCGCGAGGGCGCCGCCTTCCTGGCGACCTCGGCGGCGGTCATGGCGCTGGCCCTGCTCTACAATGCGCCGCTCTCGGAGGTGGCCGATCCCTCCAAGACCCCCAACCCCGCCAAAGCCCCCTGGTACTTCCTGGGCGTCCAGGAGCTGGTGAGCCACTCGCCCGCCCTCTCCGGGATCCTGCTGCCGAGCCTCCTGGTCCTCGCGCTCCTGCTCCTTCCCTACTACGACAGGAACCCCAGCAGGAGGCCGAAGGATAGGGTCCTCGCCCTCTCGCTCTTCGCGCTGGTGGTGCTGTCCTATTTCGTCCTGCTCCTCATCGGCCTGTACTTCCGGGGAGCGGGATGGGCCTGGATCTGGCCGTGGGCCAAGGGCGCTGGGGGGGCCGCATGAGGGACAGGGCGCGGCTCGTCTTCTTCCTCCTCAGCCTCGCCAACATGGTCCTGCTGGGCTTAGCCCTGGCGCGCGCGGCCCGGCCCGGCTGGGCCGCCTATCAGCGGAGCTACCACCGCCTGGAGGCCCAATCCGAGCCCAACGCCGCCGCCAAGGCCGCCGTGGAGGAGGCCCCCGTCGCCATCGCCCAGATCATCCTTCCGGGCCTCCAGCGGGTGGACCGCTGCACGACCTGCCACCAGGGCGTGGAGAACCCGGCCATGAAGGGGGCGCCGGAGCCCTTCTCCTACCATCCCGACATCAGCAGGCACCCGCCGTCCCGCTTCGGATGCACCATCTGCCACGGCGGCCAGGGCCTCGCCACGGACGTGGCGGCCGCCCACGGCCGGGTGGCCTACTGGCACCAGCCCCTCCTGCCGCGCGAATACGTCCGGGCCTCCTGCGGGCAGTGCCACACGAAGGGTGACGTGCCCGGCGTTCCGGAGCTGGCAGCGGGCAGGCTGCTCTTCGACACCCACGGCTGCCGAGGGTGCCACAGGCTCCGCGGCGTGGGGGGAACGATCGGACCGGACCTGAGCCGGGAGGGGGCCACGCGCCGAGACCCGGCCTGGCTCGAGAGGCACTTCCTCGACCCGCGGGCCGTCTCGCCCAATTCGGTCATGCCCAATTTCCACTTCACGCCCGGCCAGGCCAAGGACCTGACCTACTACATGCTCTCCCTCACCGGCGAGGAGATGTCCAACGCCTACACCGGCGAGAGCGTGATCCCCAGCATCCCGGACGGCCGAGAGCTCTTCGCGCGGAAGAACTGCATCACCTGCCACAGCATCGGCGGGGTCGGCGGGAAGTCCGGCCCCGACCTCGAAGGCGTCACCCGGCGGCACTCGGCCCGGTGGCTGGACGAGCACTTCGTGAACCCCACGCTCGTCTCGCCCGGGTCCACCATGCCCGCCTACGACCTCACCGCCGACGAGCGCACGGCCCTCATCCGTTTCATGGCGGTGGCCACCGACAAGGACGCCGAGGCGCTGCTCGCCGGCGGGGCCAAGGCCCTCACGCCGGAGGAGGCGGCCGTGGAAGCCGGCGCCAGGGCCTTCGTGCATTACGGCTGCGTGGGGTGCCACGGGCAGGGGGCCGCGGGCGGCGTGGCCAACCCCAACAGCCAGGGGGGCCAGGTGCCCTCGCTCATCCACGTGGCCGATGATTACAAGAAGGCCGAGGTGATGGCGATCATCCGCGACGGCAAGACGCCCCCGCTGGCCGACCCCGCGAAGCCGGCCCCGCCGCTCACCATGCCCTCCTGGAAGGGGACGGTGAACGAGGAGGACCTCCACAACATCGTGGAGTACCTCTGGTCGCTCAAGCCCAGGGGAGAGGGCACCCACTGGTAGAGGATCACGCTGTAGATCTCTTTAGGGGACCGCTTCAGGACCCGCGCAGAAATAACTTAACGTTTTCGCATCCCATCTTCGCGCGATCTTGACGCGATTCTCGATCGCAAAATCCTCAACGTAGTCTTCAACTACGCCTGCGGTTTTGCTCCCTCCAATCGCG
>JBAWEQ010000168.1:0-2132 GCA_049591295.1 Acidobacteriota bacterium
ACTCCCATGACAGCAAGGGACTGGCACAACGCGGTCTCGGCAGGGTCCGCCAAACGAATGGCGCTCCATGCCTCGATCGCCCGCGTGACCTCTTCGTTGTCCGCTAATTCCACTTCCAATCGGGCGATCACCGCATCTACAAAAGAACCCACCGAACGTTCGAATTCCGCCAATGGCACCGCTTGTCTGCCTTGGCCGATGAAACGGAGACGGAGCGGAGTCTGCAGGTCCGGGTCGGCCTCCCATTGGATGAGTACTTCGTCGCCCTCCCTCATGATGGTCAAGTCCGGCAGCGCCCCACCATCGCGAGCAGTAAGCACACTCTTGTCCTAAACAGGTGTAAGATTGACAGGGCCCCCCGCGGCCGTGCGAGGATGGGGTTGTCGAAGACCAACCATCCACCGCGCGACCACGGAGGGCATCCACATGGTAAAGTCCGCCAGCCTCTTCAGTCAACTCCTGCAGCAGATCCCCCGCAACGATTTTGCCGCTCTGGTCAGCCAGCACGGGGGCGAGCGCCGCGCCAAGGGCTTTGCCTGCTGGGCCCAGCTCACGGCGATGCTCTTCTGCCAACTGGCCCACGCGGACTCCTTGCGTGAGATCTGCAACGGTCTGGCCTGCTGCCTGGGCAAGCTGGTCCACCTGGGCATTCAGCGCAAACCGAGCAAGTCGAATCTCTCCTACGCCAACTGCCACCGGCCAGCCGCCATCTATGAGGGGCTGTTCTGGACTATGCTCGAACGCTTCCGCTCCGAGGGCCACCTCGGCTCCCGTCAGCACAGGTTCCGGTTCAAGAACAAGCTGCTGTCGCTCGACTCGACCACGATCAGTCTCTGCCTGAACCTGTTCCCGTGGGCCAAGTTTCGGCGCGCCAAAGGCGGGGTCAAAGCCCACGTCCTGCTCGACCACGAAGACTACCTGCCGGCCTACGTCCTGATCAGTGAAGCGAAGATGCATGACTCTAAGGTCTTGGGCGCCCTGAAATTGCCGCCTGGCTCGATCGTAGCCATGGACCGCGCCTACAACGACTATCAGCAGTTTGGGCACTGGACAGGAGCAGGCGTCTTCTTCGTGACCCGCATGAAGGCGAGTGCGGCCTACGAGGTCGTCCACGCCCTTCCTCTGCCGGCGGGCCGCAACATCTTGGCCGACGAGATCGTCACCCTGACCGGGCAGGGGGCCGAAAACCGATGCCCCTTCCACCTGCGGCGGGTCGTGGTCTGGGACCGCGAGAATGAACGCGAGATCGTCCTGCTGACCAACCACCTCGACTTCGGGCCCACGACGATTGCCGAGATCTACCGGGAGCGCTGGCAGATCGAACTCTTCTTCAAGGCGCTGAAGCAGAACCTGAAGGTCCGGAGCTTCGTCGGGACCAGCGAGAACGCCTTGCGCATCCAGATTTGGACAGCCCTGATTTCGATGCTACTGCTGAAGTGGCTGCACCATCTGTCGAAGGCCGGGTGGTCGCTTTCGAACCTGGCGACGATGCTGCGCTTGAACCTGTTCACCTATCGCGACTTGATCGAGTGGCTGGACGATCCGTTCCACACTCCACCGCTGCAACCGCCAGTAGTGCAGCTGGAACTGGGGTTGCGATGATTAGGACAGGCGAAACGACCGAGAGGGCCGGCGAGGGGACAACCTCGACCCGGAAATCGGCAATCCGGGCCGGCAACTCGTTACAAATTGGGGGTCAGATGAGATAGTCTGTCCCGTTTAGGACAGCAGTGTGCCGAAATATGCCTTCCCGCGTCTCTCCGTAGAGTGTTTCCGCGTCATAGCGGTTGTAGCCGGCCAGGAGGCTGTAGGCCACCGTCACGAGGCGCCCCGCCGAATCGTCGTAGGGGTACAGGTCGTACTCGAGCGTCGGCCCGATCTGCTCATAGAAGCGGTAGTTGTCGAACGTTCGCGTGCCAGCGTAGGCGGCGAGTCCGGCCGACAGGTGCCGCGACACGCTCCAGACGCTCTTGAGGCTCCCGCTGAAGGAGCGGTTCGCGGCCAGGAAGTCGCCGTAGTCGAGGCGATAGAGCTGTTCGTTGTAGGTGTGGGTCAACATCAGGCCAAACTTGCGGCGCGCGGTCACCCGTCGCGCCCAGAAGTCATCCCCCAGGGTTCGCGAGCGATAGGAC
>JBAWEQ010000169.1:0-15291 GCA_049591295.1 Acidobacteriota bacterium
CTCCACCAGCGCGGCGGCCAGCCGGACCGGCGCCCACCATCCCGCCCCGACCCACGAGACCGCCGAGAGGCCGGGCAGGAGGAGCAGGACGGGGCCCAGCACATCCCACGCGTCGGTGATCCACCTCAGCGCGCCGCCGAAGGCCAGGCCGTGGACCGTGCGGGTGGCGAGGTAGTTCTGGAAGATGAGGAGCGCCACGAAGAGCCCCGTCCCCAGGAGCCCCACCGCCTCCATGAGCCGGCGCGACCGGCGCAGGTTGAAGAGCAGGAGGTCGCCCGCCGCGAGCACGAGGTGGGCCTGGAGCAGCCAGAGGATCAGCGCGGCGGGCACGAGCGCGACGAAGGCCGGGTGTCCCTCCCACGCACCGGCCAGCATGCTCCCCGCGAAGAAGGCCGTCGGCGGGAGGCTCCACGGGCCGAGAAACCGCGCCGCCGCGTCCGCCAGGACCATCTCCCCCGCCGCCACCGGCAGATGGAAGAGGCGGCTCACGTCGAACCCCGACCCCGCGCCTCCTCCGAAGAGTCCCGAGAACAGGAAGAAGGCCAGCAGGCCCGCGCCGCCGATCCAGAGGGCCGGGGCGGGCCCCGACGCCTGCTGCGCGAAGGCCTCCGTCAAGCTGTAGCCGACAAACCCGGCGCCCACCCCCAGAAGCCCCATCACCAGGAGCATCGCCCCCATCCCCAGGGCCTCCGCCTTGCCCCGCCCTCGTGCCGAGCGCCACTGGATGATGAGCTGGAGCCTCAGCAGGACCCGCAGGCGGTCCGGCCGCCCGCCGCCCCTCACGCCGTCAGCCACGGGGCGCCCTCCTCCGCCATCGGCTCGCCGACGGCCCTCACGAAGAGGTCCTCCAGCGTGGCCGACTCCTCGAGGCCGAAGGCCGACCGCATCTCGGCCAGCGTCCCCACCGCCCTCACCGACCCCTTGTGCAGGATGGCCACCCGCGTGCAGATGCGCTCCACCAGCTCCATCACGTGCGACGAGAAGAAGATCGTCGTCCCCTCCTTCGTCATCTGGTGCAGGACCTCCTTGATGCCGCGCACGGCCAGCGGGTCCACCCCCGAGAAGGGCTCGTCCAGAAAGAGCAGGCGCGGCCGGTGGATGAGCGCGCAGCCGAGGGCCGTCTTTTTCTTCATGCCCGTGGAGTAGTCCACCACCAGCTTGCCGCCGTCCTCCTCCAACCCCAGCCAGCCCAGCAGGTCCACCGCCCGCCGGCGCGCCGTGGCCGCGTCCAGGCCGTAGAGGCGCCCCGAGAAGACCAGCGACTCGAAGCCCGTGAGCCGCTCGTAGAGCGCCAGCTCCTCGGGCACCAGACCGATGTTGGCCTTCACCTCCATGGGGTGCCGGTAGGGGTCCAGCCCGAAGATCCGGATCGTCCCCGAGGTGGGCTTCAGCAGGCCCGCGGCCATCTTGATGGTCGTCGACTTGCCCGCCCCGTTGGGCCCCAGGAAGCCGAAGAACTCGCCCTCCCCCACCGCGAGCGTCAGCGAGTCCACCGCCGTGAAGTCGCCGAAGGTGCGCGTCAGCTTGTCAAAGCGCACCACCTCCCCGCCGTTCCCGCTCTCCCGCCCTGCCGCCGCCTCGTCCATCGCCACCTCCGGCGCCGTATTGTATCAGAGCCGCCTCCGCCGTTACCCTCATTTCCGCGTCGCGCCGCCGGTCATGGGCAGCCTGCGGCCCTCCCTTCCTTCCAGTGAACAATTCGTGCACTTCCAAGCCCCATCTTCTTCTTGCTCTCGGTCCGTTGCTCCCGCGGCTCAAGGCGGGCTAACATGAGCCCATACGCCCCATTCGGGGAGGGGGAGCTTTGATCCTCTACGCCCAGACAGGCACATGCCATGGCCCACAACCGAAGGCGGCGGGCCCCCTGCCTCCACGGAAGCACCGCCAGGGCCGAGACCACGGCTTCCACGTCTGCGCCGCAAGGCCGTTGTCCGGCAGGCCTTCCAGACCACACCATGCTGATACGAGCACCAGCCAGCCGTTGCCCCGCTCGATCCGCCCCGACCCAGAGGAGAGCGCATGATGGCCGCCAAGATCCACAGCAAGGACATCCTCCTTCACTCCACCGCCCACCCGGGCCAAGGCCGAAAACCGAAAGGCGGTGCCTGATGCCCGCCCCCGGCCGCAACGACCCGTGCCCCTGCGGCAGCGGTCTCAAGTACAAGAAGTGCTGCATGGGGAAGGATCAGACCCGCCCTTCCGCAGCGCCCCGCGATGACGCGGCGCGGGGCTGGGCTTTCACGCTCCGCGAGCGCGAGAGCGCCATCGACAAGCTCATGCGCTTCGCCCACCGCGACGAGTTTCGCGAGGACTGGCAGTCCGCCTTCGCCATCTTCGCCGGCTCCGGCCTCGTCACTGCCCCCGAAGAGCAGGTCCTCGGAGCCATGGAGTCCGACATGGCCCAGATCAACTTCACCTCCTGGGTCCTCTACGACATGAACCTGGAGGACGGCCGCTCCATCGCGGACTTCTTCCTCCAGCGGCGCAGGCACGACCTCTCACCGGGCGAGAGGGCCTACATCGAGAAGGCCCTCGCGGCCCACTTCCGCCTCTACGAGATCCTGGAGGTCCGGCCCGACGAGGGCTTCACCCTGAAGGACCTCACGAGCGGCGAAAGCGTCAGCGCCCACGAGAAGATGGGCACCCACTTTCTCGCGCAGTGGGGGCTCGCGGCCATGCGCCTCATGGACTACGGCGGCTACGTCTGCATCGACGCGGGCATCATCCCCTTCCCAAGGGAGGACAGGACGGCCCTCCTCAAGGAACTGGAGGCCCAGCGGAAGCGCATCGCCGCCCCCACCGAAGCCGCCTTCTTCAAGCGCGTCGTACCCGTCCTCAACCACTGGTGGCTGCAGCGCACCCTGAATCGCCCCCTGCCGAAGATCGTCACCGCCGAGGGCGATCCCCTTCTCTTCACCAAGGTCCACTTCGACGTGGTGAGCATCCCGGCCCTGCGCCGTTCCCTGGATGCCGCCGATGACCTCGACCGGGAGGAGGGCGACACCTGGGGATGGAGCCAGCCCCATCCGGAGGGCGGCCGGCGCGATCTCGGCCGGGTTGTCCTCGAAGGCCATCGCTTGACCCTCGAAGTGACCTCCAAGGAGCGCGGCGAGCGCGGCCGCGAATACCTGGAGTGGCTCGCCGGCCACGTGCTGACCCATCGCGCCACCGAGCACCAAGCCCTGGAACAGGCACTGAAGGAACACGAGGCCGAGGAAGAGGAACCCGAACCCGACGCCCCCGGCCTCTCTCGCGAGGAGAAACAGCGCATCATCCTCGACTACCTAAACACTCACTACCACAAATGGCCCGATACTCCCCTGCCCGCCTTCAAGGGGAAGACCCCCCGCCAGGCCGCCGCGCACCCCCGCTCGCGCCCCCAGGTCGTCGATCTCCTCAAGTCCCTCGAACACAACGAGGCCCAGGGCCACCTCCACGACGGCCCGCCCTACGACTTCGGCTGGCTCTGGAAGGAGCTCGGCATCGACCGCGACAAGGAGATGGGGAAATGAGAATCGGGCCAGGTCTTTAGCGTTAGTGATCCGAGGCGCTAACAGTGAAGACTTGACCGCGCATCGGGCGTGCCGGTAATGATCGAAGAGGTCGTCACCGTCCTTCTTCACTAGACTAGGCCAGGCGTACTTCTCCGGCACGCTGCTCTTCTGCGAATAGGGCAGCTTCGTCCGCTCGTCGGCCATCTTGAGGAAGAGGAGGAAGGTGAGCTGCTCGACGCAGTCCCCGTAAGACATGCCGTCGTCCCGGAGGACGTTGCAGTGGTTCCGGAGTTTTTGGACGATGTCGGAGGGGGTCATGGCGCGGGGCTCCCTCGGACTCCGAGGGCGTCGAGCAACCCCCGGACTCGCTGAAAGGCGTCCTGGGCATTGAAGGCGCGTTGGTCGGGATCGCCGGAATTTAGGAACCGGGCGACGCACTGCGGCCCATAGTCGGCGGCTGATCTGAACTTGGTTTCGAGAATGCCGAGAGCTTCCTTGACTATCCCGTCTCCAAGATACGGCTTTATGCGTTCTGCGACGGCGACACTTCCACCCGGCCAGTTCTTGAGAGAATAGACCAGGTCGTATGCATCCTTTTCTTTGCCGCGACGGTCCAGAGCGAACGCCTTCAGGACCACGAAGGCCTCAATTTGGACCACCGCCAGTTTCACGCGGTTTGGTCCACCTTCGAGCGTGACGCCGTCGTAGTCGTGCATCTCGGAAGCTTTCAGTGCCATCCATCCCGCTTCCAGATCAATAGCCCGGAACCCAGGTCTGCTTTCCATCTTGTCTGTCTTGGCGCCCTCCGGTATCAGGAAGTCCACCTCTACGCGGACAGGAGGGCCGCCCTCCATCTCGACCTCTTTCGCGTATTTGAAGGCTTTGTCGGTTTGGCAGTACCCACGCTGCTCCAGCAGTTCAAGGAGAGCCGAGTACTTCCCCGATTTCAGTCGGTCTGGATTGAGGAGCAGGTCTACGTCCAGGCTGCCGATGTGGGGTGGCGTCGCGTCCGGCAAAAGCAGGTCAGGGACCCACCCACCTACGAGCACGAAGGCATCGCGATAAGCTCCAAGGATCTGGGCCAGCTCCGTCATGACCCGCCGGGCCGCCTCGACCTCGCGTGTGCCGTAGTCCGCCTCTTGGTGCCCGGCTTCCTCTTTCATCCTCCGTAGGCCCCTTTCAGGCACTTCTCGAACACGGATTCGGCGGCATCCTCTCCCCGCGAGGCGGAGGCCATCAGGTCCAAATAGGTCTGGACGGGCGCCGTGACCGGTTCGTTCCCTCCCACCGCGGGATACAGGACGCCCTCGTCGTAGGGCCAATAGATCACCACATTGTCGCCGCTGGAGACCGATCTCAGCTCCAGGCTCTTGGCGAGTTCAGCAGCGTCGCCCTGCCAGTAGGCGAAGAACCGAAACTGGCGAACTTGGGGCGCGAGAACCTCGGCCGCGGTGAACGACGCCAGCCTGCCCAGCACGAGAGGCCCACGCGGAGCGGTGACCAGGCTCAGGAATCGGGCGCGCAACTCTGCGGGTTGGAGCGGGCTGTAGTACCGTGCGACACCGTTTCGCTCAAAGCGGTAGTTCTTGGCCCACTCTTCGAGGAGCTTCGCAGGTTCGCGAAGGCGGATGCCCCCTTCTTCTTGGAGGTACGCCTGCTCTTCCAGCCGCAGCCGCACCTTGTGAACCTGGCCCAGGCTCACCCCCGGATAGGCGGCCTGCGCCAAGGCACGCAGGGTCCAGGCCACTCTTTGGTTCTCCGGATCGAGCAGAGCACGCAGAACGCGCTCGGCCGCTGGTGTAAACAGGGAGCGCAGCGCCCCTTTCCTGGCAAAGGCGTTGGGATGACCTCCGCGCTCGATAAAGAGGGCGCCGGAAACTAGAAGGCAGTTTCCTGATAGGTCGAAATAGCCCATCCCCTCCCGCTGAAGGATCTCGGCCGCCCGTGGCGAAACGAAGGGAGCGGTGACGACTCCGTAATCCCCAAGGCCGGCTTGGAGGAATTTCTTAACCTGGAACGCCGCCATTTCGGCCGCTTTGGGCTCCAACGGGAGCGATCGAGCCTCCACGATCCACGTCTGGCGCCCCCCAGCCTTCAACGAAAGCCCGAGAAGGGCGTCCGGGCGTAGTTGGTCTCCCTGCCGCTTCCCGCGGGGCTCCTTCCGTGCCACGCGAAAGATCGCGGGCACTTCCCCTAAGAAGTCCTGCAAACCACCGATGGTCCGCTCAGCCAGCACTCTCTCGTTCATGATATCCACCATGTTCACCATATGGTGAACATGCATACTATGGTGAACATACCGTCAAGAGTCAAGTCCCCTGGGTTGCTGCCCTTGCTGGCAAGTTGCACTCAGAAGCCATCTTGAGGAAGAGAAGGAAGGTGAGCTGTTCGACGTAGTCGCCGTAGGACATGCCGTCGTCCCGCAGGACGTTGCAGTAGTTCCAGAGCTTTTGGACGATGTCGGAGGGGGTCATGGCTTCCTTTCAGGCAGATCGTCGGCCCAGCGCCGAAGAAGGCCCTCGATCCGAGGCAGCCGGGCTTGCCCCGCAGGATCGCCGGGCAGGTGGCCGGGAAGTGCCTCCCGGAAGCGGCGCTCACCCAGGAGATCCCGGAACGCTCTTCCCAGGTAGGCTCTCAGCTTGGGCGAGGCGTCACGGAGTTCTTGGTCCAGCTCGGGGCGCCCATCCACCAGGGCGATGATGTCCTCCAGGTCCCGGCTCGCCACGTAGTCGCCGCCGCCCCTCTTCGGGTCCACGAAGGCGGCGTATTTGGTCGCGAGGAAGGCAGCCGGCGAGACGAGGCGGATGGTGAGCCCCGGGGCGAGGATCTCGGCGCGGGCGCTCCTCAGGACTTCCGGATACCAGGGATTGGAGAAACCCAGGACGCTCGCATCATCGGGCATGATGTCCACCTGGATGTCCTTCACGATCCAGCGGCAGAGAGGCGCCCCTTCCGAGGTATCGTTGCGGAAGCCCCGCTCCCTCAGGGCCGCCTCGAATGCGTAGAATCTGGCCCTGGATTGGGCTTCCACGACTACATCCACGTCCTCCGTCCCCCGGGCCGGATGGGCCGCCGGGTCCGTCAGGAGCAGCGGCAGGACGGCGCCGCCCAAGAACACCACGTCCGGGAGGAGTGGACCGAACGCCTGCGCTACGCAGACCAAAGCTTCGACGGAGGGCGGCACACCGCGGGTCATGGGCGCTCCAGACGCTTCCGCAGCTCACGGCTCGCGAAGGAGCGCACCCGGGCGCGCCCCCCGCGCAGGCCGTCCACCAGCGCGAGCAGGTCGTAGAGCTCGGCATCCTGCCGGGCCGCCCAAGGAGCCGAACGGTAAAGGGGCGAGAAGGCCTCACCCCTCACCGTCCCCTCGGGGTCGGGCCACACGGGAGGGGGTTGGTCCGTCGGGGCCAGAAGGTCCTTGAATACGGGCGCCGCCTCGGCCGTGGGCATGCCTCGCGTGAGGGCGCCGCGGTCGGGGACGAACACGCACGGCACGCCGTGAAGCACGAACTCGATCAACATAACCCCCGCGGGCCTGGGCCCCTCAGTTTCCTGGATCAGCAGACGAGCCGCCAGAGCCCGCTTCAATCCACTGCTCACCTCGCCCTGGCTGAAGCCCAACTCCGATGCGAGCTGGACCTGCGTCCAGGGCTTCCCGCCGAGGGCCGCCAGCTTCAGAACGAGCAGGACATCCTGAGGTTTGAGGATCATCGCCACCTCCGCGCTGAACCATCTGCTATCGCATATCGCGATATGCGATAACTATGGCCCGTGCCGGCTGACCCGTCAAGCCCATTCGGCGTCACCGTCATTCCCGCTAAGGGCCTGCCCCGAACCCCGACCCGGGGTGGAAATCCAGGCCAGGAGAAGACCTTCGGGATTCACCACGGAGGACACGGAGAGCGCGGAGATAAGGATGGAGGCGGGGCCAGAGCGGCTATGCCGCGCAGGGGGAGAGTGGAAGCGATGCGGCATGGCAAGATCTGACGCTGGCCACCTTCGCGAAAGATCCCAGCTTGTGAACTGCGGGCGTCATACCTTCTCTGTTACCCTCCTTTGGGGCTGACACCCTCTATCCGTCTCAATCTTTGAAAGAGATGCTCTTCAGCGCGCGGGCTTTTCCAGAAAGGAATTTCGAAGTTTGGTGTAGGCCTCACGCGAGAGCCATTCTGCGACCGCCCGCTGGAAGGCAGAATCGTTCATGTATCTCGCGAAGATATCTTCGTTCTGGTCCATCCTCTCAATCATGAGGCTTTCGACCAGGTTGTCGAAAACCAGGGAGAATCTCTCTTGAGGATTCACCTTGGCGGCCTGTTGCAACCGCTCGTCGGCGATGGCGACCTCCAAGATCTGATCGAAGAAAAGCTGATCCGCCTCGGTGAATTCGGTGCCGAAGCGGTCATTGATGAAATCAATCAGGCGTGAGAGTGCGACCGGCTGCTCACGGACGATCCCACTTCCTACTTCGCTGGGGCCATCCAGGGGTTTCGCATAGCCCTTGCGCAGGTCAATGGATCCTTCACTGATCTTCTGCAAGCGGTAGTACTCAAGACGCACCTGGTCATCGAAGGTGTAGTGAGGGCCTGATCTGCGCCTGGGCAATTTGGGAGCAAGGTACCTGAAAAAGGTGTACATCTTCTCCAGGTCGGTGTCCTGATAGGGAATGATCTGGCTGAGGAAGGCGTAGAGGTTTCGGAAAGCGTACAGCTTGCCCCGCCATAGCTCCGCCTCCTCCTCGTCGCTCTCCAACAAGTCCCGGAAGCGGTCTACTGAAGGGTCCAGGGCGGCGTTCATGGCCTGGTGGTCGGTCGGGCTCTGGCGCTGCTTGGGCTTGAAGTAAATCTCGCAGAAACGGTGGACCTCCTCATAGAGGTAGATCCCCGACCCATCCATCTCGGCCTTGATCTCGTACATCCTGGAAGGCTCAACTCGCTCGCCCATGACGGCGCCTTCGTAGAACTGCTGGAAGGCCGCCTGAATCTCCTCCGGATCGTTCACGAAGTCGAGGACGAAGGTGTCCTCCTTTAGGCGATGAACGCGGTTGAGCCGGGACAGGGTCTGCACGGCCTGAATGCCCGCGAGCCGCTTGTCCACGTACATGGTGTGCAGTAAGGGCTGGTCGAACCCCGTTTGGTACTTCTCAGCCACAAGGAGCACCTGATATTCGGGAGTGCCGAACTTCTCGGGGAGTTCCTTCTCTTTGATCCCCCCGTTCATGCCCTCCTCGGTGTACGTCACGCTTGGAACCTTGTCATCCACCACGGTCCCGGAGAAAGCCACCAAGGTCTTGATCCAGGTGTAGCCCTTCTCCGAGATGTACCGGTCGAAGCTCTGCTTGTAGCGGACGGCCTCCAGCCGAGAGCCCGTGAGGACCATGGCCTTGGCTTTGCCGCCGATTCTATGGCGGGTGACGGCATTGAAGTGCTCGACCATGATCTCCGTCTTCTGGGCGATGTTATGGGGATGGAGCTTGAGGAACCGGGCCAGAGCCTTCGCGGCCTTCTTACGTTCCACGTTGGGATCATCTTTGCAGGATTTTAGCAGACGGAAGTAGGTCTTATAGGTGACGTAGTTCTTGAGCACATCGAGGATGAAGCCCTCCTCGATGGCCTGCCGCATGGTGTACTTGTCGAAAGGCTCGCCGTTCAGCCCAAAGACCGCGAGGGTCTTGTGCTTGGGCGTGGCCGTGAAGGCGAAGAAACTGAGGTTGGCCTGCTTCCCCCGCTTCGCCATGCTCCGGAACAGCTCGTCCATGGCCCCCAGGCCTTCCTCCTCGGCCTGCCGGCGGGCCCGTTCCTTCAACTCCTCGCCTCCCAGCACCTCCTTGAGCTTGGTGGAGGTCTCGCCCGATTGGGAGCTGTGCGCCTCGTCGACGATGACCGCGCATCGGCGTGTCGGAAGGGTGTCCTTGCCCTTCTCGCCCCGCTCCTCGGCCATTTTGATCAGATGATCTCCGACGAAGGGAAACTTCTGGAGAGTCGTGATGACGATGGGTACGGCATTCTCCAGCGCCTGGGCGAGCTGATGGGAGTCCTCGTCGATCTTCTGCACGACGCCCTGCCTGTGATCGAACTGATAGATGGTGTCCTGGAGTTGCTGGTCGAGAACGAGCCGGTCGGTAACCACGACCACCGTATCGAAGACCCTCGTGTTTGCGCTGTCGTGCAGAGACGAGAGCCGGTGCGCCAGCCAAGCGATGGTGTTGCTTTTGCCGCTGCCCGCGGAGTGCTCCACGAGGTAGTTGTTCCCGGCGCCCTCTGTCCGGGCCGCCTCCACAAGCCTCCGCGTGGCTCGAAGCTGATGGTAGCGGGGGAAGATCATCGTCTCCTTCTTGACCTTTCGCCCGTCCTCGGTGCGCCGCTCCTCCACCTGGAGATGGATGAAGCGGGCCAGGAGGTCCATAAGGCTGTCCCGCTGGAGGACCTCCTCCCAGAGGTAGGCTGTTCGGTACGTTCGACCCGCCGGGTCGGCCGGGTTGCCCGCCCCGCCGTTCAGCCCTTTGTTGAAGGGCAGAAAATGCGTGGCCGTTCCCGCGAGCCGCGTAGTCATAAAAACCGATTCTGTGTCTACGGCGAAGTGGACGAGTGTCCGCTTCTTGAAGTCGAAGACCGGCTCCCGCGGGTCGCGGTCAACCATGTACTGGTGCTTGGCCTCATTAACGGTTTGGCCCGTCATGGGGTTCTTCAATTCCAGCGTGGCAATGGGGATACCGTTGAGGCTGAGTGTCACGTCCAGCGACTTTTCGCTGGAAGCGCTGAAGTGAAGCTGGCGTGTAATGCCGAGCTGGTTGGCCGCATAGGCGGCTTCCAGTTCGGGATTGAGACCGTGGGCGGCTTTGAATGCGGCCACGCGGAGTGTGCGGCCGAAGCATTTGAATCCGTGCCGCAGCGTCGACAGGGAACCGTTGGAGTCCATCCACTTGCATAGGTCGGAGAGCACCTGCTCGCCCGTTCTCTCGCCGTGCAGGGCTTCCAGCTTGGCCCATTCCTTGGGCTGGGTCTCCCGAATGAAGGCAAGGGCGGATTCCGGAAAGAGGGCTTTGCCCCGGTCGAAGCTCGCGGGGTCAATGGAACGGTACCCGTTCTCTAGGAGGTGAGATTCGATAGAGGATTCAAAGGCCTGCTCTTGAGTCGCCCCGCGCATATCAGAACGCCCACTTCTCGCGGCGCATCAGCCCCAGGAGATTGATGCAGGAGACGCCCAAGTCGCGGCAAACATCGGGGATGTAATACGCCTTCTTCGGATTACGCTTCTCGGCGGCCGAGGTCTCTTGCGAGACGACCATTCCGCCTTCGCGAAGCTTAGCCAGGGCAATCACGTAGGCGTCTGCATCTTCGTAAACTTTCCCCGGATCCATGAGGTCAGGGTACTTCGCCTGGATCCTCGCGGCCTCCTCCTGAATGTCTGTCTCCAGTGGCACGAAGAGGCCCTTCTTTCCCTTTGCCCAGGCAACTAGCTCCGGGGTTCCTACGGCGATGATCTCTTCCAGAACTACGTCGACGGCGGCGCCCCGCGCGTCGGCGATTAGGCGGCCGAGGGCGTGCTCAAGAGATGGAAACACATCCAATGGGTAATGGCGCGCCTGCCAGTCCATGAAGGTGCTGGTGTCGAAGGAGTAGATCATCGCCCCCTCAATCCCCGTCGTCGTAGCCGTGGCTGGGCTGGATGAGCCCCTTGTAGAGCCTCCCGCGCAAATCCTCGAAGTGGTTGAACTTCAGATCCAGGTAGCGGCTCGCCTGAACCGAGGTGATCCGGTTCGTGTCGAGGGCTTGCAAGACGAGTTGGGCCAAGGGGCGCCCGCACCGTCCGAGCGTTTTGTCCACCGGAGTTGCGAACCCTTTTCTTTTAGGCAGTTGCTCGACGTAGCTCTTCCAGGCCTCTTTCCAGGCCATGTAAACGGGCCAAGACAGGATGCCCGCGCTCCAAAGTCGGGTGGCCATGGCGAGAGGCGTGACCCTGAACCGGCCCGCCAAGGTGCGCATCCGGCCGATGTCCCAGTGCTCCAGGTCGCCTTCTATCTCCCCGAGCCGGGCGTGCAGAACCTCCTCGGGGATCAGCGCGGCGCTAGCGGCCGCCTCGGCGAAACGCTCTACCTTATCCCAGGAGGGGTCATCGCGGTCTTCGCCTAGGGCGGCCCGTTCTTCCTTGCCCAGAGCCAGCGAGATGTGGACCAACTCGTGGATGAGCGTGAAAGCCCGCGCGGCAGGCGAGGATTCCTTGCTGTTGATGCCGATGACGGGCAGGGGAGACTTGAACAGCGATACGCCACGAACCTGGCCCAGGGCGACCTTGGGGAATTGGAAGACGAGTACTCCGGCGCCCTCGACCGCCTCGCGCCACCGGCGCCAGCCCTCCCACTCCGTAGACCACTGACCTTGCTCCGCCGGGGAGACCCCGAGCGCGGCCCTGAGCTTGGCACCGACGGCCGCCGGTCCCTCGGATAGGTGAGAGGCAACAGCAAAGTCGGCGAACGGCGCGGACAGCTCGTCGCTCAGATCGAGGGCTTCCTCCCGCCGCTGGAGGAGAACCCGCACGGCCAGACGAAACTCGGGGGACTCCACCCCCGGCACCACCCCCGGCAAATGGCGGTATTCGGTCGCCAGCGGCGGTGTTGAGGGGGGTTGAGGCAGAAAGAAGACCCCGAGAGGCCGACGGTAGAGGGCCGCCAAACCCCTGGCCTGCCGGATCGTGGGCTGGGCCTCGCCCCGCTCCCAAGCGAGGACCTTGGCGGGCTTCACGTTCACCCGCTTGGCGATCGGTTCGACGGGATACCCGCTCTCGCGGCGGGCCCATTCGAGTAGAGCCGGATTGACGAGCGCCCGAATGCTGCTTCCCATGTTCCTAATATACTCCGGTAGGGGCTTCCGGGGCGACCAGAGCCCCGATCTGCATCCGACCCGTTACAGCGGCGGCGATGAGGACGGCACGGCGCTCCTTCAGAAGGGCGATAGTGCGCTCGGTCGCGGCACGCAGGGCGTCGAGCTTGGCGGTTTCGGCGGCAATGTGGGCTACGATGGCTTCCTGTTCCTTGATGGGGGGTAAAAACAGAGGCAGGTTCGCAAATCGGTCAGGCTCAAGCCTCCATTGATTCGTACGGATTCCATTGGACATTGAAAGATACACGGTGGTCAGCAGTGGGTTTCTGAGAAGAAAATGTAAGAACTGCGGGTGTTCGCGATGCGTGGGGTTGAATACAACGTAGTCGGGGCTGGTAATACCTCGGAGTTCTGCAATGCCGAGTGAACCCTGCCATGCCTTCATCTTGTTAATGACGAGGTCCCCCTTTTCTACCAATTGGTACTTTTCCAGGTCATCAGGGATGCGGTTAGCATTGTCATCGCGAGAGGCTCTCTCAATAACACCGTAATCACGGTAGACGGACAAGACCGTCAGATCTGGGAAGCCAAGGCGCTTCGTTTGGCGGAACAGGCGACCCGTCTTAGTGGGTCTCCACCGGATTGGAACTTCTGAGAACCATTCCACGCCGGTGCTCATCATCCTCGCGCAACCATCAAGCCCCCTAGTTACGGCGCGTGTGATGAGGGCGCGGCGCTTCTCAGCCAACAGCCCCACGAACCGCTCCTTCGCCGCCACCAGAGCATCCAACCGGCCTGTTTCTCGGTCTAGGTAGTCGACGATGGATTCTTGCGTGGTGTCTGAAGGAACTGGGACCAGCATACTTCCAATGAAGTCCCAGTCCGCTCGAGGCATCTTTGACCCGAACGTTGATGCATCAACGGCGTCGATGAAGTCTTTTGAGAGACACACGTAACGAAGAAACCGTGGTTGAGGACCCTTGGGCCGCATTACCAACAATTCATTAGTGCATCGGCCGGAAAAGTCAGCGATCCAAGCCTTCGCAAGGTATGGACGCAACTTGCAGAAGAGCACGTCCCCCGGCTCAAAAGTATTGCTGAAGGAGTCTCCCTCCGCCGTCAATACCTCTGTGCCCCTTTCAATTGCTGAGGCCGTAGGCACGAGCCGCCCGGTGCCTGACTCGATCTGCTCCAATCCGAGATAGGGCCGCTCGTCACCTCCCCCGTCAACACGGGTTCGCCGAAGTGACACCTGATACTTCAGCCGTCTCTTAGGCCAAGCGTTCGCCTTTGAGGTACTCACTTTGTTACCGCTTGCAGCAGCCGCATGATCTCGTCCTCGGCTTTCTTGAGATCCGCGTCAATGTCCTCCAACGGCCTCGGCGGGGTGTACTTGTAGAAGTGCCGGTTGAAGTTGATCTCGTAGCCCACCTTGTCCTTAGTCCTATCCATCCAGGCGTCGGGGACGTGGGGTAGAACCTCGCGTTGGAAGTACGCTTCGATGTCCTCATTGAGAGGCACATTCTCGAAGTCTCTCAGGTCGGCGTCGGGCTCGTAGCCTTCCCCCTTCCGGCCCAGGAGTATGGGCTCGGCCTGCGGGTCTCTCTGAGTGAAGGCGGCGCGGAAGAGCTTGTGCGCGGGCGCCTTCCAGGAAGACTTGCGCTGGTGGAGCACCTTGGCCACTCGCTCCTTGGCCGCGTTCCAGTCCAGGAGGGGGTCCGTCCCCAGGTCCCGCTCGATGGCGGCAAGATCCTCGGCCAGGTCGGAGTAATCCTCTAGGAACGCCCGCTTGCTCTCCTTCGTCATCTGAAACCGCAGGCGCAGGGGCCGCTCGACGGTGACGCGCGTGTAGCCGAAGTCGGCGTTGTCGAAGACCTTGCAGGTTTCGCCCTCGGCGAACCGGCCGTACGCCTTTACGAGACCGTCAATCTGGTGGCCCGTCAGGTGGCGGCGCTTGTCTCCCAGGCTCCGCTTGCTCTCCTCGCTCCCGCCGGCTGTCCAGACTTCGCGGGCGTCCAGGAGCTGGATCTTGCCCTTTCGGCGCTTGTCCTTGCGGTTCGTGACGATCCAGACGTAGGTGCCGATGCCCGTGTTGTAGAACATCTGCTCGGGCAGGGCGATGATTGCCTCCAGCCAATCGTTTCCGATGACCCACTTGCGGATCTCGCTCTCGCCCGAGCCCGCGCCGCCCGTGAAGAGGGGCGAGCCGGAAAAGACGATGGCGAGGCGCGAGCCATGCTTATGCTGTTCGGGCAGGACGGGCTCGAACTTGCTCACCATGTGCTGGAGGAAGAGGAGGGCGCCGTCGTTGACGCGCGGCAGGCCCGCACCGAAACGGCCCGCGAAGCCCAGCTTGTCGTGCTCCTTCTGAATCTCGCCGTGCTGTTTCTTCCAGTCCACGCCGAAGGGCGGGTTGGTGAGGAAGTAGTCAAACCTCTCCCCGCTAAACTGGTCATCCGTGAAGGTGTCCCCAAAGCGGATGTTGTCGCCGCCGCCGTTGTGGTCCACCTGCTTGATGAGCATGTCCGAGGCGGCCGTAGCGAAAGCCCGGTTGTTGTAGTCCTGGCCGTAGACGTACAGCCTCGCCTCGGGGTGGTGCTCCCGCAGGTAGTTCTGCGCTTCCGCCAGCATGCCACCCGTGCCGCACGCCGGGTCCGAGAGCTTGCGCACGGTCCCCGGCGTAGCCAAGAGGGCGTTGTCGTTCATGAAGAGGATGTGGACCATGAGGCGGATCACTTCGCGCGGGGTGAAGTGGTCGCCCGCCGTCTCGTTGGCCAGCTCGTTGAACCGGCGGATGAGGTTCTCGAAGACCAGCCCCATCTGATCGTTGGGCACGTTGTCCGGGTGCAGGTCCACCTCGCAGAATTTTGAAACCACGAGATAGAGGATGTCCGCCTGGCGCATCTTCTCGATTTCGGCGGTGAATTCGAAGTAATCGAAAATGCGCCGGACGTTGGCCGAGAAGCCGTTGATGTAGCTGG
>JBAWEQ010000170.1:0-27365 GCA_049591295.1 Acidobacteriota bacterium
GAGCAAGAACAAAGGGCCGGAGGCGAATGCCTCCGGCCCTCTCTCATCTGAGCGTTTGCCCTCGTCCTAGAATATCTTGCCCCGCACCGGCACCGTAATGGTCTTCTTATTGGTTTCGATCGTCACGGTTCCCTGAAAGTCGCCCAGCTTGACGGGCGGCTTGAGGTGGAGCTTGATGCTGTAACGCTGTTTCGGTTGCAGGGTTTCGACCGAAGTCTCCAGGTTGGGCAGGGACGAGGTCACCTTGGTGATCTCAAGGTCGGGATTCTGGTCGTAGGCGATGGTGATGACTTTGTTGAGTGAGGCGTCATTGGGGTGCTCGTCCACGTAGCTCTTGTTCAGGCCGTAGTAGACCACCTCCTGCGGGATCACCATCATGGGCTCCCGGATGGTCCCGAACACGTTGATGTTCAGGATGGGCACCTTGGGATGGGTCGTGGTGAGCGTGAACCGGCCCATGATGGGACCCGCGGGATGGTTAGCGGGTAGCATCACCTTGAACGTGGCCGACTTGTGGTCCTTCGCAGATTCGAGGCTGTACTGCAAATTGGGGTCCTGAGACTGCACCGAGGTGATGGAGAATGGCTCGCCATCGTTGGAGGTGATGGTGAAATCCTTCTCCTCCTTCTGTCCGGTGAAAACCAGCCCGAACTGGGCGTTCTCGCTTGGGCTCACCTGGAGCACGGTCTTTACGTCGGCCTTGATGGTGAGCTGGAAGTTGCTCATCTTGGGGTCGTTCGTGGCCACGGAGATGGTCTTGTAAATGGGGCCCGTGAAGGCGGCGGTGTTAACCGAGGCCGTGATGACCCCCGACTTGCCAGGCTGGATGGTGTGGTCCCACTGCGTCACCGTGCACCCGCAGGAGGGCTGGACGTGGGTGATATCGAGTACCCCCTTGCCCTTGTTCTCCACCGGGAAGTCGTGCTTGATGATGTCGCCCCGGCTCACCGAGCCGGCGTCAAAATTCATCTCTTTGAGGACGGCTTCAGGGGACGCCTCCGATGCGGCCTTGGCTTCCGCCTTGGGAGCCTCGGGGGATGCGGCCACCTTGGTGACCGGGACTACCTTGACACTGGGCTGAGGGGTCTGGGCCACGGCCATTCCTGTGACGAGGAGCGGTAGCGAAAGGGCGAGAATCGCGGCCGGTTGGAGCAACCTAAAATGCCTCATGTCAGAACCTCCAATCTATCGCGTTGAAGTGTACAACCAATGGTTAACCAGGTCAAGATTAAGGGGGAGGGAAGGGCTGCGTACTCTATCCCTGATAGCCGGATCCCCAACCCAACTTCTCCCGGAGAAGGCCGAAAAATTGGCGCCTGGGGCTCAGGATGAGGTTTACGTGGTGGCGGGCGCTTCGAATGACAACCCGATCCCCCGCCTGCATCGGACTCCCGACCTGGCCATCGCCGGTCATGTACACCTGCTCCGATTCCTGAAGGAGGGTCACCTCAATTTTCGCTTTGCCGTCCACGATCAGCGGGCGCATGGTGAGCGTGTGGGGGCACAGGGGTGTCAGGATGATGCCGTTCATTCCAGGAACGAGGATAGGGCCGCCCGCCGACAGGTTGTAGGCCGTAGACCCCGTGGGAGTGGCCACGATCAGGCCATCGGAGCGCATGTCGGTGAGCCATGTTCCGCCCACCTCAACCCGAAGATGGATGATGCGGGCGAGCGCCGCCTTCGTCACGACCACGTCGTTGAGGCATTGGTACTTCGCGACAATCCGGTCCCCGCGAAGCAGGCGCACGCTGAGCAACATACGCTTCTGGACGCTTGTCTTCCCGTCGAAGTAGGCTTCGAGCGCGGTGAACATCTCTTCCGTCCCGATTTCCGTGAGGAATCCCAGGGAGCCGAGGTTGACGCCGAGGATGGGCACCTCGCGGTGATTGGCGTGCCGGGCCACCGAGAGCAGAGTGCCGTCGCCGCCCAGAACCACCAGAAGATCTGCCTGACGCGCCAATTCCTCCCTGGAGAGGGAAGGCGGACCCTGCGCCTTTGGGGTCATCCGCGCCGCCTCATGGTCCAATAGGAATGAGATACGCCGCTTCACCAGCCAGTCCTGCAACTCGTTCAGCAGCGGAAGGACCTGCTGCGGCAAAGGCTTGGCTGCGATACCGACGACCAGAGAGGGATTCGGGTTCACGGTTCCCCCGGGCGATGGACCGGACGCAGGAAAACGAAAAACTCCACGTTGCCCTTGGGGCCCTTGACGGGGCTCTCCAGGCTACCCACCGCAGTATAGCCCAACTCTTCGGCCGCGGCGCATATGGATTGCACGGCCCGAGCCCGGACTTCGGGGTCTCGGACCACGCCCCCCTTGCCCACGCTGCCGCGTCCCGCTTCAAACTGGGGCTTTACGAGAGCCAGGATCTCGGCGTGCGGCGCGCTGCACAGGACCGCCGGGAGGAGCAGGCGCAGGGAGATGAACGAGGCATCCACGACCACGAGCCGAATGGGTTCGGGAAAGAAATCCTCCCGCAAGAAGCGGGCGTTCACTCCCTCCCTGACGACCACCCTCGGGTCGGTGCGAAGGGAGTAGTGGAGCTGCCCGTGCCCCACATCCACCGCGTAGATCCTAGCGGCGCCCCAGCGCAGGAGGCAGTCGGTGAAGCCCCCCGTGGAGGCGCCGATGTCGGCGCAAACGGCGCCCTCTACGGGCGGCGAGAAGTGCCGCAAGGCCGCTTCCAGCTTGAGCCCACCGCGGCTGACGTAGGGACAGGGATTGCTCCGCCGCGTCAGGGGCGCCTCCTCATTCAGCAGCTGGCCGGCCTTATCGATTCGCACCTCGCCGCTGTAGATGGCCCCGGCCATGATGAGGGCTCGGGCTCGCTCCCTGGTCTCGGCCAGTGCGCGCATCACGCAAAGCCGGTCCGCCCTGACTTTCATCGGCCGCGATTCACGATGAAATGGGCCAGCTCTCTCAGCTCCTGGCTGTCGGGTCCCAGGGGAGCCAGCGCCCGCAACGCCTCGGACAGGAGCCGCTGGGCCTCTTGTTCGGACTCCTCGATGCCCCACAGGGCCGGAAAGGTTGCTTTGCCCTGAGCCGCATCCTTTCCTGCGGTCTTTCCCAGCGCTTCCGAGGTGGCCGTGACGTCCAGGATGTCGTCCACGATCTGGAAAGCCAGTCCCATGGCACGCCCGTAGGAGAGAAGGGCCCTTCTTTCTTGTGCCCTGGCCCCCGCCCAGAAGGCCCCTGACTGGAGGGCCGCCTCCAGAAACCGGCCGGTCTTGAGCCGGTGCACGCGGAGCAGGTCGTCGGCCGAGACTCCGCCGCCGCTTCCCGTCAGGCGGAGGTCCAGAACCTGTCCACCGGCCATGCCGATGGAGCCCAGCGCGAGCGCCATTTCGCGACAGACCCGGGCCCGCCGCGCCGACAGGCGGGCGCCCGCCGGGTGCGAAGCGAGGACCTGGAAGGCCAGGGTCTGCAGGGCGTCCCCTGCCAGGATGGCCACCGCCTCGCCGAAGACGACGTGGCTGGACGGGCGCCCTCGCCGGAGATCGTCGTCATCCATGGACGGAAGGTCGTCGTGGATGAGGCTGTAGGTGTGAAAGAGTTCCAACGACGCGGCGGCCGGCAGGACGGATTCGGGGTCATCCCCCCCGCAGGCCCGGTAGGCGCAGAGGGCCAGGATGGGCCTCAGGCGCTTGCCTCCCGCCAGGACGCTGTAGCGCATGGCCCGGTGAAGCTCCACCGGCTCTTGCTCCTCAGGAGGGAGGATGGCCCGCAGGGCCTTTTCGACGGCGGGACCCCACCGTTCGAGCGCCGAGGGCATCATGACGTGCCGTTCTCCTCGGGTGAGGCGTCCTCCTCGAACGGAACCTCCCTATCCTCGGCCTCCAGCAGGCGCGTGACGCGCAGCGTGGCCTCCTGGAGACTCTTCTGAAGGTCCCGGCTCAGGCGCACACCCCGCTCGAAGAGCTGGAGGCTCTCCTCCAGGGGCGTGGAGCCGTCCTCCAGCCTCTTCACGATCTCCTCGAGTTCCCGGAGTTGGCTTTCAAATCCCCCCTTGACGGTCTTTTTCATGGTGACTCCAGTGAAACCACGAAGGCGTTGGGAAACCCCTTTTTCATCAGAGACCGACGTGCCTCCTCCGCGGTCTCTCTCTTCGCGTACCCAGTGACCACGACCTTGAATCGTCCCTCACGCTCCAGCACTTCGGCCGTGTAACCGCTCGCCCTCAAGGCGCCCACCGTGCTCCTGGCGTTGGCCTGCGAAGAGAAGGCGCCGACCTGGATGCCGAAGCCGGAGGGCTTCGGCGGCGATGTGGCCTCTTGCCCCCCACGCTCGGGCTCAGGGGAGGGCGCCGACTGGGGAGGGGAGATCGAGGCCGGGAGCGGATGCTCTTCCTGCCCTGGGCGTGGAACCGCATCGGTCGAAGGGAAAGTCTCGGCCGGGGGAGGGGCAGGCGCGGCGGCCTTCTCCGCCCCGCTCGGGAGCGAGGGCGAGGTTTGAGACTGGGCTGGCGCTGCCAGTCCTTCCTGAGAGGAGGTCACCTGGGGAACCACGCCTCCTGACGAGACCACTTCCCGCTGAAACCGCCCCGGCTGAATGGTCTCCTCCTGGATGGCCGGCCCCTCGGGGGCGCTCCCTCCTGGGCTAGAGGAGCGGGGCGAGAAGAGCCAGGATGCCGCAGCCACGAGAAAGGAGAGGCACACTACGCCGGCGGCCACCCAGAGGATTTCCCGAAGTCCTGGCCGGAACCCATCACCGTCACTCATGGGGCTCCTCCAAACCGTGATAGCTGCGTTGCTGCACTATGTAGGACCGGAAGGCCTTGGCGTCCTCGGCGGGCAGGCCGCTGTCTACCAGGTGGGCGATCGCGTAGAGAACCTCTTCCAGAAAGGCCTGCAGCCGGGCGGCGCGCTGGTCTTCGGATTGTGACCGGAGGGCCAAGAGGGCCTGATCGGGATCGAGGCGGCCGTACTGGGCCAGCCCCGCCTGCCCCTGAACCAAGTCGGGATAAGCGTCGCCCAGGCCGTGCAGGATGTCGCGGATATGCCCTTCGGCATCGGGGAGGCCCCCGAGCTTTAGGTGTGCGAAGGCGTAGAGATCGTTGTAGCGCTCCAGCGCCGACTCCAGGTCCAAGGCCGCCGCCTCCTGCTTCCCCCTGGCCGCCTCCTTCTCCATCAGACCGAGGGTCAGGAAGATCCAGAGGGCCTTGTAGGTCTGGAAGGGAGGGAGATAGCTGGCTTCCACGAGGAAGGAGACGGCCATTCCCGTCCGGCTGAGGCTAAGGAGGTGTTCCTGCTCCTGGGACAGGTCCAGGTCGCCGACGAAGGGAGGCATGCGGGCCGCCATCCGCACCCTGGTGGAGGGCTCGCCCACGGCCGCCCTGATCTGGCTCCAGGAATGGAGGCGCTCCATGCCCCGGATGACCACCAGAGGCAGGTCCACGGCCAGGGTGGTCATCTCCATCGTCGAAAAGGGAGCCAGCTCCAGGCTGTAGCTGCCCGCCTTGATTTCGAACAGGGAAAAGATGATGTCGTACAGCCGCTGGCTGACGCCCTCCAACAGCTCCTCCGAGGTCAGCGCGCCCATGGTGACCAGCAACTCCCCCAGGCGCTGTCCGGCGGGAGCCTGGGCCGTGGCTTCGAAGTAGTGATCGAGGGAGATGGCCCCCCGCCGCAGAAGGCATTCGCCGAGCCCCTCGTCGGGATCCTCCGAGGAGGCGTACACGACCTTGCCTTCCTCGATGAACAGCGACTTCCCGTAGAGTCCGTCGGTCAGGGTCAGGATCCCCGTCTCACGGTCCCGGTAGAGCGACATGAGCAAGGTCGGAAGGCGGATTTCCGAGATCTTGCCGCTCAGCAGGATCTGATCGTTCATGGGTGCGTCTCCCCACTGGCACGTTCTGGCCGCCCAGGACATGTGCGCTCAGACGGTGCGGGCCGCGCGGCGCTCAGGGAAACCGCTTCAGCGGCTGCGCAACCTGGATGTCGTTCTTGGTCTGGCTCTTGATGCGATACATGGCTTCATCGGCCTTCTTGATGAGCTCCTCTTTGGTGATGGCGTGGGTGGGGTAGGAGGCCACTCCGAAGGACCCCGTGATCTCGATGCCCCCCGTCTCCTCCAGTAGGAACGGAGTCGCGGCGATCCTCTGGCGGATCCTCTCGGCCACCTCGAGGGCACCCTTCCAGTGGGTCTCCGGAAGGATGATGCAGAATTCATCCCCGCCGTAGCGGACCACCTTGTCCATGGTCCTCACGGCATTCATGATGCGGGCGGCCGCCTCTTGGAGGGTCCGGCTCCCCATGGCGTGGCCGAACCGGCTGTTGACCTCTCGGAGGCCGTCCAGGTCGAGGAAGATGAGCGAGACGGGGTTGTTATACCGCCGGGCCCGCTCCAGCTCCTCCACCAGGTACTCTTCAAAGAAGCGGCGGTTGTAGGAGAGGGTCAGGTCGTCCTTGGTGATGAGGTCGTTCATCCTGCGGACCGTCAGGGCGTTCTTCAGGGCGAAGCCGACGTCCGTGAGGACCGTCTCGAGAGCCGCGAAGGCCGGGGCGTTGAGGAGGCTGACGTCGCTCTTGGCGGCCGTGACGGCGACCAGGATCAAGCCCGAGTAGTCGTAGACCAGTTGCAGGGGAAACATGGCCAGTCTCGCCACGCTCTCTCCCTCCACCACCGGTCCGGGGGCCGACGAGCCGGGCCCCCCGAACTCCTTCATCTTGGGGATCATGTCGCGGATCAGCCCCTCGATTTCTGTTTTGGTCAGCCCGAAACGATCGGCCGAGTGCTTCTCCGGGGCGAAGCCCACCCTGAACACCCGCTCCACGAACTGCCCCTGGTCCGTCAGGATGAGCAGCGTGGCGTAATCCGCCCGGAGGGAGCGCTTGAGAGACTTCAAGATCTCCTCGGCCACGGTGTTGAGGTCGAATGAGCGGAAGGTGCGTGACAAATCTTTATAGAGCGTGAGCTCGAAGGTCGCGGGCAGTCGCCTGGAGCCAGATGCCTCCGAACTTCCACGCCCCTGTCGGGTCTCCACCACGCTGCGCCTCCCCTTTTCTACACCGGAGCCTATCTATGCCTTGGGGCGCACCGATCCCCCCGCGACTGCTTACTCCTTTTTCTCTTCCCCCGCCTTCGGGAGGAAGGCCCGCAGAAACTCGATGGGAACGGGGAAGATGATCGTGCTGCTGTTCTCCGCGCCGATCTGAGTCAGCGTTTGGAGGTATCGCAACTGGATAGTGAGGGGGTTCTGAGCGAGCACAGCCGCGGCGTTGGAGAGGGTCTGGGAGGCCTGGAACTCGCCGTCGGCGTTGATGATCTTGGCTCTCTTCTCCCGCTCGGCCTGGGCCTGGAGGGCCATGGCCCGCTGCATGTCCTGGGGCAGGTCCACGCCCTTGATCTCCACCAGCGCCACCTTGATCCCCCACGGGTCGGTGTGCAGATCCAGGACGGTCTGGAGGTCCTTGTTCAGCTTCTCGCGCTCGGACAGCAGCTCGTCCAGCTGCACCTGGCCGAGGATCGAGCGCAAGGTCGTCTGGGAGAGCTGGGAGGTGGCGTAGATGTAATTCTCCACTTGCAGGACGGCGTTCAATGGGTTGAACACCCGGAAGTACACCACCGCGTTGACCTTCACGGAGACGTTATCCTTGGTGATGATGTCCTGCGGAGGGACGTCTAGGACGATGGTCCTCAGGGCTATTCTGACCATGGTGTCGAAGGGTTTGAAGACAAAGATGAGCCCGGGTCCCTTCGGCTCGGGCAACACCCGCCCCAACCGGAAGATGACCCCCCGCTCGTACTCCTTCAGAATGTTGATGCAGGAGAACAGCCAGCCGAAGAAAATGACCAGTACGGCCAGTATGGGAAAGCTAACCTGCGGCATCCTTACCTCCTCCGGAAAGGGGCGCCACGCGCAGGGTCATCCCGTCACGCCCTACAACCTTCACCGCAGCGCCCACCTCGATAGGTTGGTCGCTGACGGCGTTCCAATACTCGCCGAACACGAAGACCTTTCCGGGCTCCGGGGGATGGATGGCCTCCCGCACCTCCCCCTGCTGCCCCATCAACCCTTGCTCGCCGGTCACCACGGGGTTTCGAAAGGCGCGGGCCGCGAGGACCAGCAGGAACACCACGATGGCCGAGAAGGCCAGGACGACGGGCACCACCAGGGTGAGGGAGAGCCTCAACTCGGGAATCGGTCCTCCGCTGTAGAGCAACAGGCTTCCGATGAACAAGGAGATCACCCCTCCGACGGCCAGTATCCCATAGGATACCACCTTGATCTCAAGGATGAAGAAGACGAGGCCCAGGATGATGAGGAGCAGGCCCACCACGTTGATGGGCAGGAGCGGAATGGACATCACGTAGAGCAGGATGAAGATGCCCCCCATGACCCCGGGAAAAATGAGGCCCGGGCTCTTGAATTCCACGAAGAGGCCGAGGATGCCCAGAAGGAGAAGGAGATAGGCGAGCGAGGGGTTGGCCAGGGCCGAGAGGAACCGCTCGCGCGCCGTCATGTCGATGGGCGTCACGACGGGGGAGGGGGGCAGGTCTACCTTCTGCTCGACCCCGTTGAAGCGGCGGATGGGGTGTTCCCTGACGTAGGCGAAGATGTCCCCCTCGTTCTGGGCGATCAGCTCGATGAGTCCGTCCTTGAGGGCCTCCTGCTCGCTCAGGGAAATGCTCTCCCGGACCATCTGTTCCGCGATGGCCACGTTGCGGTGGCGATTCTCGGCGAGGCTCCGCATGTGAGCGGCCAGGTCGTTCACGACCTTCTGCATTTCCACTCCCCCCTCCTGGGAGGGCGGGGCGGGCTGGGGTCCCTTCTCGGGAGACTGGGGCGTAGGGGTCTGCGGTGGAGTGGGGACGGGAATGGGGACCCCGCTCACGGGGTGGGCCGCCCCGATGTTGGTCCCAGGAGCCATGGCTATGAGATCGCAGGCCATGGCCACATAGGCGCCACCGGAGGCTGCCCGGGCTCCCGCCGGTGCGACGTAGGCCACCACGGGTGCCCTGGAGGAGAGGATCGCCTTCTGGATCTGCTCCACGGAGCTCACGTAGCCGCCGGGGGTGTCGATCTCCAGCAGGATCAAGCTGGCTCCCTTGTCGTTGGCCTCCCGGATGGCGTTCACGACGTACTCTTGGACGATGGGCTGTATGGGCTGGTCCATCTGGATGCGGAACACGCCCTGCCCCCGGGCGGAGGCCCCCGCAAGGACCGCCAGAACCAGGCAAATCCCCAAGAAAGGCTTGCGCATTCAAGCTCCTAGACCCACTTCATTATGCGTTCCCGGCGGGGGGGTGTCAAGGCAATGGCGATGGCCAAATCCCGCGATTGGACAGAGGAGTCGCTCCGAAATGGGGATGGAAGGTAGTTTCCGTAAAAGACGGTCTTCACCCGCCAGGGGATTTGGGCTGCCTCCGACCCCGGACTTGATCCGGGGGAGGATGCGCCAAGGGTGGGGTGGGGCCCCAACGGGACAATGCCGTGGGGCGGGGCCCCGGAGGGCCGTACGACGGTTCGTCAGGCTTGGCCTGCGAATCGGAGGAGAAAAGCTCTGGCCCTCCCCGTCCAAGAGACGATGCCATTCCCCAGTGCACCCCAGAACCGGCCGAAGCCACCCGCGTTTCAATCGCGGAATTGGGGCGATGGTCTGGAAGCGGGGCCAGAGGGGTTCTTCCGGAACAGGTCCCACACCTTGGCGTACTTGAGGAAGACGCCGTACGTCCCGAGGAAGGCGGCGACCGCCCCCGGAATGCCGTCCAGGAAGCCGAGGCGGATCCAGTACTGCTTGATGAAGCGTCCCCATGGCCTGAGCACGACCTTGCCGAATCCGGCCCGCTTCCCGTCCAGGAAATCCTGCTCAGCCGCCCAGGTCGTGTACTGATGGAGCTTCGCAAGGTACTGGTTCCAGTCCCTGAAGGTGTCGTGTTGGAGGCAGCCCTTCAGGAACCCCACGCTCCGGTAGCCGATGATCTCCGCGTGCACGCGCCGGTCCTGGTAGCGGCACTCGCGCCGGAAGAGGCGGATGACCTTGTCCGTCTGCCACCCGCCGTGCTTCATCAGGTGCCCCAGGTAGAGGTTCCGGCGGTAGATCCAGTAGGCGTCGTGCTCGGGAGGCACCTGCAGGAGCGCCAGGATCTCTTCCCGCAGGTCATCGGGCACCCGCTCGTCGGCATCGAGCAGGAAGACGTAAGGGTGGGTGGCCTGGGGAATGGCCCAGTTCTTCTGGGCCGCCGAATACCCGTATTCGTGGTTTTTCACGATCACCCTGGGATCGGCGGCCGCGGCCCGTCCGGCCGTTCCATCCGTGCTGGCCGCATCCACGACCACCAGGATCTCGTCCGCCCACAGGACCGATCGAATGGCCTCCTCGATCTGGTGGGCCTCGTTGCCGGCCGGAATGATGGCGGTCACGGGGATTCGGGGCATCGGTTCCTCTGTCCTGCCCGCCCAGGCCCGGGATTCTCCCGCAGCGGGCCGTCCATCGGGACCGAAGTCCCGGTGCCGCAATTATCCGCCATCGGTGCGGGCGAATCAAATGGAACCGGCCGCCTGCCGGGCTCCTCCTCGCCGGGAGCGTGAAGGTCCGAAGACATTCGCCAGGGGGAACGGGGGGCAGATCAGGAATCGAGCGGCGGAAGGCTCACGGTGAGCGTGGGGGTGCGGATGGCGCCCTCCAGGCGTTCCTGCCGTCCGACCGCGGCGCCGGGCAGAAGGACGGCCCTCCCGAGGTGGGCCCGTTCCTCCACGCGGACCCTCGGGCCGAGGACGAGGGGGCCGAGTACGGTGGCGTCCCTGGAGAGCCAGGCGCTGGTATGGCGCAGGACGGGCCACCCATCCCTCGTCTCGACGGTGGATTCATCGGGCACGGAGAAGCGGCCGGCGGCCGCCTCCTCTACGTAGCGGAGGGAGGCCTCCAGGTAGCTCCTCGGTTCGCCCAGGTCCTCCCACGGGCCGCTGGTGAGGAGGCCCCGGACGGAGCCCGACGGGAGAAGCGGCCTGAGCAGGTCGGGGACCAGGTCGCGGGGACCCTCGCCGGGCAGGTGTTCCAGCAGCTCCGTCCGGGCGGCGTAGGCGCCGGCGAACATGACGTCGCCTCGTCCGAACCCCGTGATGCGCCCGTCCTGGCACATCTGCACGCCGGTATACCGAGGGCCGCCGGGGCGGAGGGCCAGAACCGCCAGGCAGTTCGAGTATCGGAGGAGTTCGGCCTCCAGGGCGGCGTAATCGGGGGCCTGGAACGTATCTCCATTGGCCACCAGGAAGCAGGGGCCCTTCAGGAGGCCGCGGAGGGGACCGAAGACCCCCGCAGTTCCAAGGATCTGCGGCTCGTGAGAGAAGCGGAGCTGGAGCCGGTCCGGCCTTCCGGCGGCGTCACGCACGGCCTGCGGAAGGTGGTGGAGGTTCACGAATGCCCTCTGCACCCCGGCCTCCTCGAGGCCATCGAGGATCCACTGCAACAGCGGCCGGTTCAGGAAAGGGAGGGCGGGTTTTGGCGTCTCTAGGGTAAGGGGCCGCATGCGCAGGCCGAGCCCCGCGGCGAGAACGACCGCTTCACGAATGGGCATAGTCGGGCGGGAAGAGGATGTCCCCGAAGGGCTCTCCCAGTTTGCGGCAGTGCTCGCCGTACAGGTCCGCGTAGGACCGGCGGATGAAGGTGTCGGGGGCAAGATCCAGCTTCTGCGCCAGGTCCTCGATGCCCTGAGGGAATCCCTCCAGTTCGAGGAAGTTGCCGAAGGGCATCTCGTCCAGGCAGAGCAGTGCCCCCGGCGCCTGGAACTCCTCCCTGTACTTTTCATAGCGGAAGAAGGCCTTCAGGCCGATGTTTTCCAGGATCGCCCTCATGCTGGGCCCGCTCTCGCAGCGGGTCTCCACCTCGGGCCTGACCTTGAAGCGCTCGTCGTCCACCACCTTGCCCTTGAAGGTGATCAGCGCCCCGTCGGCGGTCTCCCGGACCCTCAGGAGGCACCCCGCGTAAGAGAGCGACCGGTCGCGAAAGTCGAAGAGCGTGTTGGCCTCGAAGTGCCTGGGCCTGACCCGCTCGTACCCAAGCCCTTCGGCCTTCTGCACGATGGCGTGCAGGTCTTCCACCGGGACCTTCACTTCGATCTCCACGCCACGCCTCCTTTCCATGCCTCGCTCAGCTCCCGGAGGGCCGCCGAAAAACGATCGGCGCTCCCTCGCGGGACCCGGGCGGTATAGGTGAGAAGCTCATCGTAAATCGCGTCGCCGAGATCCACTCGCGCCGCCGCGGCGGCCCGGCGCAAGGCACCCTGGGCGGCGTAGGGCAGGCTGACGAGCCAATCTTCCCATAGGGTTCTAGCCTCCAGGTCCGCCGCTTCGAGCGCCGCCACGGCAGCCCGTCGGTAGGCCCGCGCCAACCCCCCCGTTCCCAGCTTGACGCCTCCGAAGTAGCGTACCACCACAAGGCAGGCATCGGAAACGTCGCGGCCTTCGAGGGCGGCCAGGATGGGCGCGCCCGCCGTTCGGCTCGGCTCTCCGTCGTCGCTGCACCGGGATCGAAGCCCTTCGGTCCAACCTATGCGGTAGGCCCAGCAGTGATGGGTGGCATCGTGAAACTCGCGCCTGAGGGACCGGAGAAAGAGCGCGGCCTCATCCTCCGAGGCGGCGGGTGAAAGGCAGCCGATGAAGAGCGAGGACTGCTCCCGAAACTCGGACCGTGCGGGTGCTGAAGGGCTCCAATAGCTCCACGGGTCAGCCATGGAAGGCCTTGGAGGCCTCTTCCACGGTGGGGCAGATGGTGAAGAACGACGGCAGGCCCAGCAGGTCGAAGACCTTGAAGATCTTCGGCGACATGCAGCACAGGATCATGTCCCCGCCGTCGTCCCGGACGGGCTGGATGTGGGAGAGGATCACCTCGATCCCCGAGGAGCCGATGTAGGTGAGTTCCGAGAAATCAACGATGAGGCGCCGGTGCCCCTTCTGAAGGTGCTCTTGGACGGCCTCGCGGAAGAGACCGTGGTTGTGGGCGTCCAGGAAACCCTTCAGGTGGATCACCCAGGCATCCCCCTTGGATTCGGATCGGATTTCCAGGTTCGTCATGCCTCCTCCCGCCAATACCTGAAAAAATTGTACCACTGATCCGGATACTGCTCTAGGATCCCACCGAAGAAATCCGCCACACCCTGCATCAGCTCTCCGGCCGAGAGGGAGCCCTCCGCCACGGTGGGAGGGCCTACGTGGGCGCTGTAGCGGCCTGCCCCCTCCGCCATCACGGCCACGGGGACGACGGGTGCGCCAGTGAGAGCCGAAAGCAAGGCAGGGCTTCGCAGGAACAGGGCCGGCCGTTCGCGGAACCGGACCCGAACGCAGTCCCGATCCACCGATCGGTCGGCAAGGACCACGATGCTTCTTCCCTCCTCCAGGAGTCGTCTCAGCTCGAAAGGCGTGGAGAGATCCTGACGGACGCGGATGGTCCGATGCCCGACGGTCCGGCGCTTGGCCTCCCGGAAAGCGTCCACCCCAGGGTCACTCTCGGGGAAGCCCACCATGCAGTGGGGACCGAGAATCCGGCCCAGGTACAGCCCTCCCACCTCCCAGTTTCCCATGTGGGCCGTGACCAGGATCCGCCCCCCGCCGATGCCCGTCAGGCTCTCCACGGCGCCCGGCCGCGAGGTGACCTCCGGCGGGTCCACCTCGGCCCGGAGGTAGTCCACCAGCCCCCGTCCGTAGTTGGCGAATGTCGAGTCCGTAAAGGCGTCGAGGCGCCTGGGGGATAGATGGGGGAAGGCACCGGCCAGGTTGGCCCGGACCGCGGCCGACACCTGCGGCCGGAACCCCTGGTACCAATCCATCAGGTTGTCGGCCAGGGCGTAGGGAATCCGCGAGGGAATCCGGCAGCAGCACTGCTCCGCCAGGCGAAAGACCCAGCCCTGGTTGAAGCCGCTCACGTTCCAGTTCCGGTGGAGGTTATTCGACGACATAGCGCAGCGCGGCCATGCAGATCCGGTAGGTGTCCGCCACGGGCCTGAAATGGCTCCCCTGGCCATCGTAGACGGCGCTGACGGGAACGGGCTTCCATCGGGCCCCGGCCCTGAGCGCCTTGAAGAGGATCTCCGTCTCCACCTCGAAGCCCCTGGACTCCAGCCTCATCCCTCGGAGGAAGTCGGCGCGAAGCGCGCGAAACCCGCACTGGGTGTCCGGCACGGCGTGGCCGCTCATGAGCCTGAGGATGGTGCTCCCCACGCGGTTGGTGCGAAGGCGGTGGAGCGGGAAGTTCTCCGCCTCCCCCATGCGGGACCCGATCAAGAAATCCACCTCGCGTCCCATGGCGGACAGGAACCTGGGCACCTCCTCCGGCCTGTGCTGGCCGTCCGCGTCCATGAAGAGCACCCACTCGGGGGAGGAGTCGCCCAGGATGTGTGCCAGGCCGTGCCGTATGGCGGATCCCTTTCCAGAGCGGACGGGAAGCCGGAGCAGGCGGAGCGGTCGGGAACGGACCCTGGAAACCGTGTCATCCGTGGAGCCGTCGTCCACGACCCAGACGGCGACGGGATGGGCCGCCAAGCCGTCGAGCACCCCCTCCAGGAAGGGTCCGCCGTTGTGGACGGGGATGAGGATCGCCACGGTGGCTGAGGAGGGAGCGTCCTTGGGCGGCTGGGTGGGAAGGCTGTCCGACATGCCCGTCAGCGGGTCGCCTGCCGGCGGGCCTGGGCCTGGAGCGCGGTGATGGCCACCACGTCGGCTATGTCTTGATCGGTGCAGCCGCGGCTGAGATCGTTGGCTGCACCGTCCAGCCCCTGGAGGATGGGACCGAGGGCCACCGCCCCGCCGAGGCGCTCCGTGAGCTTGTAGGCGATGTTCCCCGCGTCGAGGTTGGGGAAGATCAAAACGTTGGCCTGGCCCGCCACGGAGCTGCCCGGGGCCTTGCTCGCGCCCACCGCCGGAACCAGGGCCGCGTCTCCCTGCAGCTCGCCGTCGGCCGCGACGTGGGGGGCCCTGGCCCGGAAGGTCTCCAGGGCCCGGACGATCTTGTCCACGTTCGGATCGCGAGCGGACCCTTTTGTGGAAAAGGAGAGGAAGGCCACCTTGGGCTCTGCCCCGACGAGGAGCCGGAAGGATTCGGCGGCGCACAGCGCGATCTCGGCCAGCTGGGCGCTGTCCGGGTAGGGGACCATGCCGCAGTCCGAATAGACGAAGACCCCCTGCTCTCCGTATTCGGTGCGGGGAGTCACCATGAGAAAGAAGCTGCTCACGGTGCGGATGCCCGGTGTCGGGCCGAAACAGCGGAGGTAGGCGCGCACCGAATCGGCGGTCGTGTGGGTAGCCCCCGAAACCACGCCGTCGGCCATGCCCATGCGCACGGCCAGGCAGGCGGCGTAGAGCGGGTGGGCCGCCGTCTGGCGGGCCTGGGCCTCGGTCACGCCCCGGCTGCGCGTCCGTTCTAGGAAGACTCGGGCCGCCTCCCGGTTGAATTGCGCTTCGGTCGGGTCGAGGAACTCCACTCCCGCCAGGGAGACTCCGGATGTCTCGGCACGCCGCCTCACGTCGGCGGGTTCGCCCACCAGCAGCAGTTCCGCCGCGCCCGCCGCCTGGACCAGCGGGACGGCCCGGAGTGTCCGTGGGTCCGAGGTTTCAGGCAGAACGATGCGCCGCCGGTCCGCCGCCGCGCGGTGCCGTATGGAGTCAAGAAGAGACATGCCCGGCTCACCTCCCCGGCCCAAAGGGTACCAGAAAGGTGGAGGCAGACCCAAGCCCCCGCCGGCCGGAGAGAGCTGGGCGGCCCGGTGGCACGAAGGGGGCCGGCCCTTTCTTCGCCTCTCGCCTAATCGCCTAATTGCCTAATTGCTCAATCGCCTAATTGCTCAATCGCTCAATCTCTTCGTCGCTTGGTCGCGAGGAGAACCCAGCGCCGGGCGACGGTTCCCGAATCGGCGGGAATCCTGCATCTCGGAATTGGGAGAGTCCCAGATGCTTGTCCCGGCTCCTCGCCATACGCCACAATGGGCGCTTGGTCTTGTTGGGCTGGAAAGGGCGGTGCGAGCGATGGATGCAAAGGAGGTCCGGACGCGCGTGAAGCTCGATCGGAACGTCTGGGTGGCGGGCTTCGTCAGCCTCTTCAACGACATCTCTTCGGAGATGGTCTATCCTCTGCTCCCCCTCTTCCTGACGGGCGTGCTGAAGGCGTCGCGAACCTCGTTGGGGCTCGTGGAGGGGATCGCCGAAGCCACCGCCAGCCTGCTCAAGGTCTTCTCGGGCGTCCTTTCGGACCGGTTCCACAACCGCAAGCTCCCCATGTTCCTCGGCTACGGCCTCTCCCTCGCGGCCAGGCCCTTCATCGCGGCCGCCGGCTCATGGCCGGCGGTCCTGGGCGCGCGATTCGCGGACCGGGCGGGAAAGGGGATCCGCACGGCGCCGAGGGACGCGGTCATCGCGGACAGCGCGCCGCCGGCCCTGAGGGGAAAGGCCTTCGGCGTCCACCGCGGGATGGATACGGCCGGCGCTGCGCTCGGCCCGGCCCTGGCCATGCTCATGCTGGCCGCGGCGTTCGACATGAGGACCGTGTTCTGGTGGAGCATCCTGCCCGGGTTGGTGGCCCTCCTCCTCATTGGCTTCATCCGGGAAACGGGCGTACGGACCCAGCCCGGCGGCCCCGCCCCGTCCGTCGGGGCGGCCTTTGGGCAGAAGGGCGCCTTCCGGGACTTTCTCTGGGTGACCGCCCTCTTCACCCTGGGCAACTCCTCCGACACCTTCCTGCTCCTCAAGGCCCGGTCGGTGGGCTTCTCCGTCGAAGCCGTCGCGGGGGTCTACTTGCTCTTCAACCTGTTCTACGCGGCGGTGGCCGGCCCCCTCGGGGCCATGGCCGACCGGTGGGGGCTGGGCCGCGTGGTGCTCCTCTCCTTTCCCTATTACGCCGGTGTCTATCTGGGCTTCGCCCTCGCCGGGGGGGCCGCGGCGGTAGTCGTGCTCTTCCTGCTCTACGGGCCCTTCCAGGCGGTGGAGGAGGGGGTCAAGAAGGCGTACGTCTCCAAGCTCATCCCCGCGGGCTTCATGGGGTCGGGGATGGGGGCCTACAACGCCGTGAAGGGGGTCATGCTCCTGCCGGCCTCTCTGCTCACCGGAATCCTGTGGGACCGCGTGGGTGCTGCCGCAGCCTTCGGCGCGGATGCGGCCCTCGCCCTGGGCGCCGGCCTCCTCTTCGCTTTCTGTCTGGGCCGGCGCCGGGAGAGGTCCGATCTGGAGCGCGAATAGGCTGCCCGCTCGTCCAAGTCACGCCGCCTTGTACCCAGGCGAGGCGAAGCCTAACTTCTGGGTGGGAACGGGCCAGCGAGGGAACGGCAGGGGAGGGTCGTCCATGACCGGGAATCTCCGGCGGCGCCAGATGGTGCGGGAGCAGCTCCTGCCGAGGGGCCTGCGGTCCAGGCGGGTGCTCGGCGCCATGCTCCGCATCGAGAGGGAGGCCTTCGTGCCGGCGGCTGCCCGCGGGGCTGCGTACGAAGACCATCCCGTCTCCATCGGGGAGGGGCAGACCATCAGCCAGCCTTACATGGCAGCGGTGATGCTCCAGGTTCTGGACGTTCACCGGGGGATGAAGGTGCTGGAGGTGGGGGCGGGCAGCGGCTACGTCCTCGCGCTGCTCTCGGCCATGGGGGCCAGGCCGTGGGGCGTGGAATGGCATCATCGCCTCGCCGAAAGGATCGTCACCAACCTCGCGTCGGCAGGGTGTCGACCTGCGCCCGTGAAGGAGGGGGACGGCGGGTTGGGCTGGCCAGAGGAGGCGCCCTTCGACAGGATCCTGATCTCCGCCGCCTGTCCGGCCATTCCTCCTCCGTTGTTCGAACAGCTGGCTCTCCGCGGCCGGCTGGTAGCGCCGGTGGACCAGGATTTCAGCCAGGTGCTCCTGTGCATGACCCGGACCGCCCATGGCTTTCGGGAGGAAACCTTCGACCGCTGCGTGTTTGTGCCCCTCCAGGGCCGCTTCGCCCGGAGATGAGAAGGCCATGCATTTCATCCACCTGACCTGGGTCCGAGCGAGGTGCACGCTGAACCGCTTCTGGCCGCCAAGCGCCCTGAGGGGGGGGCTGGGCGCCCTCTTCCTGCTCATGGGGGCGGCCTTCTTCGTGGGCGACTTCGCCTTTTTCCGCCGGATCTTCGGCAATCTGCTCTCCAACGAGGAGATCCCGAGGATTCTGCTGGTGGCCGTCGCCTCCAAGCTCATGTCCCTTGTCCTCCTGACCACCCTCACGCTGCTGCTCTTCTCGGCGGCCGTGAGCGCCCTCTCCTACCTCTACCTGGACGAGGATCTCGCCCTCCTCCTGCCCTTGCCCCTGGGCCGCTGGTCGCTCCGCCTCCACCGCAGCCTGGAGGCGGGGGTGAACGCCGGGTATATGGTGGCCCTGCTCCTGGTTCCCGTGGTGGCCGCCTACCTGAGCCTCTTCCCGGCGGATCCCCTCGCTCTGGCGGCCGGGTTCGCTGGTCTCCTCTTCTATCTGGCCATCCCCACTTCCCTCGGCGTTGGCCTGACGGTGATTCTGGCCCGGTTCTTCCCGGCCCGCCGCCTCCACCAGGCCCTCACGATCCTGCTGGTGGTCATGGTCTGCCTGCTGGTGGTCCTCTTTCGCCTGGCCCGGCCGGAGAACCTTCTGAATCCGGCCTCCTCCCTGCAGTCCCTGACGGTTCTCCGCTCCATTCGCCTGCCCAGGGAGACGCTCCTGCCCTCCACCTGGCTGGCGGACGTTGTGGTGCGGGGGGCCGAGCGGCAGTGGGACGGGGTCTGGCCCGCGCTTCTGCGCCTGGCCCTGACCACCCTGGCCGCCGTCGGCCTGCTGGCCCTCCTCCTGAGGGCCTTTCACTGGCGGGGATACGGCCGTGCACAGGAACAGGCTGGAATGCTTCCGAGGCGGGGGAGGAGCCGGCTGGGCGGCGGTCTCCTGACCCTAGCCCTGGCCGCCGCCCCAGCCGGCCGGAAGTCCCGGGCTCTCCTGCGGCGGGACCTCCTCGTCTTCTTCAGGGATCCCACGCAGTGGGGGCAGGTGATCATCCTGGGCGCGCTGGTGGTGATCTACCTCTTCAACGTCCGGTTCATGCCCACCGACCTGGAGGTCTTCAAGGTGGCCGTCTCCTTCTGGAACCTCGCCACGCTCGGGCTCATCGTGGCCTCCGTGGCGGGCCGATTCGCCTTCACGGCCGTCGGGTCGGAGGGGAAGGCCTATTTTGTCTCCAGGGTTCTGCCCATCGACATCTGGTCCTACCTGTGGGCCAAGTTCCTCTTCACGGCCATCCCCCTGTCGGCCCTGGCGGCCCTGACCCTGTATGGCTCCAACCACTTCCTCGGCATCCGGGGAGAGGCCCTCGGTTACACACTCTTCCTGGCCGTGGCCCAGTCGGTCACGCTGGCCGCGCTGGCGCTCTTCATGGGGACGCTGGACCCAGTCTTCGACGCCCGCAATCCCGCCAAGGCCGTCATGAGCGCGTGGGGGCTGACCTACATGTTCGTGTCGCTTGTCTACGTGGGGCTCGTGACGGTCTTGTCGGCCCGGCCCGTCTTCCACTACTACCAACACCTGCTGGGGCGAGGCCCCGCCGCAGATTACTGGCCCTCGGCGCTCCAGGTGGGGGCCTTCAGTTTCGCCATTCTGGTGATCAGCTTTCTGACGGCCGGGCGTCGCCTTCAGAAGCTCGAAGGCACATAATGGGCTTGAATGGAACTCCGCGTGGACACGGGAGGTCGTGCGGCGCTTGGCAGGGGAGAAGGAGGGAGGCGGCCATGGGAAGCAAAAAGAAGAGAGTGCCCATTTTGGCTTTGCTTGCGCTTGGCGGGCTGCTCTGGGCCTTCTCTTCCGGGGCCACGCCGGGCCCGGGTCCCATCCCGTACGCCCCCGCTGTGACGGTGACCTCCATCGCCCCCACGTCAGGCCCCAGTTCGGGCGGCACGACCGTCAGCATAGGCGGGACGGGCTTCGAGAACGGTGCCACGGTCAGTCTGGGAGGGGCGGCCGCCACCGGCGTGGTGGTCGCCTCGGCGACGCTCATCCAGGCGACCACGGGATCTCACGCCGCCGGGACGGTGTCCGTGACCGTCACCAATCCCGACGCCACCGCGGGCACCCTCCCCGGCGGTTTCACCTATACCGGCTCCCTGCCGCCTCCTTCGGTGTCCCAGGTTCAGCCCTCCTCGGGCAGCACGGCGGGGGGCACGCCGGTGACCATCAGCGGGGCCAACTTCGTGTCGGGGGCCACGGTGACCTTCGGCGGTTCGGCGGCGACGCTGGTCTCGCTCGTGAGCGCTTCGAGCCTGACGTGCCTGACGCCCTCCCATGCGGCTGGGGCCGTGGATGTGGTGGTGACGAATCCGGACAGCCAGTCGGCCACCCTCGCTTCGGGGTATTCCTACACCGCCTCCAACCCGCCGCCCTCCATTTCGGGACTCACTCCCTCGTCGGGCAGCACGGCGGGAGGCACGCCGGTGACCATCAGCGGTGCCAACTTCGTGTCGGGGGCCACGGTGACCTTCGGCGGTTCGGCGGCGACGCTGGTCTCGCTCGTGAGCGCCTCGAGCCTGACGTGCCTGACGCCCTCGCATGCGGCTGGGGTGGTGGATGTGGTGGTGACAAATCCGGACAGCCAGTCGGCCACCCTCGCCTCGGGGTATTCCTATACCGCCTCCAATCCGCCGCCGTCCATTTCGGGACTCACTCCCTCCTCGGGCAGCACGGCGGGAGGCACGCCGGTGATGATCTCGGGGAGCAACTTCGTGGCCGGGGCGACGGTGACCTTCGGCGGCGCGGCGGCGACGCAGGTCTCGCTCGTGAGCGCCTCGAGCCTGACGTGCCTGACGCCGAGCCACGGCACCGGCGCCGTCGACGTGATGGTCCAGAACCCGGATTCCCAGAGCGGGACCCTGCCCGGCGGCTTCACTTTCGTAGCCCCCGGCAATCCTCCGACGGTGAGCGGAGTGAGCCCCTCCTCCGGCCCGGCGGCGGGCGGCACGGCTGTGACGATCTCGGGGAGCAACTTCGTGGCCGGGGCCTCGGTGACGCTGGGAGGCGCGGCGGCGCCAGGGGTCACGGTGGTGAGCGCCGGCTCCATCACGGCCACCACGCCGGCTCACGCGGCCGGGACGGTGGACGTGGTGGTCACCAACCCGGACCAGCAGTCGGGCACCCTGCCGGGAGGGTTTACCTTCACGGGGACGTCACCGGCGCCCACGGTGACCTCTGTGAACCCCGCCTCGGGGCCAACGACCGGAGGTACGGCAGTCGTCATTTCGGGGACCAACTTTTTGGCGGGCGCCTCGGTTTTCTTCGGAGGCACCCCGGCTTCTGGTGTTGCGGTGGGCAGCGCGAACTCCATCACCGCGGTATCGCCTCCCCACGCCGCTGGAGCGGTGGACGTGGCCGTCACCAACCCCGATAACCAGAGCGGCCTCCTCCCGGCGGGGTATACCTATCAGGCGCAGGGGTGCACGCTCTCGTGTTCGGCGTCGGTTTCGAATTGGGGGCAGGTGGGAAGCGGCCTCTCCTTTCAGGCCAGCGCCGATACGGGGAACTGCACAGGCGCGCCCTCCTATCAGTGGGATTTTGGGGACGGAGGGGTCTCCAATGAGGCCTCCGCCGTTCATGCCTACACCGCCCCCGGCACCTATTCGTGGGCGCTGACCCTCTCCTGGGGGGGGCAGACGTGCCAGCAGTTCGGCTCCATCCTGGTGGTCCTGCCGCCCATTATCACCTACGTGCAGAAGGCCGGCAACCCGTTCCGCCTCAAGGTGTTCGGAACCAACTTCCACGCAAGTTGCACCGTTCTCATCGACGGGGCGCCGGTTCCGGCCATAAAGTGGAAGGGCAACGGGCAGGTGATCGCGAAGAAGGGCGGCCCTCTGAAGGCCATGGTGCCCAAGGGCACGGTGGTTCAGGTCACCATCCGCAACGAGGACGACCACGGAGTCTCGGCACCTTTCGCATTCAGCCGATGAATGTGCGCCATTGTGGCCGTGTTTTGTGGATCGCCGCCGGCTGCATTCCGGCGGTGATCCTTTTGAGATGGCCTGTGGGATTCACTCGTGTCCGCAATGCACGTAATGGCCTGCCAGAATGACAATGCCATGTTGGCAAAGTCAAAAAGGCCGCCCACGCACATATGACCGCCCAAGTTGTTCGTATCACACTGATAAATAACTAGATAGTTGCGTTGTGGCCGGACTGGCAGTGCCCCGTTGCAGGCAAGACAAGAATGCACTATTCTCTACCCGTCTGTCTGGCCGTCGCCCGGTTAAGCGGCGTGCGTGCCGAGAGGAGCCCGAGGCGTTGCATTCCTTTTATGGCCCTGGAACGGTGATCGGCAGGATCCGGCAGGGGGTTTGCGTGCCCGAAGCGCAGCGGTCCGGCTCCGGCAAAGGCGCGCCGAGGCCGGGTGCCCCTTCCATGAAGATCGTTCGACACGCGATTCACAATCGATCTCAACAATGGGTTTCGATCGTCCAGGAGCTGTCGCGCGGTCGGCCTCCGCCGAGGCGGATACCACCTGGGAAGCTCTCGGAGGACATAAGGAAGTTCATTCATTCATCTATGTATGGTCCATCGAGAAGGGAGAGATTCAGCCCGAGGGGAGCATCACAGGAGGCTATGAGATGAAGCAAGCGCTCAAATTGAGTGCCGTGCTCGTTGTGGTTTTGCTCTTGAGCGGCCTGGGCATCTGGGCCCAGACCACGAGCGGTTCCATTCAAGGAAGGGTTACGGATTCCACGGGCCAACCCGTCATCGGGGCGGTCGTGCACGTGTCGGGTCCATCGGTGCAGGGCTTTCTGGGCACCGCCACGGACGTGAACGGAAATTACACCGTCCCCTTCGTTCCCGCGGGGCACGGCTACGAGGTGAAGGTCACCGCCGCCGGGTTCAACACGGTGGTGCGCAAGAACATCGATGTTCCCCTGGGCTCCGCGGTGCAACTGCCGTTCGTCCTGAGCGCCGGCGAGACGCAGATCACGGTCACCAGCGCCGCCCCCATCATCAACCTGAAGAGCACCACCACCGGGGCCACGCTCTCCAGCGAGATGGTGAACGCCATCCCGATCCCTCGCGACTCCAACCAGATCGTCTTCCTGGCGCCGAGCGCCGTGAGTTCCGGCTCCTCAACGCCCGGCAACGCCTCCATCGGGGGCTCCACGGGCGCCGAGAACCAGTACATGATCAACGGCATGAACATCACCAACACGGACCTGGGCATCTCCTCCAACGGTTCGATGGGTAACGGCCCCAACACCAACGACACCATGCTCAACTTCGACTTCATCCAGGACATGCAGGTGCTCACGGGCGGCATCCCCCCCGAGTACGGCGGGGCCATGGGCGGCGTGGTGAACGCCATCACCCGGAGCGGCGGCAACGAGTACCACGGCTCCCTCTACGCCTACTACACCAACGCCACTTACTCGGCCAAGCAGACCACGTACAGCTACAACAACCAGCTCCAGGGCAACGCGGGCCACACCCAGTACGACGTGGGCGGCGACCTGGGCGGCTACTTCATCAAGGACAAGCTCTGGTTCTACCTGGGCTACGACTACAACCGATTCAAGGAGTACACCGCCCTGCCGACGACCCAGGACCCCTACCTCTACATCAACGGTACCGGCGCCGAGTCGGTCTTCAACGGACAGCAGGTCACCGATATCAACCAGATCAACCAGCAGTACGCCTTCAAGGTGACCTGGAACATCAACCCGAACCAGAAGCTGGCCGTCAGCACCTTCGGCAACGTGGACAAGGAGGGGCGGCTCGGGGCCCTCGATACCCTGGTTGCCTCCTCGGCCCCCTGGACCCTGAAGGACGAGCCGAACAACCTCTCCGTCCAGTGGAACTCCACCTGGTCGCCCAAGTTCTTCAGCGAGGTGGTGCTGAGCTACCACCACGAGCACCAGTGGCAGACCTTCAACAACGCCTCGGCCCAGAATAACTGGGCGTACAGCTACGCCCAGGCCACCGAGACGTACAACGGGTTCCACGTCTACCCCTCGAACCAGACCGACCCCGCCGGCTACACCTTCGATCCCTCGACCGGCATCACCGACCTGCTCAACAACAACTACGTCAACTCCCTGGGCGGCGGCGGATACAACGGCGTGTCCAAGGACGAGTCGGAGCAGGCCAACGTGAAGCTGACCAACCTCTTCAACTGGCACGGCCAGCACGAGCTCTCCTACGGCGCCCAGTACGACCAGCGCTACTACACGCCCGTCTTCGGCCTGACCGGTCCGACCAACTTCATCTCGCCCGAGACCCACACGCCGGCCATCGGCGGCCTCTTCGTCCAGTGGGCGCCGGCCTCCTATTACGGGCTGCCGACGGGCCCCCAGGGACAGCAGTACGTGTACACGGCGCAGGACTACTTCACCCCCATGGACCGCCCCTCCCAGGAGCGGTCTGAGGCGCTCTGGATCAACGACAACTGGAGCCTGACGCAGTTCTTCACCGTGAAGGCCGGCGTCCGCTACAGCCAGCAGTACATCGCGGGCAGCCTGCCCGGCGCCGAGAGCATCAACCTGAAGGGCAACTTCGACCCGCGCGTCGGCTTCACCTGGGACACGACCCACGACGGAAAGAGCAAGTTCTACGGCTTCTACGGCCGCTACACCCAGGATATGCCCACCGACATGGCGGTCCGCAGCCTCAACAACGAGGTGAGCGGCATCGAACAGTTCTACAACCCGAACCTGACCTCGTTCATCCCGACGAACTCCTACATCCTGGGCGCTTCGGGTGAGGACATCCAGGGCCAGACCCCCGGCATGCCGATCAGCACCCCCATCCAGTCCCCCTCCACCGACGAGTACATCCTGGGCTACGAGTACCAGCTCGCACCCACCTTCCGCGTGGGCAGCCGAATCGTCTACCGCAACCTGCACCAGGGCATCGAGGACTTCTCCTTCAACGGCGCCCGGACCTACATCATCGGCAACCCCAGCAGCTGGTCGGGCATTCCGGTGCCGGGCCTCGGCCCCGGGTTTTCCCTCGACAAGAGCAAGACCTACTACTTCCCCCACATGACGCGCCGCTATACGGCCGTCGAGCTCACGGCCGACAAGCGCTACAGCAACAACTGGCAGTTACAGGCCTCCTACGTCTGGTCCCGTCTCAGGGGTAACTACGAAGGCTTGAGCTCCAACGACACCCTCACGGGCCAGCTCGACCCCGGCATCAACGCGACCTACGACCTGCCGCAGTTCCTCGTGAACGCCGACGGCTACCTGCCCAACGACAGGACCAACGTGGGGAAGGTCTACGGCTCGTATACCTTCAGCAACATCCCCTTGGTGCTCTCGGCCAACTTCCAGATCCAGAGCGGCACGCCCATCAGCAAGTACATCCTCGTGGACTGGTACGGCGGCGCCGCCGGTTTCTTTAACCAGCGCGGTTCCGACGGCCGGACCCCGACCACCTGGACCCTCGACGCGGCCGCGCAGTACAACTTCAAGCTCTGGAAGACCAACCTGGGCCTGCGCCTCGACGTCTTCAACGTGACCAACGAGAACAAGCCCCTCGTGATCGACCAGTACTACGGCCACCAGGCATCCCCGGGCGGCCCCATCCAGATCTACAACCCGGCCACCAGCCTCTACGGCAAGCCCTGGATCAGCCAGGCGCCGCGTTACGTCCGCTTCAGCATCCGCTGGACCTTCTAAATCTGATTGGAGGAAGTCTGGAATTTCCTCAGGGCCCCGGGGCAACCCGGGGCCCGGTTTTTGTCGGTGAGAGGTGAGGAAGAAAGGAAGTGAGGAAGTGAGGAAGTAAAGAAGACAGAGCACGAAGGGACCCTGTGGCTTGCCTTCTTCTCGTCTCGCGTCTCGCGTCTCGCCTGCCCGCCTCACCCTTGCCCGAGCCCGGGCGGGGTGGCATACTGCCCCACCGGGCCGAGGCCCGGCATCCGGAGGGGACCCATGACCACGCACGGCAAGAGCGACAAGGCTTCCATTGACACACTCTGCATCCACGCCGGTCAGGCGCCCGACCCCGTCTTTGGGGCGGTGGCGCCGCCCATCTTCCAGACCTCCACCTTCGCCTTCCAGTCCACGGACCAGGGGGCGGCGCGCTTCGCCGGGACGGAGCCGGGCTACATCTATACGCGGATGGGTAATCCCACCATTCACATGCTCGAAGAGAACGTGGCGGCCCTGGAGGGCGGAGTGGCCGCCCTGGCCACGGCCACGGGCATGGCGGCCGTCTCCACCGTCTTCTTCGCGCTGCTCTCTCAGGGCGACCACGTCGTCTGCAGCGCCTCCGTCTACGGGCCTTCCCGGGTGATTCTGGAGCGGGATTTCGTCCGGTTCGGGGTGAGCGCCTCCTTCGTGGAGACCAGCGACCTGGCGGAGCTGAAGCGCGCCATCACGCCAAGGACCCGTCTCGTGTTTATCGAAACGCCGGCCAATCCCACCCTCGCCGTGACGGACCTGTCTGCCGCCGCCGAGCTGGCCCATGCAGCCGGCGCCCTGCTCGTGGTGGACAACACCTTCATGAGTCCCATCCTGCAGCGACCCTTCCGCTTCGGCGCCGACATCGTGCTCCACTCGGTGACCAAGTTCCTCAACGGCCACTCGGACGTGGTGGGCGGCATTCTCGTCTTTCGGGACGAAGCTCTCTTGAAGAGGGTGCGCCCCGTCCTCTTCTACCTGGGCGGAACCATGGACCCCCACCAGGCGTGGCTGGTCCTCAGGGGGATCAAGACCCTGGCCATGCGGGTTCGCGTGGCTCAGGAGAACGCGCAGGCCTGCGCGGCCCTCCTGGCCGGGCACCCGGCCGTGGCCGAGGTGCGCTACCCCGGGCTTCCCGGCCATCCGCAGGCGGCCGTCATGGCCCGCCAGATGGAGGGACCCGGATCGTTGATCTCCTTCGAGCTCAAGGGCGGGTTGCCGGCCGGGAAGCGCCTGCTGGAGGGATTGAGGCTGGCCACGCTCGCCGTCAGCCTGGGCGGCGTGGAGACCCTCATCCAGCACCCGGCCTCCATGACGCACGCCGCCATGCGGCGCGAGGACCGGCTGGCCGCAGGGATCACCGACGGCCTCGTGCGGCTCTCCGTGGGTTGCGAGGGCAGGGAGGACCTGCTCGCCGACCTCAAGCAGGGGCTGGACGCGCTGGTTTAGGGGCGAGACGCGAGACGCTGGACGCGAGACGCGAGACGTGAGGCGCGAGACGCGAGACGCTGGACGCAAAGGCCGCGTAGGAGGCCTCTCCAGAGGCCGATGCGCCGAGAGTCCACCGAGCATCCCGGGAGATCGCTCCGGCGAGCGACAGGCTGAGCGCAATTCTCCCGTGGTTCATTACGGGTCCCGGCTTCTTAGGACCCGCGCAGAAATAACTTAACGTTTTCGCATCCCATCTTCGCGCGATCTTGACGCGATTCTCGATCGCAAAATCCTCAACGTAGTCTTCAACTACGCCTGCGGTTTTGCTCCCTCCAATCGCG
>JBAWEQ010000171.1:0-33998 GCA_049591295.1 Acidobacteriota bacterium
CCCTTTGCCGGCCTTCTTGCGGAAGAACATCGCACCCCCGTCATCACCAATATAGCGCCTACAACCATAACAGTCAATGCTGCATGATTATACGCCCGGCACTACAATTCAATGCCCGCCAAAACTCAGGTCTAATCATTTCAGGGAGTTACAACGAAAAAACCACCCAAATCCACTCACAACTGTCGAAGATGAGTGATAGACTTTAGTCGTGCGGGGCCAGCATCCGCACACCCTATGGGCACGGGCGCACGAAGCGCCCTCCACGAAAGGAGTCCAGCCATGGCCCACGACCTCGCTCCCAAAGAGATCATCGCCGAGAAACTCGACCAGGCGGCGCGGAAGATCAAGGAGCAAGCCATCGACCTGTGGGTGACCTTCGTCCAGGAGACGAGCGCCGGGGTGGAGCGCGTCTTCTCCTATGTTTCACCCGGCCACCTGACCTGGGAGAGCGTGATCGCCGTAACCCCCGCGGGGGAGCGGTTCGTCATCTGCGGCAAGTTCGACCAGCAGGACTTCGAGGAGTCAGGCCTCTTCACCGAGGTCTACACCTACGTGGAGGATTTCAAGGAGCCCTTCGCGCGCCTCCTCCAACGGGTGAAGCCCGGTAAGGTCGCCCTCAACTTCTCGTTCAACGACCCCACGGCGGACGGCATCACCCACGGCAAGTTCGTCTTTCTTCAGGGGCTCCTCAAGGAAATGGTTCCGGCCGCGGAGGTGGTCTCGGCCGAGGCGGTGGTCCTCTCGCTCATCTCCAGCAAGAGCCCCATCGAGCGCTCCGCCATCCAGGAGGGGGTGGATCTCACCGTCAAGATCTTCGGAGAGATCGACGCATTCCTCAGACCGGGTCTCACCGAGAAAGAGATCTACGGGTTCATCCAGGAGCGCATCCTATCCTACGGCGTCACCCCGAGCTTCCAGACCCTCGTCTTCACGGGCGACCGTGGGGCCGGATCGGGCCACGGAAGCGCGACGGAGAACCCGGTGCAACCGGGCGATCTGGTGCACGTGGACATGGGCGTCTTCGTCCGAGGCTATGCCTCCGACATGCAGCGCACCTGGTACGTCCTGAAGCCGGGAGAGGAGCGCGCACCCGAGCCGGCCCAGAAGGGCTTCGACACCATCGTCCTCTCCATCGAGGCTTCGGGCAGGGCCCTCAAGCCGGGAGCCAAGGGCATCGAACTGGACACCATCGCCCGCAAGGTGGTGACCGACGCCGGCTATCCCGAGTATCCCCACGCCCTCGGCCACCAGATCGGCCGTCACGTCCACGACGGCGGAGCGCTCCTGGGCCCCGCCTGGGCCCGTTACCGGAACACCCCCTTCCTGGTTTTGGAGGAGGGGCAGATCTTCACCCTGGAACCCTCGCTGACCGTTCCGGGCTTTGGAGCGGTGGGCATCGAGGAGGATGTGATCGTCACGCAGGATGGTGCGCGCTACATGGCACCACCCCAGCGCAAACTCTGGATCGTGAGAGGGAAGTAGCGTTCCGCCGGACCGGAGCGGTCCGGCAGTTGCCTTGCACCCGAGGAGGAATCCGCCATGAGGCCGAGAGCCGTCCTTCTGCTGGCCGCCGCCCTTTCCTCGCTGCTGCTTGCGGCCTGCGGCCCCAGCAAGGAGGAGGTGGCCGCGCGCGAGGCCGCCCGGAAGGCCGCGGACCTGGCCGCCTTTCAGGCGCGCATCAAGGCCATGGAGGAGGCGTCCAAGCCCCCCGTCCTCACGGCCCGAGACGCCGTGGTCAAGGGCCCCAAGGGGCTTCAATACGTGGACATGAAGTGGGGGACGGGCAGGGAGGCTGCTGACGGGTGCACCGTCACGGTCGATTTCATCGGGTGGGTGGACGGCGTCAAGATCGACAGCTCGTCGGATAGGGGCAAGCCCTTCTCCTTCGTGCTCGGCTCCGGCACCGTCATCCCGGGTTGGAACGTCGGCGTCCAAGGCATGCGCGAGGGGGGCACACGCCTCCTGATCATCCCGCCCGGGCTGGCCTACGGGAAGCGGGGCAAACCGGGATTCGTGGGGCCCGACAAGACCCTCTGGTACAGGATCGAACTGCTGAAGGTATACCCGCCGCTGTGAGCCCGCCTGCAATAGGGCATCGGCGGACGGCGTTTTTCCGGGTGTGTTGAATCGAGGCGACCGACCAGTCCGGGCGGCGAGCAATGGCGCCAACGCCGGGCGGGATGCCTTCGCTGGGAGGGTCTCATGGATACCGTCAAGCGGATCTTGGAAGAAAAGGGCACGGAAGTTTTCTCCGTCTCTCCGGAGACCACGGTCATGGACGCCGCCCACCTGATGTCGGAGCACCGCATTGGTGCCGTGTTGATCATGGCGGCGGGCCACGTCCGCGGGATCTTCAGCGAGAGGGACCTCCTGCAGAGGGTCCTGTTGAGGGGAAGCAATTCCGAATCTCTGCCCGTGAGCGAGGTGATGTCCACGGACATGGTGTACGTGACGCCCGACACGCCGGTGCGCGAGGCCATGGCCGTCATGACCGAGCGCCGCTGCCGTCATCTTCCCGTGATGGAGGAGGGGCGCCTCTGCGGCATGGTCTCCATCGGGGACTGTACCCGATGGGTCTCACGCGACCAGGATTTCACCATCCGCCACCTGACCGACTACATCGCCAACAAGTATCCGGGGTAGGTGAGTTGAGAAGGGAAAAGGAAAAGAAGACGGGGGCCGGGCACTCGCCGGGTCCTCTTCGAGCCTCTTCTGTTCACCGCCTCGCAATCCCACTGTCTCTCCGCTTCTATCTCTTCTCTACCCTTTAAGCACGGCCAGCGGCCGCATCTTGGCCACCACCTTTGCAAGGCCGGAGGCCGTAACCGCCTCGATGACGGCTTCGATGTCCTTGTAGGCCTGCGGGGCCTCCTCCTTGATCGTGCGGCGGTTCTCGCAGATGAGAGTGATGCCCTCCATGGCCGTCCGGAACTCGTCGTCGGAGATCAGGCCCGGCCTGACGATCCTGCCGTTGCGGTGATTCACCTTGCCGGCCGCTGCCGTTCGGCTCATCCGCCTCCCCGCACCGTGGTTGGCGGAGCAGAGCGCCCGCTCGTTCTCGGGAACGCCGGTGAGGATGTAGGAGAAGGACCCCATGGAGCCTGGGATGAGGACGGGCTGGCCCGTCTCCTCGAAGGGGCTCCCGGCCATGCGGTCCGAGGTGAAAGCCCTGGTGGCACCCTTTCTGTGGACCCAGAGCAGCCGCCCGCCGTGACGCTCCAGCTTGGCCATGTTGTGAGGCACGTCGTAGAGGAGCTTCAGGGCCGTGCCGGGGTAGTGATAGAGCAGGTTCTTGCTCACCAACGCCGCCATGAGGTGCCGATTGGCGAAGGCCAGGTTGGCTCCCGCGTGCATGGCGCCGATGTAGGCGCGCCCCTCCCTGGAGTCCGCGGGCATGTAGCAGAGCTCGCGCGAGGGGTGGGGCTCTCCGTAGGTGCGGGAGCGCGCCAGCGCCATGAATTCCTCACCCACCTGGTGGCCGAAGCCCCTGCTGCCCGAATGGATCATGATCACCAGCTGACCATCAAAGAGCCCCCATGACGCGGCGCGCAGAGGGTCTTCGATACCGACCACCTCCTGGAGCTCGATGAAGTGGTTGCCGCCTCCCAGCGTGCCGAGCTGGCATTGCCCGCGCTCGATGGCCCGTGCCGAGAGCACCGCGGGATCGCCCGGCATGGAGCCCCCCTCCTCGATGTGGCTCCAGGCCTCCGGTTCCTGCAGGGGGTCCAGGTAGTCCCACACGGGATGGTCCCGCCGATGGATGTCGCAGAGGGCCGGGACACCGCGGGCGAGCACCGCCATGAGCTCTTCCCGGTCCAGGGGGACGTTGCGCTTCCCTTCGCCCAGCGGGATGTCACGGCGTATGGATCCCGCGAGGAGGGCCGCGTCCGTGTCGATCGCCCTGCGGCCCGTGGTCAGCAGCCGCATGCCGCAGTTGATGTCGTACCCGACGGCGGCGGGGATGATGACTTCCGAAGTCGCCACCACGCTTCCGATGGGGACGCCGTAGCCCACGTGGATGTCCGGTGTCGCGATGACCCGCTCGACGCTGGGGATGCGACAGGCGTCCCTGAGCTGCCTGAGTGCGTCGGCCTCCACCGGAAGGCCGGGGTGGGCGAAGAGGGTCGCGCCGACCTTCATGCCCCCTTCGCGGGGCAGATTCCTTTCGAAGCCGGTCATCACCATGCTCCCGAACTACCGGGAGAGGCGCGGCGGCGCCTCCCCCCGGACCCCCACCCGCATACAGCGCGACGGACTTCCGTCGCGCTGTATAAACGTAGGGAGGTCGCCAGGCCAGGACAAGCCGCTCGGGCGAGCCCCGGGGACGATTTCTCTCCCCCGCGGTCTGGATCCCCAGGGGTCCCTCCCCCCCAAAAGGAGTCGGCCGCCCTGAGGCGGCCGATTTCCGTCGTTTCTTGGCCCTTGCTTCCTCCGCTCACCTGCCGGTCTGCCGTTCCCCTCAGTAGCTGTGGGCGTCCAGCCTCACCTTGCCCCTGAAGACCCAGTAGATGCTGGCGGTGTAGGCCAGCACCAGGGGCACTCCGATGCACGCGATGATCAGCATGATGCCGAGCGTCTTCTGCGAGGAGGCCGCGTTGTAGAGCGTGAGGCTGTTTGCGGGGTTTGGGCTGGAGACGACGATGTTCGGGAAGAGCCCCACACCGAAGAGCGCCATGAGGGCCGCCATGGACGCGCAGGAGGAGAGGAAGGCCCGCAGGTCCCGGCCGTGGTAGATCTCGCGGGGGATGTTGGCGATGGCCAGCATGTTGAGGACGGGCAGCAGGAAGAAGATGGGGTGGGCCTTGATGGTCTCGGTCATGTGGGGCACGTAGAGCAACGTCGTGAAGGTCGTGAGGGCGTAGCAGATGATGAAGAAGATGATCGCGTTGTTCACCCACCCGCGCACCTTGTTGTGCATGGCCCCCTCCGTCTTCAGGACCATGTAGATCGAGCCGTGCATCATGAAGAGGGCGAGCGTCGTCACGCCCACGAGCAGAGGGTAAGGCCGGAGCAGCCCGAGAAAGGTGCCGGCGAATTCATAGTGGGCGTCCAGCGGCACGCCCCAGGCGATGTTGCCCAGGGCGGCGCCGAGCAGGAGGCTCGACAGGATGCTGGATGCCGAAAAGCTGACGTCCCACATCTGGCGCCACCACGCGTGCTCCTGTTTGCTTCGGAACTCGATGGCCACGGCCCTGAAGATCAGCCCCACCAGGAGGAGCACCAGCGCCAGATAGAAGCCCGAGAAGACGGTGGCATAGACCATGGGGAAGGCTGCGAAGAGGGCGCCGCCGCCCGTGACCAGCCAGACCTCGTTGCCGTCCCAGACGGGGCCGATGGCGTTGATCATGGTGCGGCGCTCCTCGTCCGTGCGGGTCAGGAGGTGGAGCGCGCCCACGCCGAGGTCGAAGCCGTCCAGCACGGCGTAGCCCGTGAGCAGGACCCCCACCAGCAGAAACCAGATCACGTTCAGGTCGATGTTCATGCCCTGTGTCCCTCCCCGATCACGTCCGCGTCCACCGGACCTTCCTTGATCTTGTGGTCCAGGAGATAGATGAACAGCGCGAAGAGCAGGATGTAGACGAAGGTGAAGAGGATGAGGGAGGTCAGCGTCTCCCCCGCCGTCACCACGGGCGACAGGGCGTCCTTTGTCCGGAGAAGCCCGTAGACGATCCACGGCTGGCGCCCCACCTCCGCCGACACCCAGCCGAGCTGGTTCGCCAGTTCCGGAAGCACCACTGCCACCACCAGGATCTTGAGGAACCAGCCCTTCTCGAAGAGGGTCTTTCGCCACCAGAAAAAGACCCCGAGCATGCTGATGAGAATGAGCGCCATGCCGATGCCCACCATGGCGTGGTAGGTCTGGAAGACGATGTTGACGGGAGGGCGGTCCTCCGGCTTGAAGGCGTCAAGCCCCGTCACCGGCTTGCTGGCGTCACCATAGACCAGCCAGCTCAACATGCCGGGCAGGGCCACCGAGAAGTCCACCTTCTGGCCCGATTCGTTGACCCAGCCGAAGAGGCTGAGGGGGGCGCGGGGTTCGGCCGCCGGAAAGATCCCCTCGTAGGCCGCCAGCTTGGCCGGCTGGTATTGGGCCACGAGCCTCGCGCTGGTATCGCCGGTCACGAGCTGCAGCAGCGAGGCCACGATCGCCACCACCAGGGCGATTTTCATGGAGGCCTTGGCGAAGTCCGCATGGCGCTTCTTCAACAGGTAGAAGGCGCTCACGCTGATGACGAGGAAGGCGCCCGTCTGAAAGGCCGCCACGAGCACGTGGCTCAAGCGGTCCACGGTGGAGGGGTTGAAGACGACCTGCCAGAAATCGGTCACCTCCGCCCGCGTCCCGACGGCCGTCTGAACGATGTGGAATCCCGCCGGCGTCTGCTGCCAGGAGTTGGCCACGACGATCCAGACGGCGCTGAAGATGGAGCCGAGCGACACCATGACGGTGGAGAAGAAGTGCATCTTCGGACTCACCCGGTCCCATCCGAAGAGGAGGATCGCCAGGAACCCCGATTCCAGGAAGAAGGCGAAGATTCCCTCCGCCGCCAGGGCGCTCCCGAAGACGTCGCCTACGTACCGGGAGTAGGCGGCCCAGTTCGTGCCGAACTGGAACTCCATCACGATGCCGGAGGCCACGCCGATGGCGAAGATCAGGCCGAAGACGCGGACCCAGAAGCGGGTCATCGCGTGGTAGACCGGACTGCGCGTCTTCAGGTACATCCCCTCCATGACCACCAGGATCAGCCCCAGGCCGATGGTGAGCGGAGGGAAGATGTAATGAAACGCGATCGTCCAGGCGAATTGGAGACGTCCCAGGGTCAAGACATCCATCCAGACCTCCTATGTGATCTTCTGATCTTTCCTCGATCGGGCTGACCCGCCCTTCTCCGCGGGCTTCCGCCCACTCCTCACTGTGCCGTGCTTTCCGCCGCCTCGCTGATTTCGGATGCTGGCTGCCAGGGCATCGAATCGGACGCCGTCCAGGTACTGGGACAGGTGCTGGGTCGCGCCGGCCCAGGACGATTGCACGGGGCAGAGTTCCGCCAGCGGGCACGCACCAGCCTGCGTCAGGCAACTGTTCATGGCGATGGGACCTTCCATCGCCTCGATCACCTCCCTGAGCGACACCCGCGACGGCGGCCTGGCCAGCGTGACCCCGCCCTTGTTGCCCCGCACGGTGATGAGGATGCCCGCCGCCGAAAGCCGACTCACGATGCGGCGGATGAACGCGGGCGGGATGAGGCGCGTGGCGGCGATCTCCCGTGCCGTCACCCGGGCCCCCTCCTCCAGCGAGGCCAGATGCAGCACGATGCGGGCCGCGTAGTCCGTCTGCCGACCGATGACGATCATGAATCCCCCATGGTGCGAGATAGTAATGTTACACCCGGAGTCTCATTTGTCAAGTCCCCGGCGGGTGGAGGGCGGAGGCTGGAGCAGGCCGTCCAGGATGGTTCCACTCCTGCGTTGTGGGGTCTGCCTTCAGGAGAGAGGCGGAGGAAGGCGCAGCTGAGGTCAGGCCAATGTTCGAGGCTGATGCGCTGGTCGTTTTCGGACAGGTACGAGGGTACGGCAGGAAATGGGAAGCGAAGAAGGGGGGCAGGACCCAGCGGGGGGTGGCGGCGGGCGGGTGGAGATCCGGGGAGGATCCTCCGCCGTTCCGCCGTGCTAGACTACGCCCTGCCCGGCCAGCAGTCGGGCGTCTCTTGTGGAGTCTGCCCCATGAACACTCGCCCGCTCCTGCTGCCGCTCTGCCTCCTCCTCCTGCCGATCGCCTCCATCCCGCTTCGCTCCGCAGCAATGCCGCAGGACCGTCTCCCCGCGGCGATCCGCAGCCAGCTCGACGAGGCTTATCCGGGCTGGCATCCGGCGGCGGTCTCGGATGAGGTTCGGGCCTTCTTTAAGGACGTGCGCCCCGATGCGGAGCCGTGGTGGATCGCGGGGGATTTCACGGGTTCCGGCCGGGAGGACTTCGCCGTGCAGATCCTCGCCCCGCTCGCGGGTCACGAGCGGCGCATCGTGGCCGCCTTCCTGGCGGATGGCAGGGAGGGCTATAGGCGCGTGGAGCTGGAAAACGGGCAACCCGACCCGCGCGTCTATTTGTGGCTGCTGAAGCGGGGCCACGAGGATGTGGCGTCGCAAACGGGCAAGACCATCACCTTCCCCCGCGACTCCGTCGGGGTGGAGAGTTCCGGCCCGAGCGTGGCCTACCTGTTCGAGCACGGCTCCTTCAAGCGGATCTGGCTCGGCATCTGACCGGACCTGCCGGGTTTCCGCCCGGACGATGCCGGCGAAGTCCTTCTCCCTACTTCCCTGCCTCTTTTTCCCGCGGCACGATTTCCGAGAAGTCCGCCACCCGGTCGAAGAGCGCCACGAGGCGCTGGAGAAGCGCCAGCCGGTTCTGCTGGAGCGCTGTCTTCTTCGGGTCCTTGCCCTCGGGATCGCACATCACCAGGACGTCGTCGAAGAAGCGGTCCACCGCGGGGCGCACCGTGGCCAAGCGGCGAAGAGCGCCCGCGTAGTCTCCGCTATCCAGGAGGCGGCCCGCTTCGTCCTTGACGCCCTCGTAAGCCGCGTACAGGAACCGCTCTCCGGCCCCTTCCTTCTGGTCCTCGGACAAAAAGAGTTCGGGGGCCAGTTCGTAGCGAGGGATGCCTTTCAGGATGTTCCGGACGCGCTTGAAGGCCACCGAGAGGTGGTCGAAATCCTCGGCGAACTCGTTGCGGATCGTGTGCAGGGCCACTATCTTCCGGTGCAGTTCGGCGGGGTCGCCCAGGTCGAATGCCAGCACAGCATTGGCTTCGTCATAGCCGTACCCATGAACCTCCCAAAGGAAGCGCAGCCGGCCAGCCAAAAACTCCATCAGCCCTTCGGGGACTCCTCCCATCTCCTGGAGAAATGAGGGTAGATCCAGGGAACGCGCCTTCTCTGTCAGGATACGCAGTAAGGCGACGGCCGCCCTCCTGAGGGCGAAGGGATCTTTGGAGCCCGTCGGGGCCTGGCCGGCCGCGAACATCTCGCGGAGAGTGTCGAGCCGGTCGGCCGCCGCCACGCAATCGCCCAGCACGCCTCTGGGGAGGGCATCCTCCGTAAAGACCGGTCGGTAGTGGTCGTAGATCGCCTCGGCCACGTCGGTGGGCTGCCCCTGGGTTGCGGCGTAGAGGCCTCCAGCGATTCCCTGGAGGGTCGTGAACTCTTTCTCCTGGACCAGCAGTGAGACGAGATCGCACTTGCAGTGCCGGGCGGCCCAGGCGGCACCCTTCGCATCGGCGCCCCACAGTTCCGCCAGCCTCTTGGCTGTCCGCTCCAGCCGAGCGGATTTGTCGTAGTAGCTTCCTGCCTTGGCGTGGAAGACCACTCCCTTCAGCGCCTCCAGCCGCTCTTCGAGCGCAACTTTCACGTCCTGCTCGTAAAAAAAGCGGGCATCGGAGAGGCGGGAGCGAGAGACGTTTTCGAGGCCTCTCCGGATGAAGCCCTTGGGATCGTCGGGGCCGTCCATGACGGACAAGAAATGCGGCAGCACCGAGTCCCCGGCCCCGCGCACCACGAAGAAATTCTGGTGCTCCCGGAGGCACGTCACTAAAATCTCCGAGGGAAGAGCCAGATACTCGGCGGGTATGCCGCCCACGAGAACGGTGGGGAACTCGCACAGATAGACCAGCTTCTCCAGGAGCTCAGGGTCGCCGGGCACGTGGCCGCCGAGGGCGGTCGCGTGCTGGCTGAGTTCGTCCGTGATCTTCCGTTTTCGGTCAGCCGGATCGGCCAGGACGCGCTCCCGCCGAAGCGCCTCGGCGTAGACCGCCGCGGAGGGCACCTCCACGGCCGCCGCGCCGTGAATGCGGTGGCCGCGGCTGACCCGTCCGGCCGCCACGCCTTTGATGCTCAGCGGCACGATCTGATCGTCGAGGAGCGCCACGACCCAGCGGACGGGCCGCACGAAGGTTTGGCTCCCGTTCCCCCAGCGCATGGCCTTGGTGAGGTGGAGGGCATCCACGGCGGCAGGAACGATCTCCGCGAGGATCTCCTCGGTGGGCCTGCCCTTGACCGTGCGCTCGAAGCCCACGCAGAGTCCCTTGGGGCCTTGGACCTCCCGGCAGTCGGCCAGGTTCACACCTTGCTTGCGGGCGAATCCCTCGGCGGCCTTGGTCCACTGCCCGCCGGCATCCCGCGCCACGGCCATGGCGGGACCCACCACCGTCTCGCTGCTGTCGTGCTGGCGAGCGGACAGGCCCGGGAGAAGGAAGCCGATACGGCGCGGCGCGGCGATCATCCTGCCGCCCGGAATTTTCGAGAATGGATCCTGCCCAGGGTTTGGGTCGAGATCGCCACCCATCCAGAGACCAGAGGCCCTGAGCCCTTCTATGACGCGGCCGGCCAGCCCCCAGGCCAACTCCCCGATCATCCCCGCCGGAATCTCCTCGGTTCCGATTTCAAGAAGAAAGTCAGCCACGGACCACCTCCGGTGCGGGCTCGAACTGCTTCATGTAGGCCGCGGCGCAGGCGCAGGCCAGGCGGCGCACCCGCTTGATGTAGTCGGCGCGGGCCGCCACCGAGATGGCCCCCCGCGCGTCCAGGATGTTGAAGGCGTGGCTCGCCTTCAGGCAGAAGTCGTAGGCTGGGAGGTAGAGCTCTTTCTCCACCAGGCGCCGGCTCTCGGCCTCGTACTGGTCGAACCAGGCGGCCGTCAGATCGGTCCTGGCCTCCTCGAAGTCGTAGACGGAGAACTGCCGCTCCGCCTCCCTCCGCATGTCCCCGTAGCTAAAATGCTCGTTCCACGGGATCTCGTAGACGTTCCCGATGCCGTTGAGGAACATGCAGAGCCGCTCGATGCCGTAGGTGATCTCCACCGTGATGGGCTTGAGCTCGAAGCCTCCCGCCTGCTGAAAGTAGGTGAACTGCGTGATTTCGGTGCCGTCCAGCATGACCTGCCAGCCCACGCCCCAGGCGCCGAGCGTGGGGGCCTCCCAGTTGTCCTCCTCGAACTTCAGGTCGTGCTCCCTGAGCACGATGCCGAAGGACTCCAAGCTCCGCAGGTAGCGCTCCTGGATGTCGTCGGGGCTGGGCTTCATGATGACCTGGAACTGGTGGTGCTTCTCGACGCGCTGGGGATTCTCGCCGTAGCGCCCGTCCCTCGGCCGCCGGCACGGCTCCACGTAGGCGCTGGCGTAGGGTTGCAGCCCCAGCACGCGGAGGAAGGTCTCGGGGTTCATGGTCCCGGCCCCCTTCTCCAAGTCGTACGGCTCGGCGATGAGGCATCCCTCGCCGGCCCAGAAGTGCTTCATCCTCTCGATGAGTTCCTGCATGCTGACCATGGTCGTCTCCGCTTCCTTCCCGCGGTCCTGTCCCGTGGATCCCGCCGGCCACGGCTCAAGGTCCGGCCGCGCCCCCGAGGCTCTCGAGCGCCGGCCATGTGGCCAACGGCCGTCCCAGATAGGCGGCGAGCGCCCAATATACCATACCCGACAGGGCTGAGAGGGCCTCCTGCGGGAACTCCCGCCGGGCCAGCGAAGCCAGGGGTGACCGGAAGACCGCCTCCAGAAGGGAAGCCATCGGGCCCGTGAGGGCGCGTCCCTCGGCCGGCCGCTGCCGTTGACAGCGGGGGCAGCGCCACTCCCCAGCCCCGAGGTCCAGCAGGAGCGGGTAGCTCTGGACGCCGCAGGCCACGCACCCCTCCGGCCTGGGGAACACCCCGTGCAGCCGGAGAAGCCAGGCGGAGAAGTAGACCCAGGCCAGCAGGGGCGGCGCGCCAGCCCGCAGCCCCGCCAGCACGGCGCCCAGGAGCCGGTAGCTCTCCTCCTCCGCGGCATGGGCGGGTAAAGCGCGCTCCAGGGTTTCACCCATCCCCATGAGCACGGCCGCCTCGGGCCAGCGGCCGTGGAGGTCCAGCGAGCCCTCCAGCAGCTCGGCCGACCTGAGGGCTCCCAGCTCGCGCCCCTCCTTCAGCACGACCTCTACACGCACCCGGCTCAGTGGCTCAAGAGCACCGCGGAAGGGAGAGGTGGTTCGCCTGGCCCCCTTGGCCACGGCCCGCACGACGCCCTCCTCGCGCGTGAAGAGGGTAACGATCCAGGAGGATTCGGTGAGGGGATGCCGCAGGAGGACGAAGGCCTCGGAGCTCAGGGCGGGCATGGGATCAGGAGGACCGGCGAGTGCCGGCGCGCTAGGCGGGGAGGGCGCGCGCTGGGCCTGGCTTCTTGGACTCCGGCGGGAGAGCCGTCGCCGCTCATCGGTCCCCTCCTCCGACCGTCACGGGCCGTCGGCTTCCTCATTCCGGTTGAGAGCCAGTCCCACGAGGAAAAACACGAGCGTGGCCACCTCGGCGTCCCCGGCGTTGAACTCGAAGAACCCTCCCACGAGAAAGGCCGTAAAGGCCGCCAAGGCTCCGTACCTGAGGGCGGGGTCGGGCTGGCGGGCTATTCCTCGGAAGGCCGCCACCACGAAGGCCAAGAAGAGGACCAGGCCCAGCAGGCCCGATTGAATGGCGATCATGAGGTAGATGTTGTGGGCGTGGGAAACGGTCTGGAACCCGACGTGCGTGGGGTAATGAATGAAGTGAGCGTACGGCGCCTTGTACGGGCCCGCCGTCTCTTCGTAAATGCCCGGCCCCCACCCGAGCAGGGGCTTGTCCCGCCACATCTGAAGCCCCGAGATCCAGAGGTAGATTCGCTCGGCGACGCTGGGATTGTTCATATTCCACATCCCGGCGACCCGGTGGCGGAAGCTCGCGGGACCGAACAGATACAATCCGCCTCCCAGGACGCACAGGCCCAGGACCCCGGCCAGAGCACAGGTCCGCCCCTTCTTCCACAACAGCACCAAAGCGGCCGGAACGGCCGCCACCCAGTAGGTTCGGGCGAGGCTCATGAATAGGCCCAGTCCGCAGGAAAAAGACCCCGCCCAAAAGGGCCAGCGGCGCTTCTCTTCGCCATAGAGAGCCCGAGCGGCGAAGAAGAACATGAGGGCGGTGATGACTCCGCCGTAGGTGAGATGCTGGCTGAAGTAGCCGTAGGCGTTGACGGTTCCGATGGGGACCTTTCGGGCGAGCGCGTGAATGTGGAAGTCCGTGCCCAGAAAGAACTCGGCCGCGTCCATGGGCAGCGTGAGGAAGGCGGTGACCACCAGGAAGGTGGTCCAGGTCCGCAGGTTCTTCCGGACGGCCCAGGGCAGGCTGGCCCCCACGAAGAGCGTGGTCCAGGACCAGTGGTTCAGCACTCCCACCAGGGCGTCGTGACGCAAGGGGCTGAAGAGCGCCGAGAGCACGTTCGCCGCCAGATAAGCGATGAGTAGCCATTCGGGGGTCGTCGGGTGCCACCGGCGCCGGACCAGCCGCCACAAGAAGAAGAGGCTGAGGCCGCCCTGGGCGGCGTTGATGGCGGCCAGGCTGAGGGGGGCGGCCGCCGCGAGCAGGTAGAAGAAGAAGAGCTCAAGCCCCGCCACGAAAGGCCTCATAGCGGGTCACGACGAACTCCTTCATCTCGCGGGCGTACCGGTCGGCGCTGAAGCGCGCCGCGTTGGTGGTCATGGCGCGGGTCTGGAAGAGGTGCTGCTTGCGATCAAAGTCGGCCATGGCCTGGGCCAGCGACTCCGCTGAGGGTTCTTCAAAGAAGAGTCCGGTCGCGGCACCGAAATCCGCCCCCTCGGGCGGGACCACGGTCTCCAGGGCGCCGCCCCTGGCGTAGGCGATCACCGGCGTCCCCGCCGCCTGCGCCTCCACGGGTGCGATGCCGAAATCCTCCTCGCCGCAGAAGAGCAGGGCCCTGGCTTTGGCCATCTCCTCCGCCACGGCCGCGTCCGGCAGGCGACCCAGGAAGGACACGGTGGGGCCGGCCAGCCGCTTCAGCCGCTCCATCTCGGGCCCGTCGCCCACCACGCGGAGCGGCAGCCCCAGCCGCGTGCAGGCCACGACGGCGAGATCCGTCCTCTTGTACGGCACCATGCGCCCCACGACGAGGAAGGCCTCATTCCGCGTCTCCGCAGGAGAAAACCGCTCCACCTCCACGGGCGGGTAGATCACCGTCGCCTCCCTGTCGTAGATCCTATGGATTCGGCGCGCCACGTTCCGTGAGTTGGCCGCATAGGCATCCACCCTCCGGCCCGCCAGGGCGTCCCACTGGCGGATGTAGTGGAGCACGGCCCGCGCGACCCACGACCGGGCACCTGTCGTTAGACCGCTCAAACGGAGGTATGGTTTATACAGATCCCACGCATAGCGCATCGGCGTGTGGCAATAGCACAGATGCAGGGCGTCGGAGCGCACCAGGGCCCCGTGGGCCACGCTGTGCGAGAAGGAGAGGACAACCTCCGCCTCGTCCAGGTCGAGCTGCTCGACGGCGAGTGGGAAGAGGGCCAGAAAGGTCCGGTAGCGCCGCTTGAAGAGGGGCCTGTTCAGGAAGGTGGTGTGGATGATGCGGTCCCCGATGACCGAGTTCTCGAACTGTCTGGGGTCGTAGAAGAGCGTGTGGATGGGGGCTGCCGGGAACAGGGTGCAGAGGAGTTCCAGGCAGCGTTCGGCGCCGCCGTAATCCACCAGCCAGTCCTGGACGAAGGCGATCTTCGGCTCAGCCAAGCGCGAACTCCACGATCTCCCGAAGGCGGCGCTCCGGGTTGAAGAGCGCCTCCACCCGTCCCCGGCCCGCCTCTCCCATCCGCGCCCGGAGCAGCGGGTCCGCCAGCAGGGGCTCCACGGCACGGCGAAGGGCCACGGCGTCCTTCTCCGCGTGGAAGCCAGTGACCCCGTGCTCCACGATCTCCGGCAGTCCGCCGCTCCGCGTGACCACCACCGGAAGGGCGCGTGCCATACCCTCCACGGCCACCAGACCGAAGGGTTCCTCCCAGAGGGACGGTACCACCAAGACGTCGAGGGCGTCCAGGAAGGCCATGGATTCGACCATCCGCCCGGTGATGACCACCCTCGAAGGGTCCGCGGCGGACGCCGCGGCCCGCACCCGCGTCTCCTCGGCGGGGTCCTCGAAATCGGCCGCCCCGGCCACGAGCAGCTTGAGGCGGGGATAGGCCGGCAGCAGGGGAAGGAGGGCTTCCAGGAAGAGGCGCTGGCCTTTGGTCCGCGAGATGCGTCCCAGGACACCCACCGCCAGATCGTGCGGCAAGAGCCCGAAGCCCTGCCTGGCCGCGGCCCGCTCCAGGGGCTCCTTCAGGAACCGCGGGCTCACCCAGTAGAAGAGGGTCCTGCCCTTTTCTTTGCAAAGGGCCTGAAAGGGGGCGGCCACCGCCGAGGAGCAGAAGACCACGTGGCGCACCTCGGGCCGCCGAAAGCACCAGTTCAGCAACCGGTGCTCCAGCCCCCGCTCGAAGATGAGGTGGAGGCCGCAGGTCACGGGCGTCCGGGTGTGCCGCGCGGCCAGCACGGCGGGGAGGAAGGTCCTGGGGGCGTTGGCGTAGATCAGGTCGGCCCCGTCGGCCTCCAGAAACCGCCGCAACACCTTCGCCGCCCGTCGGGCATGGATCGGATAGGCGAGCTTCTCCGAGATCGGCTTCCGGCCGGGCGTCATGTCGGGAATGGGAAGGGGCCGCACGGGAAAGCCTGCCGATTCGAGGCTCTCCGACGCCGTGCCCCGCCCCGGAAGAAACACCGTGACCCTGTGGCCGGCTTGGCGAAAGGCATCGGCCAAATCCATCAGGATACGCTGTCCGCCGCCGAGACCCGCGTACTGGTCCAGCAAAACCACGTGAGCCATGGGTCCCAGGATACTCTGGCGGTAAGGCTCAGGGCAAGCACCAGGTGAGAATGGTGGAGGGTGGAGGGTGGAGGGTGGAGGGGCTTGCGCCGCTGCCTCTCCATTCCGAAGGGCGGTTCCCATCGCGCCGGATGCCAGGGAACCAATCGGCCTCTTTCCGGTCTGACGATCCAGGTCAGAAGAAAGGAGGTGGCCCATGTTCGAAACCGTCGTGGAGAGACCGATGGGAGCCGTGACGAGGGGCATGAAGGCGCTGCCGGCGGCGGTCATGGTCCACGTGGCGCTGGCCGCCGCTCTGCTGCTCGCCGCCCTCTTGGCGCCCATCCACCTTGAGCCGCCGCCCTTCCAGTTGACCGGAGTCATCATCCCCGTGACGCTCGCGCCCGTGGGGAGCGCCAGGGCGCCTGCCGAGCGGCCGGCGATCCGCAAACCGGTCACCGAACCCCATGGGCTCACCGCCCCCACCGAAGTCCCCAAGGGATTGTCCAGGGGACCAGCAGCATTGGAAGAAGCACCCGCCGAGGCCGGGCCAGGAGTCCCCGGTGGGGTCCCCACCGAGCTTCTGGGCCAGGGCGGCCCTGCGGCGGCGGCGCAACCTCAGGCCCCCAAGATCCTGCCCGCCTGGGCCGTGAAGGCGCCGCATCTGATCCGCCAGGTCACCCCGGCTTATCCGGAGGCCGCGCGGGCCATGGGCCTGACGGGCAAGGTCCTGTTGCAGATCGTCGTGAACCAGGATGGGCGGGTGGTGAGCGTGGAGGTCATGCAGGCGAGCAACCCTATCTTCGTCGATCCCGCCGTCGCGGCCGTGAGGCAGTGGCAGTACAGCCGGCCCATCGACGCCGGAGGTCAGTCCGTCGCCTGTTACGTCACCGTGCTGGTGAGCTTCACCATGGGTTGATGCACGCCCTCTTCTGGGCCCAGGCACGACCGGGGATCCTTGCGGGGTTTCTTCCTCAGTGGGCCAGGAGCGGGTCGAGACCGCAGGCGAGCATGACGGCTAGGGCGAAGAGGTTGATCTGCATGAAGGCCATGCCGGGCGCGAATGCCTCCCCAGCCGCGAGCAGCTTGCGCGAGGCCCACGTCAGCCCGACGGCGCAGAGCACGAGCGCCACGACCGATGGGAGGGAGTGGACCACGTCGAAGAGGGGGAGGAGCAGGCTCGAAAAGGCGGTGGCCATCATCCAGACGCACGTGATCCGGGAGAGCTGCCCCGGAGAAAACACCTGGGTGAGCGTGGGAAAGCCGGCCTGCTCGTACTGATCGCCGTACTTGAGCAACAGGAGCCAGAAGTGCGGGATCTGCCAGACGAAGAAGAAAAAGCTGAGCGCCAGCAGACCGCCGTCCGCCAGGCGACCGCCGCCCGCAACCCAGCCGATGGCCGGGGGGATGGCACCGATGATGGATCCTGGAACCACCGCGAAGGCGGTGACCCTCTTGAGAGGCGTGTAGAGAAGATTGTAGGAGGCCACGGCGGCGGCGCCCAGGAGCGCGCAGAGAGCGCCAACTCCCAGCAGCAGGACCGCGTCGCCCCCCACCAGCAGAAGGAGGGAGACCAGGAGTCCGCCCGAGGGCGTGATCAGGCCCGCCGGTATGGGCCTCCTCCGCGTGCGCGCCATGAGCGCGTCGGTCTTCCACTCCTGGACCTCGTTGAGGGCCCCGGCGCCGCAGGAGAGCAGGAGGGTCCCCGCGAGGGCCACGAGCATCTCCCAGTGGAGGGAGCGGGCCGCGAGCAGGTAGCCCGTGCCCGCCGAGAAGGTGGAGAGGACGGCGATGTTGAACTTGGTCAGGACGCGGAGCAGGCCGAGGGAGCCCCGGATGTCCCGCGTCAGGCTGCTCGGCTGGCCCGAGTCCATCGCCTCCGAAGGCTGATCGGCATCCCTTCTTCGCGCCGCGGGGAGCGCCGCCTCCCGGCTCCAGATCGCTGCCCTCGTCCTCACGTCCGCCATCGTGCCTCCCGCTACTTCAGCGTCTTGATATAGGCCATGATGTCGTTGACGTCCTGGGCCGACAGGTCTTTCTGGACCGGCATGACGCTGGGCGGGAAGCCCTGCACGATGTCAGCGTTGGGGTCCAGGATGGAGCGCTTCAGGTAGTCGTCATCGGCCTTGACGGTGCGCGTCTGGCCGTTCGTGGCCACCGTCACCTCCGAGTCGTAGAGCCCCTTCCACGTGGGGCCCACGATCCTGATCCCGGTGATGCTGTGGCAGCCTATGCAGCCCTTGGTCTTGTAGAGGAGCTCCCCGTGGGCGGGACCGGAGGCGGCCTCCTGGGTGCTGTACCACTCCTTGAACTTGTCTCCCGGCATGATGACCACTCTGGCCATCATCAGGGGGTGTCCCTGGCCACAGTAGCTGGAACAGAGCAGGTCGTAGGTGCCCAGTTCGGTAGGGTCGAACCAGGCGTAGTTGTGCTTGTCAGGCACCACGTCCTCCTTCACGCCGAAGGCCGGGATGAAGAAGCCGTGGATCACGTCTAGCGAATGGAGGTCGCAGCGCACGGGGGTGTCGATGGGGAGCCGAAGCTCGCTGCTCACCTTGCCGTTCGGGTACTTGAAGGACCAGGACCACTGGCGCCCCGTCACCTCCACCTGCATGGCGTCGCGGGGCACCTCCCGCATCTGCTCCCAGCGCGTCCATCCGAAGTAGAACATGGAGAGGAACAGGAGCGTGGGGATGATGGTCCAGGTGGCCTCCAGGGCCACATTGCCGTGGATGTCCTTGGGCCTGGGGTTCCTGCTCCGGCTGTAGCGGACGACGAAATAGATCATCGTCGCCGTGATGCCCACCAGGAAAATGGCGGAGAGGGCCACGATGTAGATGAAGACGTGAGTGACGCTCTCGGTCAAGCTCGTGCTGGCTGGATTCATGGACCGCTACCTCAGGGCCACATCGAGAAAGGTCAGTCCGAGGAAGATGATGATGATGCACAGCGTCACCATCAGCATGATCCTGAAGAGGGTCTTCTCGTACTTCAGGTGCATGAAGAAGAAGACCACGAGGGCCGCCTTGAGCGGGCTGATGATGAAGGCCGCCAGGGAGTTCCATCGCCCTCCGCCCATGTGGAGCAGGGAGATGGAGGAGAGCAGGAGCGTGAGCCCCACCAGGGCCGCCCACACCAGGGCGTAGGTTGTGTAGCTGACGACGTGGATCTCTTCGGTCGTTTCGTGAGCCACGGCCATCCCCCCTTACGCCGCCAAATAGAAGAGCGGAAGCAGGAAGATCCAGATGATGTCCACGAGGTGCCAGTACAGCGCGGCGTTCTCCAGGAAGACGAAGTGCTCCTGGGTGACCTTTCCGCGCGCCATCAGAATGAGCGCGGCGGTGAGCACGGCGATGCCGGCGATGACGTGCAGGCCGTGCAGCCCCGTCATGACGTAGTAGAGCGAAAAGAAAAGCTGTTCCCCCGGTTTGCCCTGGAGCAGATGGGAATGCGGGAAGTAGCCTTGGCGGATGTGGCCGCTCCACTCCACCGCCTTGACGATCATGAAGGCCACGCCGGTCAGAATGGTCGTCCCCACGAGCCCCATGGCCAGCTTCCTTCGGCCCCGCTGGAGAGCCGTGATGGAGCTGGCCACGGCGAAGCTGCCCGTGAGCAGGACCAGCGTGTTGGCCACCCCCAGGAAGGCATCCATGTGGCCGCCGCCCGCGCTGAAGGCTCGCGGATGATCGGCCCTGTACATGGCGTACAGGACGAACAGCCCGCCGAAGAGCATGCACTCCGAGAAGAGGAAGAGCCACATGCCGAGCTTGGCGCCCTCGTAGTCCCTGTGTTCCTCGTGGGCGTGTTCGGCCCGCCCCGCTTCCGCAGCCACGTCGCTCATGTTGCGAACGCTCCTTCAAAGTCATAGGCCTTTTCGGGAATCGTGGGGGGTTCAAGGAAGTTCTCGGTGGGCGGAGGCGAGGGGATCTGCCACTCGAGCGTCACGCCGCCCCACGGGTTCTCGCCGGCCTTTTCGCCCTTGAACACGGACACGATCAGGTTGGTGAAGACCACCAGGATCCCCGCGATCATGATCCAAGAGCCCACCGTGGCGATCACGTGGGGCGTCTGAAACCGCGGGAGGTAAAAGGCATAGCGGCGGGGCATCCCCATGACGCCGAGCACGAACATGGTGAAGTAGAGGAGGTTGAAGCCCGTGAACAGGAGGGCCCAGCCGATGTACGCCGCGCTCCGGTTGTACATCCGGCCGAACATCTTCGGTAGCCAGTAGTGCAGGGCGCCGAAAAAGGCGAAGGCCGCCCCGCCGAAGATCACGTAATGGAAGTGGGCCACCACGAAGTAGGTATCGTGAAGCATGACGTTCAAGGCCAGGGCGCCGAGAATCAAGCCGGTCAGGCCGCCCACGGAGAAGAGAAAGATGAAGCTCAGGGCGTAGAGCATGGGCGGTTCGAGCGCGATGGAGCCCTTGTAGAGCGTCGCCGTCCAGTTGAAGACCTTGATGGCGCTGGGCACGGCCACCAGGAAGGTGAGAAGCGAGAAGACCGTGGCCGCCGCGTCGCTGAGCCCCGAGGTGAACATGTGGTGCGCCCAGACGAGCGAGCCCAACAGGGCTATGCCCATGGAGGACCAGACGATGGCGGTGTAGCCGAAGATGGTCCTGTGCGCGAAGGTGGGGATCATCTCCGAGATGAGGCCCATGGCGGGCAGGATCATGATGTAGACCGCGGGGTGGGAGTACATCCAGAAGAGGTGCTGGTAAAGGAGCGGATCGCCGCCCATGGCCGGGTTGAAGATGCCCACGTGGAAGATCCTCTCCACGAAGATCAGCAGCATGGTGATGCCCAGCACCGGCGTGGCCAGGACCTGCACCCACGAGGTGGCGTAGAGGGCCCACGGGAACAGGGGCATCTTGAACCAGCCCATGCCCGGCGCCCGCATCCTGTGCATGGTCGTGATGAAGTTGATTCCCGTGATGATCGAGGAGAACCCCAGCACGAAGACGCCGAAGACCGCCATGGGGATGTCGGCGTGCGTCCTCAGACTGTAGGGGGCGTAGAAGGTCCAGCCCGTGTCCGGCAGGCCGCTTCCGAAGAGGGAGGCGAGGGCGATGACCGCCCCGGCCACGTAGAGCCACCAGGAGAGCAGGTTGAGCCTCGGGAAGGCCACGTCCTTGGCGCCGATCATGATGGGCATGAAGAAGTTGCCCAGGGATCCGGGGACGGCCGGAATGATGAAGAGGAAGATCATGATCACCCCGTGCAGGGTGAACAGGGCGTTGTAGTAGTCCGCGTTCTTGAAGAGCTCGCCGTGGGGCGAGAGCATCTGCAAGCGCATGAGGAAGCCCAGCGACATCCCCACGAAGAAGAAAGACAGCGTGGAGACTAGGTAGAGGATGCCGATCCGCTTGTGGTCCGTGGAGAAGATCCAGCCGAAGATGCCACCGAACCGGCCGTGATCCTCCAGATAGCTCACCGCGCCGGGGCGCGCTGGCGCTTCGGAAGTCGTCATGTTCGAGACCTCGCCTCTCCATGCTTGGCCTTGCGGTTGGGGTTCGTGAACACCAGGAACGCCACGAAAGCGAGTGCCGACAAGATGACCGCCACGCCCGAGAGGGCCATGACCCTCGAAACGAGCACGCTGCCCTTGGGCCGGATGCTGAAGCAGGAGAGGAGCTCGCCCACGATCCTGCTGCCCGTCTTCTCCTTGGCCGCTTCTCCGATGGCCATCTGGAGGGCCGAGGGCACGTAGCTGACGCCGTAGAGGTACTGGACCACCTTGCCCTTCGGGCTGAGCACGATGAGGGTGGCGGGGTGGATGTACATGTCCTGGTCCTTCTGGTAGCTGAAGCCCACTGCGTCGGTGACCTTGTCGATGTCGGCCTTGTCGCCCGAGAGGAAGAGCCAGTCCTTCGGCTGGATGGGCTTTTTGACGAGGGCCATGTAGTTGCGCTTCTTGTCCGCCAGGATCTGCGGCGTGTCCGTGGGATCGAAGCTGATGGAGATGATCTGATAGTCCTTGCCCGGATCGAGGGGCATCCGGTTCACAACGCCCGCCACCCCCTCCAGCAGGCGGGGGCAGATGCCGGCGCACCGCGAGTAGAAGAGGGCGAGCACCGTGGGCTTGGTCATGACCTGCCCGAGGGTCACCTCGCGGCCCTGCGAGTCGGTGAACTTGGCGTCGAGGGGGACCTGGGCGCCCAGCTTCTCGGTAACGCCCTCGACGGTGATCTTGCCTGGGGCCTGGGCCATGACCGCGGCCGCCATCATGAGCCCGAGGCCCGCCGTCCATAGCACCCGCAATGCGCCGCGGCCCGAACGCACCACTCTCTGTTCTTCTCTCTTCATGGTCCAACGTCACCTAGGAATCGCGTGTACTGCTCATATATTTGGGGGACGGGCCGCCGCCGCCGGCGCCCCTTCGGGAAGGTTCGCTCTTCCCGCCCTGCCGTCCGATTCAACTTCCCGCGCCTGCGCTCGTGGGCCCGTTCCGCTTCCCCTTCAATCCTTCGGGAGAGGCTCCCTCACCCGCCGCGGGGCTCGCATGGATAGTGAAACAGCCGATGAACGAGATTATTCGCCCGCACGGGGGCGGTCCTGGTTGCGCGCCACCCCTGCCCTCAAGCCCCGTCCCGACGGGCCTGCGGCTGGGGTGCCGTGCCCTCTGGGCCCGCCAGGCTGACCAGCTCTTGCTGGAAGAGCTTCCACTGCCGGGCATCCAGCCCCGCCACGCCCGGGTCCAGGCCGTTGTTGGGCGGGTCCGCCACGGCAGCGCGAACGAGGGCATCCAGGTTGCTCTGCCAACCGGGGACCTGGGCCAGGACCCGCGCTGCTCGGCCAGGGTCCGTGACGAGCCTTCGGACGAGCCGCGCCCCTTCGCTGCCGTCATCGAGCGGAGGCATGGGGATGGCGGGGGGCCGCTTGTAGTCGGCCGCCATGTGCTTCATCACGGTGGGAACCGCGACCTTGCTCGGCTCCTCGCTCCCCTTCGAGAGGCTGAACTCCTTGTCCAGCGCCGCGATCTGCTGCGGCGTATCCTTGCCGTGGTCGAAGTGGCCGAGGGACTGCACGTAGTGGGCGAGAGCGAAGCGGTCCATGGGCGACAGGGTGTCGTAGGAGGCCATGCCCGTCCCCGCTACCCCTTTCGAGAGGGTTCGGTAAATGTCGGCGATGGTGTAGCCGTTGGTCCAGCCGTTGGGGCTCGTGAAATTGCGCGGCTTCGGATTGAAGGCCACGGCCGCCGGCCCGTTTCCCTGGCCCGCCGGGCCGTGGCAGGCCACGCAGTTGGCCTGGAAGAGCTTCTCTCCCTGGGCCACCGCCTTGGGCGTGGATTGGAAGGCGTCGTCCAGGTCTATCCCGGGCTTCTGGTTGCCTTTCACGGTGGGAAAGATGGTGGGATCCGAGGGGACCGCCGTGGCCTCCCTCCATTCCTTCTGCTGCTTGGAGATGAGGCCGCCCTTGGGCAGGAGCATGAAACCGAGGATCGCATAGAGGCCGGCCAGCACGAGGACCAGCGCTACCACGGAAAGGGCCTGCTGCTGCTTCTTGTTCATCACTCGCGCCTTTCGCTCAAAGCCTGAATTCCAGCCCCTCTTGCAGGAAGGGGTCGCCCACTGGAGTATCCTCGCCCTTGGCCATGGCGGCACGGGCGGCGATCAGACCCAGCGGCAGGAAGAGGAGGGCGAAGGAGAGCTCGGGCCACCCCAGCCGGACCTTCGCACCCACCGCCGGGAAGATGAGCCAGTAGAGGTCGATCAGCATGAAGGCCAGGACCCAGAGCGAGACCCACCGCAGGCGCTTGGGACTGGTCTTGGCCTTCCGGCTCACGAGAGCGAGGAACGGGACGAAGAAGTGGCCGATGCCCAGGATGAGCGACAGCGCCAACCAGCCGCCGGTGGTCCGCTGCTTGAACCAGAAGACCTCCTCCGGCATGTCCCCGTACCACATGAGCATGTACTGGGCGAAGGCGATGTAGCACCAGAAGACCGTGAAGGCGAAGAGGAAACCGCCGAGGTTGTAGAGATGGTCCTTCGTGATCCCCGGTAATCGTCCGCGGTTGTAAAGATACAGCGTGCCCAGCGTGGTGGCGGCGAGCCCCGACAGGAAGGTCCCCGCGAAGAGGTAGACGCCGAAGATGTCGCTGTACCAGACGGGCTCCAGGCTGGAGATCCAGTCGAAGGCCACCGTGGTCAGCGTGAGGGCGAAGATGGCCAGCACCAGGGGCGCGTGGCGCCGAAGGCGAACGGTGATCATGGGGTCCCTGCTTCGGTCCTGCTCGAAGGAGCGCTTCACCACGAGCCGGTAGGCGAGGAACCAGAGAGCCACGCAGGCCAGGGTCCGAATGATGAAGAAGGGGGTGTTGAGCCACGCGGACTTGAGGACGACCGCCGGCACCGACGCGCCCTCGGGCTTCGCCCACGGATAGAGCACGGGCAGGCACAGGAGGGCAGCCAGCACCAGGGGCGTGACCCACAGGGCCAGGCTGGAGAGGCGTTCGGGCACGCGCCTGAGCGGGACGCTCCAGACGGACTGGACCTGGTGCTCCAGGGCCACGATGAAGAGGCAGCCCAGACCCACGGTGATGCCGAAGACCATCCAGACGAGCCAGTTGGCCCAGAAGCGCGCCGGCCCCTCGACGAAGTAGGTGGCCGCCGCTCCCACGAATCCCACGGCGGAAAGTAGGAGGAGGCTTCTGACCGTGGTCCCGCTTCCACTGCTCATTGCACATCCTCCGGCTCTGCGTGCTGGGAGCGCTGCAAGGCCCTGACGTAATCCACGATGGCCCACCGGTCGTTGGCCGAGAGGTCCGCGGCGTAGCTCGGCATGGCTCCCTTCCCCTCGGCAATGACGTAGTAGATGTAGCCGTCGGGCGCTTCGCGGTAGGTGGAAGCTTGCAGGTCGGCCGGCTTGGCCGTGTAAGCCGAGGTCAGCCACGGCTTGCCCGTCCCCAGGCGGTCGTGGCAGACGGCGCAGTGGTTGTTGAACAGATCTCGCCCCTTGTGAAGGACTTCGGACGTCATCGGCAGTGGATTGATCAGCTCCTTGCCGGCCTCCTCCGGGCTCTTGGCCAGCAGCGGCATGTACCCTCGGGCCACGGTCCCCGCGGGGGGGAGCTGCATGCCGTGGCCGTCCGCGAAGAAGGAGTCGGCCTTCTGCGCGTCGAGCCTGGGCTGCACCTCCATGTGGACCATGGGCGGAAGGGTCGGGTAGATCTTGATGGCCCAGGCTGTGCCGAAGCCCGTGACCACGCAGGCGGCGGTGATTCCGGAGAGGGTCTTGAGCCACCAGAGAAGGCCGGGAGGCGTCGAATCGGGAGCCGCCAGCACCTCCACCTCCGCGCCGCCCGTCTCAAGGAGCGCCGCGCTCGCCGCCTCCACGTTCAGCACCCCCTCCACCGGCATGATGAGGAGGCCGAACCTGTCCTTGGTGGTGCTGCGGATGGCCTTGGAACCGAGGATGGGACTTCCGAAAAAGGGCAGCTTGTTGAAGAGGAAAAGCATGGCCAGCCCGGCTGTGAAGGTGGCGAAGAGCACCGTCACCTCGAACATGACCGGGACAAAGGCCTGCCAAGAGTTGAAGGGCTTGCCGCCGATCACCAGCGGGTAGTCCACGGCGCTCGTCCACCATTCGAAGAGGAAGCCGCTCACGGCCCCCAGGGCCGCCATGATGAAGACCAGCGTGCCCAGCCGCGATTTCTTCAGGCCCAGCGCCGCTTCCAGCCCGTGGACGGGGAAGGGCGTGTAGGCCTCCAGGTTGGAGAAGCCCCTGGCCTTGATTCCGGGGATCGCATCCAGGAGGGCCTGCGCGGTGGGATACAGGGCGAGGACTCCGAAGGGCGCCTCAGGCATGGCCCACCTCCGCTGCGTGTTTGGGCTGGGCGTGGGGCACGTCCATCTTCACCTCGCTCGTGGCGATGACGGGCAGCACGCGTGCAAAGAGCAGTACTAGCGTGAAGAAGAGGCCGAAGGAACCCAGCAGGATTCCGAAGTCCACCAGGGTGGGGACGAACACCCCCCACGACGAGGGCAGGAAGTTCCGGTGGAGCGAGAGGACGATGATGGTGTACCGCTCGAACCACATGCCCACGGTCACGCACGCCGAAACGAACAACATCACGGGGAAAGAGCGCCGAAACTTGGGCACCCACAGGAGCTGCGGGATGAGCACGTTGCAGGTGATGGTGATCCATCCCGCCCACCACTGGTCGCCGAAGACGTAGTTGTAGAAGGTGTAGCGGATGTAGGTATCGGAGCTGTACCAGGCCGTGAAGCCCTCCATCAGGTAGGAGTAGCCCATCAGGCAGGACATGGTGAGGATCATCTTGTTCATCATGTCCATGTGGGTCATGGTGATGAGGTTCTCCATGTGCATGGTCTTGCGCACCACGGAGAGCACGAGCACCACCATGGCGAACCCCGCAAAAATGGCCCCCGCCACGAAGTAGGGCGGGAAGATGGTCATGTGCCAGCCGGGCACCAGGGAGACGGCGAAGTCGAAGGAGACCACGCTGTGCACGCTCAGCACGAGGCCGGTGGCGAGGCCCGCCAGCAGAAGGTAGGCCTTCTCGTAGTGGAGCCAGTTCCTCGCGGAGCCCACCCACCCGAGGCTGAGGATCCGATAGATGCCCTTCCGCAGCCTGCTCGTGGTCCGCTCGCGCATGGAGGCCAGGTCCGGCATGAGCCCCAGGTACCAGAAGAGCAGCGACACGCTGAAGTAGGTGCTGACGGCGAAGACGTCCCAGACCAGCGGGGAGCGGAAGTTGATCCAGAGGTCCCGCACGTTCGGATAGGGAAAGAGCCAGTAGCCGAACCAGGGGCGGCCCACGTGGATCAGGGGGAAGATGCCCGCGCAGCAGAGGGCGAAGATGGTCATGGCCTCGGCCGCCCTGGAGATGGCGTTGCGCCAGCGCTTCCTGAACATGAAGAGGATGGCCGAGATGAGGGTCCCGGCGTGGCCGATGCCCACCCAGAAGACGAAGTTGATGATGGGGAAGCCCCACGCCACGGGCACGTTGTTGCCGAGCACCCCGATGCCCTCGTAGACGAGATAGCCGATGCACCCGAACCCCATGAGCATGATGAGGCTCGTGATGGTGATGGCGATGAACCATCCCCGGCCCGGCTTGGTGTCCGGCCACGCCAGGACCTGGTCATCGAGGCTGCCGACGGTGACGGGCCCCTCCATCAGCGGCTGGTGGCGGATCGCTTCGGGAAGCAGCGCCTCAGGCATCCTTGTCCTCCCCTGGGACGGCGGGGTTCTTGAGCTCGGCCATGTAGGTGATGGCCGGGCGCGTGCCCAGCTCCTCCAGAACCTTGAAGCGGCGGTCGCTGCGTGAGAGGTGGGCCACCCGGCTGCTCTTGTCGTTGAGGTCGCCGAAGACGATGGCGCTCGCGGGACAGGCCGCCTGGCAGGCCGGCACGATCTCCCCGTCGCGGAGCGGGCGGTGCTCGTCCGCGGCTACGCGCCTGCCGTTGACGATGCGCTGCACGCAAAAGGTGCACTTCTCCATGACGCCCCGCGGCCTCACCGTGACCTCGGGATTGAAGGCCAGGTCCAGCGGGTCCTTGATGAAGCTCGTGTAGTCCAGGAAGTTGAAGCGGCGCACCTTGTAGGGGCAGTTGTTGGAGCAGTACCGCGTGCCGACGCAGCGGTTGTAGACCATCTGGTTCAGGCCGTCGGGGCTGTGGGTCGTGGCCGCCACGGGACAGACGTTCTCGCAGGGGGCGTCGTCGCACTGCTGGCAGAGCATGGGCTGGTGGACCACCTTCGGGTTGCCCGCGTCCCCTTCGTAGTATTTGTCGATGCGGATCCACTGCATCTCCCGCCCCCTCGACACCTGCTCGGGACCCACCACGGGGATGTTGTTCTCGGACTGGCAGGCGATGACGCAGCCGCTGCACCCCACGCAAGCCGACATGTCGATGGCCATGCCCCACTTCTCTCCCGTGTAGGGATGGCCCTTGTAGAGGGTCACCTCCTCCTCGCTCTGCGGGTGTGCCGCTTCCTTCTTGTACTCGTCGAGGTCCCACAGCCTGACGATGTCGCGGCCCTCCAGGGAGAAGTGTTTCTGAGTCCTGTACAGCTCGTGATGGCCTCTGGTGGGGATCACAGCCGCATCCGTGCGAAGGAACGGGGAGCCTCCGGAGGCCATGAGGGGGAAGGCGTTGACGCCGATTCCCGAAGCGACCCGGCCTTCCGTGTGACCGTACCCCAGGGGAAGGGTGACCACTCCCCGGGCCTGGCCCGGCTGCACCAGCGCGGGTACCTCCAGGCTCTTGCCGCCCACCTCGATGCGCAGCAGATCTCCATCCTGCACGGTCAGCCGGTGGGCATCGGCCGCCGAGAGCAGCGCGGCGCAGCCCCAGGTGAGGTCGGTGACGGGTTCGGGCAGCTCCTGGAGCCAGCCGATGTTGGCGTAGCGTCCATCCCACAGCTTCAGGTCGCGCGCGAGCACGAGGTCCATGCCCTGGCCCGCTGGAACCTTGGCCCTGTCAATCGCTTCGACCAGCGCCGCTCCCTTGGGCTGGCGGGGCGCCCTGGGCTGGACGTCCAGCCTGAGCACGCCGTCGTGGAGCGCCGCATTCCAGTAGGCCTCGAAGGGCACGGGCGAGGCGGCCGAGTAGACCTCCCTGCGCCAGCGCCCCATGACGTAGAGCCTGTAGTCCGTCTCCACGGGTGCGCCCATGGCCTTGGCCCATCGCAGCAGGACCTCCTCCGCCTGACGGGTCTGGTAGAGCGGGCGGATGAGGGGCTGCTGGAGGCTCAGTAGGTCCGTTCCCGCCTCGAAGTCACCCCAGGACTCCATCCAGTGATTCACGGGAAGGACCGCCTGGCAGCTCTTGGCCGTCTCGTCTTCCCGGAGGCCCAGCCGCACCCTGAGGGGCACGCGGGAGAGGCTCTGGACGAAGGAGGCCGCGTCGGGATGGTCGTACGCCGGGTTCGCACCCCATACGATCGCCGCCGCGTAGACACCGGAGACGAGGTCCCTGGCGAGAGTGGCCATGTCCTCCGGGGCGGCGAGCTGCACGGGCGCGGGCGCGAAACCGGCGTCCACGGTGCTGCCCTCGGCGCCCAGCATGGCGTTGAGCAGCGAGACGGCGGCGTGCGCCTCGTAGGGAAGGCTTGGCCCGGCCACCACGAGGGCCGTTGGACCGGCCTTGGCGAGATCGTCCACCATGACCCCGAGGAGGTGCAGGTCAAGCCCCTGCGCCCTGGCCACCTCCTTGAGCGCGAAGGGCGCCAGGGTGCTTGCCGCAAGTCCGTCCGGAAGGGCCAGGTGGTGGCGCTCGTGGAGGTCCAGCGCCAGGGCGAAAGCCACCGCGGCCGCCGCGGAGGGACGCATGGGAAGGCGGTGGTCCGCCTTCGTGCCCGTGAGCGTCAGCGTACCCTCCAAGGCGTAGAGCCGGTTCATCGGCTCCGCCGGCGAGGAGAGACGCCGGTTCGCGGCGAAGCCCCGGATGGCCGGGACGGCCTGGTCTACCGTGCCCAGCAGGTCCGCCTCCAGCGCCACGATCACCTTGGCCTTCTCCAGGTGGTAACGCGGGCAGAGGGCCTCCCCGAACACGGCCTGGGCCGCCGCACGCCCCGCGTGGTCCGCCGCGGGCTCCCACGCGACGTGCCGCAGCGTGGGCAACACCGATTTCAGGTCGTTCAGGACCGCCCGCTGGCTCGGAGAGATCACCGCGGGCGTCAGGAGGAGGACGGCCTTGCCGCCCGAGGCAGCCGCATTCAGGGCGGGAACCACACGGTCGTCCACCGCGGCCCAGTCGGCGGGGCGTCCGTCCATCACGGGCTGCCTGAGCCGGTCCGGGTCGTAGAGGCCGATCACCTCCGCCATGATCCGCGGCGAGGTCTTGCCCTCGAAGAGGGGGTGCTCGTCGTTGCCGTCGATGTGGATGGGCCTGCCTTCGCGGGTTTTGACCAGCACGCCGTAGGGCACGAGCCCTTCCTGGACGGTGCTGGCGTAGTAGTTGGCCACGCCGGGGATCACCTCCGGAGGCTTCTTGGTGTAGGGAACGATGGTGTCGCCTTCGGGCGCGTGGCAGGCGGCCGTGGCGGCGAGGGCCGCCGAGGCCCCCATGAGGCCGAGGAAGCGCCGCCGGGCCATGGGCTCCCTGGGCGGTTCCATGGGCGTGAGGCCGTTCGGGCTCTCTCCGCCATCCCATCCGCGCGGGGCCACCGCGGTGGCCTTTGGCGGGAGGACCTTCCAGAAGGCCCGCCGCTTTTGGTCCCTCTCCTCGTTAGCCACGGCGCTTCACCGAGTGGAGCGGGCCGGCCACCCTCCGCGAGGGCAGCGGGCCCTTCTGGGCGGCTTCCTCGCCAGAACCGGCCGTCGAGGCCGAGCGGGGCGACGGCCGAGTGCGGCCCCAGAACCTGGGCCCGAGGGAGAGGCTCCCCAGGAAGGCCGCGAGCATGCCCGCCAGGATCTTTCGACGACTCGTACCCTTCATGGAAATTCTCCTCTTGATCCTTGCTCCGCGACTCATCGGTGACAGGCGTTGCAGTTGGTGGGTCCGGCCTGGATTGGCGAGCCCGGCGGAAGGTAGCGCCTCGGGTCCCGGTGGCAGGCCAGGCAGTGTCCCATCCGCATGTTCATGACGCGCCTCACCCGGTCCATGTCCTGCACGTCGCCGTGGCAGCTCTGGCAGGCGATGCCGGAGTTCACGTGCGGCCGGTGGTCGAAATAGACGTGGTCGGGGAGCTCGTAGATCCGCTTCCAAAGAAGCGGCTTGTTCGATTGGTAGATGGCTGCGAGTTCCTTGATGTAAACGTTGTTGGTCTTGGCATAGCGATGGCAGTTCATGCAGGTCTGGACCGCCGGAACGGTGGCGTGCCGGGAGCGCGTCGCGTTCGTATGGCAGTAAAGACAGGGGATTCTCATCTGTCCGGCGTGAAGGCGATGAGAGAAGGGGATGGGCTGCTTCGGGGCATAGCCGAGGACGAATCGGTCCGGCTCCGCGACCCATCCCACCGTGATCATGGTGACGAGGACGGCCACTGCGCCGATGGGAATCGCGAACCGGAACAGACGGTCTAGCGGATGCATGAACCTCCTCCCAATGGGGCCGCACGATTCTCTCTGCCTGGTTCGATCACGGCCTACTATCCCACAAGATATCTTGAAACGGAATGTGGACGCGCCTCATCCATCCAAATCCTCTCGTGTAACCGGGCCCCGTTTTGGATTATTCCCCGCCGCCGCGAACGTCCGTGAGGGACCGATGGGGCCAGGCCGCCCTTCGGCCACAGCAAACAGCAAGAAGGCAACGCGCGTCGCGCGAGGGGCGGCGGGGCGTGCGGCCTGAGCCGGCGCCGGGGCCCGTCGTTACGGATAGAGCCGGTAGAGCATGCGCGGATAGGGAATGGTCTCCCGGACGTGGCTCAGACCGCAGAGCCAGGCCACCGTCCGCTCAAGGCCGATGCCGAAACCGCCGTGCTTCACGGTCCCGTACCTGCGGATGTCCAGGTACCACTGGAAGGCCTCTACCGGGAGGCCGTGCTCCTTGATGCGCGAGAGGAGCAGGTCGTGGTCGTGGATGCGCTCCGAGCCGCCGACGATCTCGCCGTAGCCCTCCGGGGCGAGCACGTCCACGCAGAGGGCGAGGCTCGGGTCTTCGGAATCGGGCTCCATGTAGAAGGCCTTCACCGCCGCCGGGTAGCGGTGGACCATGATGGGCCGGTCGTACTGCTGGGTGAGGATGGTCTCGTCGTCGGCGCCGAAGTCGTCGCCGTACTTCAGGTCGCTGCCCAGCTCGTGGAGCTGCCGCACGGCGTCCTTGTACTGCACGCGCGGAAAGGGCTTCTGGACCTTCTCCAGCTTGCTCGTGTCCCGCTCCAGGATCTTCATCTCCTCGGGGCAGCGGTCCAGGATCCGCGAGACGACGCTCACGAGGAAGTCCTCCGAAAGGGCCATCACGTCGTCGAGGCCCGCGAAGGCCACCTCCGGCTCGAGCATCCAGAATTCCATGAGGTGCCGGCGCGTCTTGCTCTTCTCGGCCCGGAAGGTGGGGCCGAAGCAGTAGACCTTCCCCAGGGCCATGCAGGCGGGCTCGAGGTAGAGCTGGCCGGACTGGCTGAGGTAGGCCTTCTCGCCGAAGTAGTCGGTCTCGAAGAGCGTGGTCGTCCCCTCGCAGGCCGCCGGCGTCAGGATGGGGCTGTCGATGAGGGTGAAGCCGTTCTGGTAGAAGTAGTCCCGGAAGGCCTGCTCGATCTCGGAGCGCACCCGCAGAATGGCCACCTGGCGGGAGGAGCGCAGCCAGAGGTGCCGGTTCTCCATGAGGAAGCCCGTGCCGTGCTCCTTCTTGCCGATGGGGTACTCCTCGGCCATATGGTGCAGGAACAGGCCGGAGAGGGAGAGCTCCACCCCGCCGGGCGCCCGCTGGTCGAGCCGCACCGTTCCCTCCACGGTGACGGAGGACTCCAGGGTCACGCGGTCCATGAGATCGAAGACCTCGGGCGGGACATCTCGGACGAAGGCCACGCACTGGAGGTAGCCCGAGCCGTCCCGCAGAATCAGGAACCGGACCTTGCCGGAGGAGCGCTTGTTGTAGACCCAGCCGTCGAGGGTCACCTTCTCCCCGTCGTGGGCCGCCAGTTCCTTCACGGTGAGCTTGTGCAACATGGGGGCATCTCCTGACCGATGGCGGGAATTATAGACAATTCGGGGCTTGCAGGCAATAGGGGTCGGCCGGACCCGGGAAGGACGAACGGCGAATTGAATAGAGTACCTCGGGGACAGCGGTGCTAAATTACCCCCGCGCTTATGCCCTTTTCACTCTTTGCTTCTCACTTTTTGCTTCTCACTTCTCACTTTTTACCTTCTTCAGTTCAGCCGCTTCTGCTCCCTGCGGAACTGGAACTCGCACTGACCGGCCCGAATGGTCGACCCGGCCTTGAGCTCCTTGAGGGTGACGCGCTCACCGTCCAGGAAGGTTCCGTTGGTGGACTGGAGGTCGGCGAGGTAGTAGGTGCCCTCCTTGGGGACGATCCGGAAGTGCTGTCCCGAGAGGGTCTGGTCGGCGATGCAGAGGGTGTTCACCTTATCGCGCCCCACGGAGACCACCTGGTCAGGCGGGAGCTGAAACACGCGTGGAGGGTTCTTTCCGCGATGGAGCACCAGTACCGGTATCTCATCGAGGACCAGCGTGTGCTCCAGGGCGTCCGAGCTGGGCCCCTTCTGGAGCAGGGCCGGATCAAGCTCGGGCACGGACTCGGCGGCCACGGCCTGCGTCGTCGCACCCGGGCTGGTGATGGAGAGCTTCTTGGCCAGGCACACGGGGCATTCGGCCTCCCAGAGATTGAGCGGACGTCCGCACTGCTCGCACGCCCTCCCCTCCTGGACCTTCGTCCGCTTCAACAGGACCACGACCCCGTAAGCCACGACGGCCAGCGCCACGGCCAGCGCCAGGAAGAGGACCCACACCCATGCCCTTGAGGCGGGCGGTGGCACAGGAGGGGGTTGGGGCTTGGCTTGAGGCGGCGCCGCCGGTTGGGGTTGCGGCGGAGCAGGAGGCCGCACGGGCGCCAGGGCGAGGCTGACCTTGGACCAATCGCTGGCGACCTCTCCGGGCGTCAGGCCGGCGAAGGCGCCCGCGTACTCGCCCCCGGTGAGCGCGGCGATGCGCCTGAGCACCTTCAGGTCCGGGGCGCCCATCCCCACGGCCACCACGGCCACGTGCGCCTCCGCGGCGCGGGAGGCGGCGTCCTCCAGGGTCACCGCCGAGTTCTCGTCCTTCCCGTCCGTGAAGAGCAGGACCACGCCCTCGCTGTTCTGCCCCTCCACGGCCTTGACCGCGGAAAAGAGGCAATCGTAGAGCAGGGTGTAGCGCCCCCCCTGCTCCAGCTTTCCGATGGCCGACTTCAGGGCCCCGGGGTCGCGGGTGAAGGCCTGGACCTCCACGGGTGCGTCGTTGAACGCGTAGATGGCCACGGGCCCCTTCTCGGCCAGCGTGGGCACGAGCCCCTCCAGCATGGACTTGGCCGCCTCGAACTGCGAGGGCGGTATGGACCGGCTGGTGTCCACCAGCACGGCCGTGGGCGCAGCCAGAAGGACGACCGGCGCGAGGAGCGCCGTCAGGACGATGGCAAAGGCGAATCGGCGCATGGCAGCCTCCTCCCCCTCGGGATACTAGCTATTATAGGGACTGCTGCGCTGGGGCCGCAATAGAGGGGCCCACGACGTTGCCCGGCCCATCTCGCTGTGGGAGAATCTCTTGAGGCGGCAGCCACCAAGCCGCGGTGCATCCTGGAAAGGAGTCCATGCATGCTGAATCTGGAACCCAAGAAGGTGTGGGAACACTTCGAGAAGCTCAGCGCCATTCCTCGCCCTTCCAAGCATGAGAAGGCCGCCGGCGATTACGTGGTGTCG
>JBAWEQ010000172.1:0-20363 GCA_049591295.1 Acidobacteriota bacterium
CTCCAGAATGTAGGCAAACCCCATGCCGCCGCCGATGCACATGGTGACGATGCCGCGCTTGGCATTCCGGCGCTTGAGTTCGCCCAGGATCTTGCAGGTGAGGACGGCACCGGTCGCGCCCAGCGGGTGGCCCGTCGCGACGGCGCCGCCGTTCACGTTGACCCTGGCCGGGTCCAGCCCGAGCGCGCCCAAGGCCTTGAGGCAGTAGACGGACTGGCTGGCGAAGGCCTCGTTCAGCTCGAAGAGGTCGATGTCGTCGAAAGAGAGCTTGGCCTTCTTCAGGAGCTTGGGAACCGCCTTCGCGGGGCCGATGCCCATGATCTCGGGCGGCACGCCGGCCACGGCCCATTCGCGCACGTAGGCGATGGGCTCGAGCTTCATCTCCTTGGCCTTCTCTTCCGACATGACCACCACGGCGGCCGCACCGTCGTTGATCTGGGAGGAGTTCCCGGCCGTCACGCTGCCGATGGGATCGAAGACGGGCTTGAGCTTGGCCAGGGCTTCCACGGTGGTGTCGGCCCGGGGGCCCTCGTCCGTGTCGAAGGTGAATTCCTTCCACTTCCCGTCGTCCATGGTGCGGACCTTGAGGGGCACGATCTCGTCCTTGAACTTCCCGGCGGCGATGGCGGCGGAAGCTTTCTTGTGGGATTGGAAGGCGAACTGGTCCTGCTCCTCGCGGGAGATTTCGAACTTCCGGGCCACGATCTCGGCGGTCGTTCCCATACCGGAATAGATGTCGGGGTTGAAGGCCATGGCGGCCGGATCGGCGATCATCTTGTTGCCGCCCATGGCCACCATGCTCATGGACTCCACGCCTCCGGCGATGACGATCTCGTGGCTGCCCGCCTTGATCATGTCGGCGGCCATGGCGATGGACATGCTCCCCGATGAGCAGAAGCGGTTGATGGTCATGGCCGGCACGCTGTCGGGGAATCCGGCCATGAGGGAGACGACGCGGGCGATGTTCATGCCCTGCTCGCCCTCGGGCATGGCGCAGCCGAGGATCACGTCATCGATGGCCTCGGGCTCCAGGCCCTTGGTCCGTTCCACGAGGGCCTTGAGAACGGGCGTGGCGAACTCCTCGGGGCGCGTGTCCTTGAGGCTTCCCTTCTTGGCCTTCCCGACGGCCGTCCTCGCCAGGGAAACTATCACGGCATTTCGCATGGTATTTCTCCTAACTGCCTGGACAGGCGAAAGAGCCTGTCTTCGCGCTTCTTTCTCCAGATCTCCAGCTCCCCAGCTCCACTAGTTCCGCAGGGGCTTGCCCTTTTCGAGCATGTGCTGGATGCGGGCCTGGGTCTTCTCCTCGCCGCAGAGGCTCACGAAGGCCTCGCGCTCCAGGTCGAGGATGGTCTCTTCGGAGACGGGATTGTTGATGGTCGTGTCGCCGCCGCAGAGGATGGTGGCGATGTGGGTGGCGATCTTCACGTCGTGCGGCGTCACCCAGTGGGTGTTCTTCATGTTGTGCAAGAGCATCTTGACGGTGGCGATGCCGTCCTTGCCGGGCAGGTTGTAGCTCTTGGGCAGCGGGGGCTTGTAGCCCTCTTCGTCCATGGCGATGGCCATCTGCTTGGCGGTGTGGAGCTGCTGCTCCCTCGAGATCTCGACCTTGTCCCAGGGCCGCAGGTACTTGAGGTTGCGGGCATCCTCGGCCCCCGTGGAAACCTTGGCCATGGCGATGTTCTCGAAGGCCTTCTGGATGAAGGGCAGGTTGGAGAGGATGGGGGCGTCCACGCCCTCGAGCATCCGCTCGAGCAGGAAGAGGTGGCCTCCGCCGGCGGGCAGTAGCCCCACGCCCACCTCGATAAGACCCATGTAGGTCTCCGCGTGGGCGCAGATCCGGTCGCCGCCCATGGTGATCTCGGCCCCGCCGCCGAAGGTGAAGCCGAAGGGGGCCGTCACGGTGGGGATTTTGCAGCGCCTGAGGCCCGTGGTCATGGCCTGGAACTGGCGGACCATATTGGAGATGTCGTCCCACTTCTCGGCCTTGGCGCCCTCCAGGATCATGGCGATGTTGGCGCCGGCGCAGAACTGCGGCGCCTGGTGGTGGATCACCAGCCCGCGGAAGTCCTGCTCGGCCTTTGCGATGCCCTTGAGCATGATCTCGATGATCTGATCGTCGATGGGGTTCATGGTGGGCTGGGTGGCCGAGTGGAACTCGATGCAGGCCACGCCGTCGCCCAGATCCACCAGGGAGGCGCCCGGGTTATCGAGAACCGGGGCCGCCTTGCGCTTGATGTCCCTCAGGATCAGGAAGGTCTCGGGCTTGGGCACCGGCTTGTACCCCTTGGCGGAGGGGCTGTAGTACTCCTGCCCATCGGCGCCGTCGCGGTAGAAGGTCGCGCAGCCGGCCTTGAGCATGGCTTTCACCCAGTCTGGCACGGCCACTCCGTCCTTCTCCATCTTCTGGACGGTCTCCTTCACGCCCAGGGCGTCCCAGGTCTCGAAGGGGCCGAGCTCCCAGTTGAAGCCCCACTTCATGCCCGTGTCGATGTCCACCACCGTGTCGGCGATCTCGCCCAGGCGGTTGGCCGAGTAGGCCAGCACGTCCTTGAGCACGCGCCAGGCGAAGGCGCCCGCGCGGTCCTCGGCGTTGACCACGGCCTTGATGCGCTGGCCGGGATCGTGGAGCTTCTTGGCCGCCTTGAGGGAGGGAATGTCGGGCTTCTCCTGGGGAACGTACTGGCCGGTCTTGTAGTCCAGGACCAGGATGTCCCTCTTGCCCATGTTCTTCTTGACGGCCTTGAAGAAGCCCGCGCCGCTCTTTCGGCCCAAGGCCCCCTTGGCCACCATGGAGGAGAGGAGTTCGGGGATCTCGAAGGCCCACTTGGCCTCATCCGCCGGGCAACCCTCCTTGAGGGTGTTGACCACGTGGATGAAGGTGTCCAGGCCCACCAGATCGGCCGTGCCGAAGGAGGCGCTCTTGGGCCGCCCCATGGCCGGGCCGGTGATGGCGTCCACCTCGTCGATGCGGTAGCCCATGTCCAGCATGGCGTGGAGCGTGGCCATCATGCCGAAGACGCCGACGCGGTTGGCGACGAAGTTGGGGGTGTCCTTCCCGTAGACGATCCCCTTGCCCAGGCGGAAGATCCCGAAGTTGGCGATCTCCTTCACGATCTGGGGATCCGTCTCCTCGCCCGCCACGAGCTCCAGCAGGTGCATGTAGCGGACGGGGTTGAAGAAATGGGTCACCAGGAAGTTCTTCTTGAAGGCCGCCGAGCGCCCCTCGACCATCCCCTTGATGGGAAGGCCCGACGTGTTGGAAGAGACGATGGTGCCGGGCTTGACGGCCTTCTCCACCTTCTCGAAGAGCTTCTGCTTGATGTCCAGGCGCTCCACCACCACTTCGATGACCCAGTTGCACTCGGCCAGGCGCTTCAGGTCGTCATCGAAGTTCCCGACCTCGATGAGCTTCATGAACTTCTTGTCGTAGATGAGGGCCGGCTTGCTCTTCTGGATGGCCTCCAGTCCCTTGAGGGCGAACTTGTTCCGGAACCGTTTGTCCTCCTTCGTGAGGCCGGCCTTCTGGTCCTCGGGGGTCAGTTCTGGGGGGACGATGTCCAGCATGATGGACGGTATCCCCGCGTTGGCCAGGTGCGCGGCGATCCCGGAACCCATGATCCCCGCTCCCAGGACCGCGACTTTTTCGATCCTGCTTCGCATGATTGCCCTCCTACAAAGACCCTCGTGGCGGCACCCTTCTCCCGATCGGGAGGGGCGCGGTTAAACGATGCCAAATCAGTAGGTGTCCATTCACACAGGCAGTCTCCCACGATGTTTTTGCGAATGCAAGCCCTCGATCCGATAGCATTCACGCCACCCGGACACCCACCGCCTCCAATTGTAAGTATGTATTTACTCATTTGCAACTCGCGCCGGACGCCCGCTTGAGTCGCGGGGGCATGCGGTGGTTGAATGGGGCAGCCGGCGTCCGGCCCCACGGAGGAGTCATGCACCCCATCCTTGACCTGTGGCAGCACCTGCCCTCCCACGTCCATCCCGACATCTTCTCCATCGGCCCCATCCCCATCCGCTGGTACAGCCTCATGTACATGGTGGCGCTGGCGGTGGTCTACCTCCTGACGGCCTGGAGGATCCGCCGCGGAGAGGTGAGGATCCCCCCCGATCCCACGAGCCTTTTCGATCTGATCCTCTCCTCCATCGTGGGGATCATCCTGGGGGGAAGACTGGGCTACGTCTTCGTCTACGACCCCATGTATTACATGCACCATCCCGCGGAGGCGATCCTCCCCTTCAGCTGGCAGGGCGGGTTCCACTACACCGGCTTCACGGGCATGTCCTACCACGGCGCGCTTATCGGCGTCGTGCTCGTCTTCCTGTTCATGTGCCGGCGCCGGGGCTGGTCCCTGATGGAGCTGGGGGACAACCTGGTGCCGGCCGTCCCCCTCGGCTACACCTTCGGCCGGCTCGGAAACTTCTTCAACGGCGAACTCTACGGCCGGGTCACGACCTCGGCCATCGGCATGCTCTACCCGACGGCGCCAGGGCCGGGGCTCCGATTCCCCTCCGAGCTCTTTGAGGCGGCGGGGGAGGGGCTCCTGCTGTTCGCCATCCTGTGGCCTCTTCGTAATTTCAAACCCTACCGGGGATTTCTCCTGGGGCTCTATCTCGTGGGCTACGGCGTCGTCCGCTTTCTCGTGGAATTCACCCGCGAACCTGACCCGCAGCTCGGTTTCGTGCTGGGGCCCTTCTCCATGGGTCAGATCCTCTGCTTCCTCATGGCGGGTGCCGGCTTGATCGTGATGATCACGGGCTGGTGGAACTCGCGGCACACGCCCGCTCCCGCGAAGCGCAGACGCTGACGCCGCTGCGGCCGGACGGCCCGCGTTCAGGGCAGGAGACCGGAAGAGATGGACAGGGTCGACGTGGCCATCATCGGCGCGGGTGTGGTGGGCCTCTCCGTGGCAGCGAGCGCGGCCGGGGAGGGGCGGTCCCTCCTGGTCATCGAGCGCCACGAGTCCTTCGGCCGGGAGAGTTCGAGCCGCAACAGCGAGGTCATCCACGCCAGCATCTACTACCCCCCGGACTCCCTCAAGGGGCGCCTCTGCCTGGAAGGCAACGAGCGGATGTATCGCCTCTGCGCCGAGCACGGCATCGCCCACGCCAACACCGGCAAGCTCGTCGTGGCCTGGACCGAGGAGCAGGCGGCCGGGCTGCCGGACCTGCTCGCGACGGCCCGAGCCAACGGCGCGCGCGGGGTGCGCCTCGTGGAGGGGGACGAGATCCACCGCATGGAGCCCCGCGTGGAGGCCATCGCCGCCCTCCACTGCCCCAGTTCGGGCGTGGTGGATTCGCACGCCCTCATGAAACACTTCGAGACGGTGGCCCGCTCGCGGGGGGCCGTGTTCGCGTACGGAGTGGAGGCCAAAGCCATCGATCGCCGCGACGGCGGCTTCGTGGTCCGAGTGGCCGAGACCTCCGGAGAGCCTTACGAGTTCTGGTCCCGCGCCCTCGTCAACTCCGCCGGCCTGGAGTCGGGCTGCGTGGCGGCCCTGTGCGGCATCGACCAGGATGAGGCCCTCTACCGCATCCATTACCGCAAGGGCATGTACTTCCGCGCCCACCGGAAGCTCGCCCTCTACCCCGGAATGCTCGTGTACCCCTTCCCGCCCGACCGGTCCACCGTCGGCATCCATACCGTCCCGGACCTGGCGGGGGGCATGCGCCTGGGTCCCTACGACGTCTGGTCGCCGACCGTCGAGTACGGTGTGGATGCCTCTCTCCTGGATCATTTTTTGGAGGCTTGCCGGCCCTGGCTCCCCTTCCTGGAGGCCGAGGACCTCCAGCCCGACATGGCCGGCATCCAGGCCAAGCGGTACGGACCCGGTGAACCGGCACGGGATTTCGTCATTCGCGAGGAGTCGGACCGAGGTCTGCCCGGTCTCATCGACCTGATCGGGATCGAATCGCCCGGCCTCACCGCCTCCCCCGCCATCGGCCCCCACGTCGCCCGCATGGTGGATGAAATACTGGGCTGAACCACCAAGGCACCAAGACACCAAAGGCAAGGGAGGCAAAAGGCCCAAATCCCTCGGTTGGGCAGGGTAGTGGCGCCAAAAGGCAGGTAGAAAAGGCCTTCCGGATCTTTCTTTTCTTTACTCTGTAGCTGGCTTTTGCTTGGTGTCTTCGTGTCTTGGTGGTGAATCACCGACCCCAGTCTCTCGGGTATCTGAAGTCGATGCCGACGGTGCGCTGGGAGAGCTTGGCGATGATGGGCAGGCGGCGCTTGAACTGGCTCCGCTGCACCATGGTCAGGATCTTGGCCACCACGGCCTGGGAGTGCCCTCGCCCGGCCACCTCCTGGGCGGTGCACCGCTCATCCACCAGCAGATAGAGGATGGCATCGGCCTCGGCATAGCTGAGCCCCATCTCACCCTCGTCGGTCTGGCCGGGCCAGAGGTCGGCCGAGGGGGGCTTGGCCAGCACCGACTCGGGAAGAGCCAGGTGTCGGGCGAGCTGCCACACCTGGCTCTTGTACAGATCGCCGATGGGGTTCAGGGAGGAGGCCATGTCGCCGTACCAGGTGCCGTACCCCAGGAGCAGCTCGGTCTTGTTGCTCGTGCCGAGGACGAGGGCGCGGTCCATCGAGGAGCGGTCGAAGAGGACCGCCATGCGCATCCTGGCCATGAAGTTCCCGCGCCGCAGGGCCGAGGCCCCCAGGTCTCCCTCGAAATGGGCGTCCACCAAGGCCGAAATATCCACCCGCTCGGAGCGGATGCCGAACCGGCCGATGAGGAGATCGGCGTCGGCCTCCGACTGCGGCGCGCTGGTGCGGTAGGGCATCTTCACCGCGAGGACCCGCTCCGGTCCCACGGCGTGGACCGCGAGGGCGCAGGCCAGGGCCGAATCCACGCCGCCCGAAAGGCCGATCACGAAGCCCGTAAGGCCCGTCTTCCCGAGCTCCTCCTGGAGGAACCGGTCGATCATCGCGAGGGCGAGCTCCGGGTTTACGGGGGGGGGAATGGGCTGGGTCATCGCCTCACGATCCCCTCCAGGTGGCGCAATACCAGCTCGGGCTTCTCGTCGCGCAGAAGGGGCGTGAGCGTCCTGGCCCGCCGCAGGGCCGAGAGAGGCAGGTCAGCCCGGTAGATGGCCTCGACGTTCTCACCCCCGTCCAAGAGAAGGTTGCCGAAGGGGTCGGAGACGTAGGATCCGCCCGCGAAGGCCAAGCCGTCCTCGTACCCCACCCGGTTCACGTAGGCCCAGTGGACCGTGAGGAACTGGCTGAGCACCTGCCCCACTCGCTCCCAGGTCTGCACCGAGGCCGCCGGGCCGCCCCCCGTGAGGCCGCGCCCCGGGCTCCCGGAGAGGACCAGCAGGGTGTGGGCCCCCTGCAGGGCCAGCAGATAGGAGGAGGAGAGGTGCCAGGCGTCCTCGCAGATGAGCAGGCCCAGCCTGCCCAGCCGCGTCTCGACGGCCTCGAAACGCCCGCCGGCCGCGAAGTAGCGCCCCTCGTCGAACATGCCGTAGGTGGGCAGGTAGACCTTGCGGTGGACGTGGTGAATGCGCCCTCCCGAGAGGTACAGGGCGGCGTTGTGGAAGAGGAATTCCGGGCTCTGTTCGACCATCCCCACCACGATGTCGCGCTCGCGGCTCGCGGCCAGCAGGGGGGCCAGGAGACCCTCCTCCTGGATGGGCCTGGCCACCTCCGCCACCAGGTCCTGAAGCAGATACCCGGTGAGGGAGAGCTCGGGGAACACCACCAGGTCGGCGGAGCGTGCCTCCGGGGTGGCCAGCCACGCGAGGTGGGCCTCCAGGTTTCGCTCCAGGAGACCCAGGGCGGGGGCCATCTGGACCAGGGCGAGCTTCAGCGTTTCCATCGGTTACCGGCCTCCCTCCCGACTATAACCGCACCCCGTGGAGGCCGCAAGAGGAGGTAGGCCCTCCTTTCTCTGAAGAAGAGCTCGCCCCGCAACAATTGCACTCAGGATACTTGACAAGGCCGCAAGCAGATTTTATAATTAGCAATCTGATGGTACGTTTGCTAAACCCGACAGAGGTCCAACCTCGAGGAGGTGTCTGATGCAGGTAAAACCACTCAACGACCGTGTGCTGATCAAGCGGCTTGAGGCTAAAGAGCAGGTCCGGGGCGGGATCATCATCCCCGACACGGCCAAGGAAAAGCCCATGGAGGGCGAGGTCATCGCCGTGGGACCGGGCAAGCTGGACGACGACGGCAAGCGGGTGGCCATGTCCGTGAAGCCGGGACAGAAGGTCCTGGTGGGCAAGTACGCCGGAACGGAAATCAAGATCGACGACGTGGAACACATCATCGTGCGCGAGGACGAAGTCCTCGGCATCGTTGAATAAGAAGGCAAGGAGAGGCTACCCATGGCAAAAGAAATCATCTATTCCTCCCAATCCCGCCAGGCCCTAATGGCCGGCGTCAACAAGCTGGCCAACGCGGTGAAGGCCACCCTCGGCCCCAAGGGCCGCAACGTCATCATCGAGAAGAAGTTCGGCTCCCCCCTCGTGACCAAGGACGGCGTCACGGTGGCCAAGGAGATCGAGCTCAAGGACAGGCAGGAGAACATCGGCGCCCAGATGGTGAAGGACGTCGCCTCCAAGACCTCCGACGTGGCCGGTGACGGCACCACCACCGCCACCGTCCTCGCCCAGGCGATGCTCCAGGAAGGCCTCAAGGCCGTGGGCACGGGCGTCAACGTGATGGAGCTCAAGAAGGGCATCGACAAGGCCGTCGAGACCGTGGTGGCCGAGATCAAGGCCATGGCCAAGCCCGTCGAGGGCAAGGCCGTGGAGCAGGTGGGCACGGTCTCCGCCAACAACGACGAGACCATCGGCACCCTCATCGCCGAGGCCATGGACAAGGTGGGCAAGGACGGGGTCATCACGGTCGAGGAAGCGAAGACCATGGAGACCACCCTCGAGATCGTCGAGGGCATGCAGTTCGACCGCGGCTACCTCTCCCCCTACTTCGTGACCGATGCCGAGCGCATGGAGGCGGTCCTCGAGAACTGCCTCATCCTGGCCCACGAGAAGAAGATCTCCTCCATGAAGGACCTCCTGCCCGTCCTGGAGCAGGTGGCCAAGAGCGGCCAGCCCCTGCTGATCATCTCCGAGGACGTGGAGGGCGAGGCCCTGGCCACGCTGGTGGTCAACAAGCTGCGCGGCACGCTCCACGTCTGCGCCGTGAAGGCCCCCGGGTTCGGCGATAGGCGCAAGCGGATGCTCGAGGACATCGCCATCCTGACCGGCGGCAAGTGCATCACCGAAGACCTGGGCATCAAGCTCGAGAACATCACCCTCGCCGACCTCGGCCGGGCGAAGAAGGTGGTCATCGACAAGGACAACACGACCCTCGTCGAGGGCAACGGCTCGGCCTCGGACATCGAGGGCCGCGTGAAGCAGATCCGCCGCGAGATCGAGGACACCACCTCGGACTACGACCGCGAGAAGCTCCAGGAGCGCCTGGCCAAGATCGTGGGCGGCGTGGCCGTCATCAAGGTCGGCGCCGCCACCGAGGCGGAGCTCAAGGAGAAGAAGGCCCGCGTCGAGGACGCCGTCCACGCCACCAAGGCGGCCGTGGAAGAGGGCGTCATCCCCGGCGGCGGTGTGGCCTACATCCGCGCCATTCCGGCCCTGGAGCAGCTCAAGGGATCGGACGACTTCCTGGCCGGCGTCAAGATCGTGAAGAGGGCCCTCGAAGAGCCCTGCAAGCAGATCGCCAACAACGCCGGCGTCGAGGGCTCCGTCATCGTGGAGCACGTCAAGAAGGAGAAGGGCGCCCACGGCTTCAACGCCAAGACGGAGAAGTTCGAGGACCTCTTCAAGGCCGGCATCCTGGACCCCGCCAAGGTCTCCCGGACGGCCCTGCAGAACGCCGCCTCCGCAGCCTCCACCCTCCTCACCACCGAGGCCATGATCTTCGAGCTTCCCGAGGAGAAGAAGGACATGCCCATGCCCGGCGGAATGGGCGGCGGGATGGACTATTAGAGAGATTTCGAATTTCGAACTGCGAAATTCGAAAAGTGCAACATCTCACAGGGGCGGCCGTCTGGCCGCCCCTTTTTTGGTGATGGGGAGATCGGGGGATCGGAGGTCAGAAGGAGAACGGCCCCTTCGAATCCGGCGCCTCCCTTCTCACGTCCAGCCTCTCGCATTTTCTACTCGTACACCTTCTCGTCGGGCGCTTCGGCGTTCTGGGCGTCGGCTTCGATGTCCCGGGCCCGCGGCGGAGTTTTCAGAAATTCCTTGTAGAACTCGTGCTGGATGACGAGATCCATGATCTCGCTGGTGCCGGTCCAGATCATGATGAGGCGCGTGTCGCGAAGGAACCGCTCCACGGGGAAAACGTCCGTGTAGCCGATGCCGCCGAGCACCTGCATGGCGTTGTTCACCACGGTCCAGGCGGCCTCCGTGGCGAACTTCTTGGACTCGGAGACCATGCGCCGCACCCGGCCCGGGGCCACGCCCCCGGAATCCGCGGCCCTGCAGGTTTCGCGGCAGAGGCCGCGGGAGGCGTCCAGAAGGGTCAGGCTCTCCGCGATCTTGAAGCTCACCCCCTCGAAGCGCCGGATTTCCTGGCCGAAGGCCTTGCGCCTCGCGGCGTAACGCGCGGCGATCTCGATGGCCGCCCGGCCCATGCCGATGGCGCCGCAGGCGCTGGTCATGCGTTCGGGGATCATCATCTGGTCGAAGACTTCGGCCCCCTTGCCGATGCCGGCCTCGCCGCCCAGGACGTTCGTCACGGGCACCTCGGCGTTGCGGAAGACGATGCGCCCCGTCCCGCCCCCGCGAGTGCCCATGAGGCCGTAGACGTGCTCCACCGTAACGCCGGGGCCGCGCTCCACGAGGAAGGCCGTCATGGAGTCGCGCGGCTTGGCCTGGGGGTCGGTGTTGGCGTAGACCAGCAAGAGATCCGCCCCCTCGGCCCCCACCACGAAGCGCTTCTGGCCGTTCAGGACGAAGCGGTCGCCCCTCCGCTCGGCGCGCGTCGCGGCGCCGAAGAAATCCGAGCCGCCCCGAGGCTCGGTGAGGGCCTCGGCGGGGGTCATGGTGCCGGCGATGAGCGGGGCGAGGTAGGTCTGCTTCTGCTCCGGCGTGCCGAAGTGGGCGATGGCCTCGCCCACGATGGAGACGAGGGAGTAGAGGCAGGCGAGGGAGGTGCCGAGAATCCCCACCTCCTCCAGGGCCACCATCTCGCTCGTCCAGGGCAGGCCGCGCCCGCCATACTCCTTCGGGAAGCGGAGTCCCAGGACGCCCCTTCGTCCTCCCTCCTTCAAGTACTCCTTCGGGTAGCGGACGCGGTCGGCGTCCATGTCCAGGATCAGCTGGCGGGGCACCCACCGAACGAAATCGGCGACTTCGTTCCTGATGGCCCTCTCCTCGGGTGACAGCAACGCTTCAGGGTAGGTCGTCATGGGCATCTCCTTAAGGTGAGGAGCAAAGCGGTGAGGGGGAGGGACGGCACGAGCCGGGAGGCAAACGGCCCCCACCTTCCCAACTTCCTCACTTTTCCCTCGAACCCTTCGTGTTCTGGTGACTTGGTGGTGAATCAGCTCTTTTCGCCTTACTCCGTGATCTCCGTTCCCTTGGTCTCGGGCAGGGTCCAGACCCAGAGGCCCGTGAAGAGGGCGAAGAAGGCGCCGATGGAGATTCCGGCGCCGAGGCCGTGGCCCGCCGCCAGCGGCAGCGTGGTCACCCAGGTGATGATGATGGGCGTGAAGAACTGCGCCCCCCGCGAGAGGTTGAAGGCCGTGCCCATGGCGCTGGACCGGATGCGGGTGGGGAAGAGCTCGGAAAAGATGGGGCCGTACCCGGAGAAGTTGCCCGTCCCGAAGCCCACCAGGACCATGAAGAACAGCGGAAGCCAGGGCAGGAGGTGGATCGCTCCCCAGAACCACGTGATGCCGAGCAGACCGAAGGCCCACACGAGGGAGAAGAGGCAGTAGGCCCAGCGTCTTCCCTTCCAGTCGGCGATGGCTCCGTAGGACAGGTAGCCCACCATGCCGGCGATTTGGGTGACGATCATCCACAGCCCCGACCGCACGAGGGAGAGGCCGAGCTGGTCGTAGAGGTACTTGGGCATCCACGTGTAGGTGAACCAGTAGGCCGACATGTCCGCCAGGGCAAGCACGAGTCCGAGCAGGAAGAGCCGCCGAAGGGTACGGTCCTTCTTCAACTCGACCACGAGCCTCCCTGTGGAGAGTTCCCCGGTGCCTTGCCTGGCCTCCCAGACGTCCGATTCGGGCATGTAGCGCCGGATCACCAACACCAGGAGCGCCGGCAGGAGCGAGACGAAGAAGCAGGCCCGCCAGCCCCAGCTGGGCCCAAAGTTGGCGGCAAAGACGGGCTCGACGAAGGAGCCCACCACCGAAGCCAGCAGGATGCCCAGGGGCGCTCCGGTCTGCATCACCGCGGCGAAGCGGGCGCGCATGCGGGCGGGGAAGGTTTCGCCGATGAGCGTCTGTCCCGTGGCCCACTCACCGCCCACGCCAAGGCCGGTCACGACGCGAAAGGCCAGGAAGAGCCAGAACGCGTGGGACATGCCACAGAAAAAGGTACCGATGGAGTAGGTCAGAAGCGTCCAGGTGAGCACGCGCTTGCGGCCGAAGCGGTCCGCCAGGCCTCCGAAGAGGATGCCGCCCAGGGCGGTGGCCGCCAGCGTGACGCCCAGGAGCACGGAGAGCTCGTAGTCCCCCAAGTGCAGGTCCCTCTTGATGGGGATCAGCAGGAAGGAGAGAAGCATGAGGTCGTAGAAGTCGAAGAGCCAGCCAGCCCACGCCATGCCCAGGATGACGTAGTGGCGGGCCGTAGGCCGACCGCATTCGTTGAGAAGCGCCTTCGTCTCGCTGCCCATGGATCCCCCCATCGTGCGTTCAGCCTAGCACACCGGGGCGCGCCAGCGAAATCCCTGCCGCCCATTGGCATCGGGCGCTCGGAGCCCTTACATTGTGAACAAAGGGGTCATGGGGAGCAGCGGCGGAGAGTTCCGCGCGGCTGGGGGGGGTAAGACCCGGCCCCATGGAGGTGTCCCATGACGCTCGAACTGGACTTGGAGGAGCGACAGCTCCTCAAAGAGACGCTGGAGCAGAGCCTCGGTGAGCTGCGCGAGGAGGTCTACCATTGCGATGACCAAGCCTTCAAGGACGGCCTGAAGCACACGGAGGAGGTCTATCGGCGCGTGCTTCGAAAGCTCGCCATGGCTGAGGAGCTGGTCGGGGCTCCTCAGGGTTGAGGTCATGCCGGGGCGAGGCCGTTGCCGTGGGGATCGCCCGGGGTTCCCCTCAGGAGCCCGAAGGGCGTAGAATGCGCTTTTCAGGAGGTCCCTCGATGAAAAAAACGCTCGTGCTGCTCGGACTGGTCGGACTTCTCTCGGGCGTCTCCCTCTTCGCCCAGGGCAAGACCAAGGTGGAGAAGAAGCCTCCGGCAAAGCCCGCCGCCGAGGCCCAGAAGCCGAAGACGGAGCCCGTCGCCATCCTCAAGACCAAGCTCGGAGATGTGGCGATCCGCTTCTTCCCCGACAAGGCCCCGCTGACGGTCAAGAATTTCCTACACCTCTGCCAAATCGGTTTCTACAACGGCACGAAGTTCCATCGCGTGATTCCCGGGTTCATGATCCAGGGTGGCGACCCGAACACCAAGAAGGGCGATCCCTCCACCTGGGGCCAGGGCGGATATACGGTCAATGGCCATGAAGTGACCGTAAAGGCCGAGTTCAACGACATTCACCACGCCCGCGGCATCGTCTCCATGGCGAGGGCCCAGGACCCCAACTCAGCCTCCTCGCAATTCTTCATCTGCGTGGCCGATGCAGGCTACCTCGATCACCAGTACACGGCCTTCGGACAGGTCATCCAGGGCATGAACGTGGTGGACCAGATCGTGAACGCCCCGCGCGATCCCAGCAACGACCGGCCGAAGAACCCCGTAGCCATCGAGAAGGCGCTGGTGGAGCACTGGCCCGTGGAGAAGGTGGAGGCCGCCGCTGCGGCCGAAAAGGGCAAGTAGCCCAGTAGATGCCCGCATGGGGGCCGCCTCATCCGGCCAGGCCCCCGGGCCCAGATCGAGAGGAGGGCAGCCATGCGGCTCAAGACGTGGACAAAAATCGGGCTGGGACTGGGCGCCCTGGCGCTGGTGTTGACCGGCCTAAGCTGCTCGGGCGGATCCATCAAGCTGCTGGTCGCAGCGCCGCTGACGGGTGAGCAGGAACAGAGCGGGAAGGGCGTCCTCAACGGCGTCCAGCTCGCCGTGGACCAGTGGAACGCCAAGGGGGGCGTCAAAGGCAGAAAGATCGTGATCATCCAGGGGGATGACCAGGGCGATCCCAACACGGCCGTGAAGCTCGCCAAGGAGTGGGGGAGCAAGGTGGACGCCGTGATCGGCGACTACAACTCCTCCTGCACCCTGGCGGCAGAGGAGATCTACGGGAAGGACAAGATCCTGATGGTCACCCCCTCCTCAACCAACCCCGACGTGACGGACCGGGGGTACTTCACGATCTTCCGGGTGTGCGGCCGGGATGACCAGCAGGGCAAGAGCGCCGCCAAGTACGTGGCGGACCATTTCCCCGGCGCCAAGGTGGCCGTGATCCACGACAAGTCGTCCTACGGCCAGGACCTGGCCAACGAGTTCCTCAAAAACTACGAATTTCTGACCAAGACGCAGGCCGCCTTCTACGGCGGGATTGACCGTGCTCAGCCGGTCTACACCGACGAGGTCAACAAGTTGAAGGCCGTGGACCCCACGGTGGTCTACTTCGGCGGGCTCTGGCCCCAGGGCGCGGAGCTGCTGAAGGAGATGCGCCAGGCCGGGATGAACGTCACCTTCGTCAGCGGGGACGGCTGCTTCGACCCCCAGTTCATCAAGCGGGCCGGCAAGGACGCCGACGGGGCGCTCGTCACCTTCATCCCGAACCAGGAACTGCTCCCCTCGGCCAAGGCCGTGGTGGAGGCGTACAAGCAGCAGTTCGGTCCGCTCCAGCCCTATTCCCTCTACGGCTACACGGCGGCCGACGTGGTCCTCCAGGCCATGAAGCAGTCGGGGAGCACGGACCCGGTGACGGTGGCCCAGACGCTGCACAAGATGGAGTTCTCGACCCCCTTCGGTACGCTGAAGTTCGACGACAAGGGAGATCCCCAGCAATCCCCCTACGTCATGTGGCAGGTGGAGAACGGCAAGTTCGTGGAGGTGCCCATGGCGGCTTCGGCCCCCGCGGCCGCCCCTGCGCCCGCGCCGGAGCCCGCCAAGAAGTGATCCGTCTCTGTCTCTGAAAACACGAAGGCGGGCCGGATTCCCGGCCCGCCTCTGCGTTTGGCTATCGACTCCTCTTGGGGCACCTATTTCGGCCTCTGGAGAGGCCTCCTACGATGGCTCCCCCTCGAAGATGACCACGGCCGCAGCCAGATCCCGCTCGTGGGTGAGGCTCACCAGGGCCAGGCGTCCTCCCATCATGGCGAACCGCCTCGCCGCGAGGCCATGGAGCTCCAGCCTCGGTGGGCGGCCCGCACCGCCGGCCACCTCCAGGTCCCGCCACCCGACGCCGCCGCCCCAGCCCGTGCCGAGCGCCTTCATGGCGGCCTCCTTGGCGCAGAACCTGGCCGCCAGAGACACGGCGGGATCGGCCTTCCGTGCGCAGGTGGCCCGCTCCCGCTCGGTGAAGACGCGCCGGAGGAGGCGGGGATGTCTTTCGATCGCCCGCCTCAGGCGCGACACCTGGAGGACGTCGAGGCCGATCCCGATGATCACGGATTCCTCATCGGCGGGTACGGCGTTCCGTCTCCTCGCCGAGCCACTTTCGGATGGTGGCGGCGGGGACGCCCAGCTTGCGGAGGTGGTTGATGGCGCCGCGAACGGAGGCCCCGGTTTCGTTGCAGATGCGCAGCCGGATCCGCCAGGCGTCGATCGCCGAAGGCTTGTAGCCCGGATCCACGCGCATGAGCTTCTCGTAGAGGTAGCCCAGGTTGTTGGCGGCCCAGCGCTGGCCCGGATCCAGCTCGAGCGCCCTCCGGTAGGCCTTCTCCGCGTCGAAGTACCGGCGGTTGGTCTCCAGCGCGATGCCCAGGTAGTTGTGGGCATCCGGGTCCTTCGGAGCGATGCGGATGGCCTGCCTGGCCTCCTCCAGCGAAGCGAGGGGGTTCTTGGAGCGCCTGTGGTACTCCGAGAGCCCCAGGTGGGCCCAGTGTTCGTTGGGATCGGCCGTGAGCGCCTTTTCGAGGGGCGACCGCGCCAGCTCCAGCTGGCCCAGTTCGAGGTGGGTCAGCCCCAGCTGACAGGAGGCCGAGGCCATGTGGGGGTCGGCCCGCAGGGCTTCCTGGTAGCAGCGCATGGCCTCGTCCATGCGTTTGAGGTGGAAGTGGAGGTTCCCCAGGTTGAACCAGGCCACGGCCAGCGAGGGATTGAGTTTCAGGGCCACCTGGAAGCTGGTGAGGGCCTCCGAGTACCGCGCCTCGAGGTAGAAGAGATAGCCCATGTAGTTGTAGGCCTCGGCCGCGATGACGGTGCTGGGATTGAGATCCAGCACCTCAAAGAGGACCCCGCGCGAGCGGCCGTAGCGATTGGTCTCCAGGTAGTGGTCCGCGTAGGTGAAGTAGACGCCCCAGTCCCTGGGATTCACGGCCAGGGCCATGCCGAAGGCCTGCCTCGCCCTGTCGAGGTGGCCGAGCTCCAGGTGGATCCGGCAGAGGGCGTTCCACGCCTGCACGTAATGGCGCTCCTTCTGCACGACCCGATAGAGCCACTTCAGGGCCTTTTCCGTCTGGCCCAGCGCCCGGCAGCTCTCCCCGAGGTGCACCATGAGCCGCAGGTCCCGCGGGGCCAGGCGGTGCGCCTGGGTGTAGGCTTTCACGGCCTGCCTGTACTCGTGGCGAGCCATGGCGTAGTACCCGCAGACCTCGAAGAACAGGGCGTCCTGGTCCTTCGCCGCCACTTGCTCCAGGCGCGCCAGCCCCCCTTTGTCCCGCTCCAGGTAATACTCCGCCAGAGCGAGCAGGGTCTGTCGCCCCCTCTTCGGCTCGCTTCTCGCGCTCAGCTTCTTCCATACCGACTGGAGCCGGTCGGGGTAGATGGCCACGGACTGGATGTGGATCATCCACAGGCCGGTCTCGCCTGGGTAGTGTTGGAGACCCCTCTCAGTGAGATCCGCCGCCAGGTGCGGAAGGGAGCGGAGGCTCAGGGCCACGGCCGCCTCCAGCCATGACGAGGCCGGGGAGTCGGGCCCGACGGCCCCCATCTTCCGGTCGAGGTCGCGGTCGAAGAGCAGGCTCTGTTCATGCTGGAGGGTGGACACGGGTTACCTCCTGAAGTGGCCTGATTTGCCACCCGTCTTTTCGATGAGCTGGATGGGGCCGATGACGGCGGCCCTGTCCACGCCCTTGACCATGTCGTAGAGGGTCAGGCACGCCACGGCGCAGGCCGTGAGCGCCTCCATCTCCACGCCGGTCACGTCCCTGGCCGAGGCCCTCGTCTCCACGTGCAGACGGCAGCCCTCGTCCTCCCAACGGAAATCCACGCCCACCTGGGTCAGCGCCACCGGGTGACAGAGAGGGATCAGGGCGGGGGTGGCCTTGGCGGCCAGGATACCCGCCACCCGAGCCGCGGCGAGCAGATCTCCCTTGGGCAGCTCGCCGGAGCTGGCCGAGCGGTAGGCCTCCGGGCCCATGGTCACGCAACCTGAGGCCACGGCGGTGCGGAGGGTGGCGGGCTTGGAGCCCACGTCCACCATCACCGCCTGCCCCCGTTCGTCCAGGTGCGTCAGCCTCCTGCTCACGCCGTTCTCCCGATCAGGGCCGCCATCCGGCCGGCCCGCTCGCCGTCCCGTCTATAGGAACAGCATACCCCATCCCCGCAGGCCGTACAACGATTCTCGACCCGAATACCGGGATCGGAAAAACCCAGCCCACCGAGCATGCGCACATTCAAGCCCACCAGATCCAACCGGGGTGGGTCGGAAGTCTCGGAGATCCAGCCGGGGAAGGCGCGCCGGAAGCGCTCGACGCGCTCCTCGGGCACGCCGTAGCAGCAGGGGTGCACCGCCGGACCCACGTAGGCCGCCCCGGGCTTCCGCCCCTCCAGGAGCCTCCGGCCGGCCGCCTCCACGATGCGGGCCAGGGTTCCCTTCCACCCCGCGTGGACCGCCGCCACCGCCCGGCCGTCCTCGCTCGCCATGAGGATGGGCACACAGTCGGCCGTCACCACGCGGACCCACTCCCCGACCTGTGTGCTGACCAGGGCGTCCGCATCGCACGGGGCCTCTTCGACGCCCACGGCAAGGGCGGAGTGGACCTGGTTCACCCGGTGGACCCGCCGGCAAGGCAGTCCGGCGTGGCTCAGGAACCGGGCGAGCCCCGCCGGGCTCACGTCTTCGAATCCCCTGAGGGTGACGAAGGCTCCCACTCCGGGAGGAAACAGCGTGCTGGCGTCCAGGTAGGGCCCCATGGGCGAGGTGCGGATCTCACTCAACATCGCCGCGCTCCAGAGCGAGCCCCCATCCCGCCCCTCCCGTAGCCACGGCCAGGAGGAGCGCGCGCCGGGCCCGGCCCTGCCGGAGGGCCCGCGTCCCCATCACCGCCGCGCCGGCCCACGCCGCCCCGCAGGCACCCAGCCGCTCCTGAAAGGCCTCCGGATGGGCCTTCGGCAGACGCCGCGCCAGCCATTGGGCGCCCTCCCGCCGCAGCCGCGGCGTGTCCTCCTGGAGGAAGACCAGCCCCTCGACATCGCTCCCCCATCCCGCGCGGTCCAGCAACGAATCCAACAGGCGATCGTAGAGAGCGCCCGGCGGGGGGAAGCGGTGGGGGGGGCAGCTCACGGAGCGGGCCGACCACGCCGCGACGCGGACACCCCGCGCCGGGGCCTCCTCCAGAGAGGCCAATGCCAGGGCGTAGGCCCCCTCGCCCAGGGGCGTGGCTCCCGCTCCCCGGTAGGGCTCCACGACCTCCCGGACGACTGGATCGAGGTGATCGGATCCTCCCGCCACGCAGCGTTCCAGGACCCCACCCGAGAGAATCCTGGCAGCCTCCACGAGGGCCGCCAGCCCCGCCGCCTCTTTTCCGTGCAGCGTCTGGGCCGGGCCGTCCAGCCTCAGGAGGAGCCCCGCCATGCCGGCGGGAGCGTTCCCGACGGAGTAGGGAAACAGCGAGGGATTCATGGAGGCAAAGTCGCCCTGGCGCGCCGGTTCCAGGAGCGCCAGCACCGGCGCCGTGGGGCCCCAGCCGAGTCCCACCACCTGCCCCGTTCCCTGATCGGGAAGGAACCCGGCCCCCGTTTGCGCCTGCCGGGCGGCGTTCAGCCAGAAAAGGGTCGAGGGATCGGCCCAGCGGAGGGCCTGGGGCGGAAAGCCCTCCTTCAGGTTGAGGTCCGACGGCACGCACCTGGGTCCCGCCGTCTCCGGCGCGCCCTCCAGGCGGGCAAGCCCCAGCGGCCCGGCGGCCCCTTCGCCCAAGACCCAGATTCCCTTCACGTCGCCCTCCCGAAGAGGACGGCCGCGTTATTCCCGCCGAATGCCAGGTTCACCGAGAGCACGTTCCGGAGCTCCATCGGCAGGGCCTCGCGGGGGATGTACAGCTCCGCCTCGGGATCCTGATCCATAAGGCCCGTGCAGGGCGGGACGGTCTGGTGGACCAAGGCGAGCACCGAAGCCACCGCCTCGATGGCCCCGGCGGCACCCAGGCAGTGGCCCACCGCTCCCTTGATGGAGACGACCGGCACCTCGAGCCTGCGTTCGCCAAGCAGGTCGGCGATGGCCCTGGCTTCGGCCCTGTCGTTGGAGGGCGTCCCCGTGCCATGGGCGCTGACGTGATCCACCTCCGCCGGCGTGCTGCCCGCTCGCTCCAGGGCCCGCGCCATGGCCGCGAAGGCTCCCCGGCCCCGCGGCTCCGGGGCCGTCGGATGGTGGGCGTCCACGGAGAGGCCGAATCCCCTGAGCACCGCCAGCGGACGAGCGGCCCGGGCCCTGGCCCTCTCCTCCGACTCCAGCAGCAGGAAGGCGGCCCCTTCCCCCACCATCATGCCGTTCCGGCCGCGATCGAAGGGACGGACGGCCGTCTCGGAGACGAGCCGGAGGCAGTTGAAGCCGCCCACGGTGAGCCGGCTCAGCACGTCGGAGGCCCCGGCCAGGACGCAGTCCGTCTCTCCCTCTTCGATCCAGAGGGCCGCCTGCGCCAGCGCGGCGGTGGACGAGGAGCAGGCGTTGGAGACGGTGACGCGGGGCCCGTGGCCACCGAAGGCCGCCGCGAGCACGTCCGCGGTGTGGGCGGGGATGTGGCCCAGAAAGCCCCTCAGGTTGGGAGCCAGACGGCCGGAGCGCCGGTACCGGTCCAGGGCCTCCTCGGATTCGGGCAGCCCGCCGACCCCGCCGCCCGTGGCGATGCCGCCCTCTTCGGGGA
>JBAWEQ010000173.1:0-1635 GCA_049591295.1 Acidobacteriota bacterium
GAGTCAGGGAGAGACCGCGATAAGCTCGAATTTCACCCGTCGTTCAGCTTTGTAGGATGTGGTGACCCCGCGGGACGCGGGGGAACCGCATCAATCGCCGAATACCCAGCCGGAAAGTTCCCGGATGACCGAGACGCGACAGATGCAGCAGAACGCGGATTTCCCCCCCTTTCTTAAAGCTGGTCCTTACCCATAACGGTTGCTGGACACCGGAATGTGTCCGCGTTGACTGCTACCCCTTGGCGTACAAGCGATGGCGGACCGAAAATACGGAAAACGTCGCCATGTGGCGAAATTGCCCCGAAGGGGCAGACTATAGGTAGCCGTGGGTGCAACCCACGGGAAGAAGAACGAAAAGGACAAGGACCCTGAAGGGGTCCACCAATGCAGAACGAGGGAAATAATGATTGGTCGACCCCTTCAGGGTCGTTGGGAGAAGGAGGGCCAACGGCCCCTTGGGTTGAAAATCCCGCGGCACTACCCAAAGTGCGCCCCTTAGGGGCGAAATGCGGTACGGGCTATGCTGGGGCCATTGGTTGAAGGTGCTACGGTGTCCAGCAGAGATGTGGGACATGCTCAGCTTTCGTAAAGGGGGGCCAGGGGGGATTTTGGGATAACTTATTGAAAATCCCCCTAAATCCCCCTTTTAAAAAAGGGGGACTTTAATCGCCCTCGGCCTGTATTCGCCTCTTGAAAGGGAACGAAATTGCCTTAAGTTAACGCCTATGAGCAGGCAGCTAAGAATCGGTGTGGCCCAGGGGACTCATTAGCCCCGGCCTCCAGGTCGGTAGGGATCCTTAATGGCGAAAGCTATGCATGAGCTTCTTCTCGATCGTAAAGAGCGACGGTTAAGAGAAATTATTCGGGAAGCCGCTGCGGGCGGAAGGCGAGTGTTCATCGGCTTTTCCGGCGGTGTGGATTCAAGTCTACTCCTTTGGGAGAGCGTCCAAGCCCTCGGACCTGACAGGATAACGGCCGTGACTGCAACTTCTCCTACTTCCATACTGGAGGAAGAGGAATCGGCCCGAAGATTCGCGTCAGACCTGCAGGTGAGGCATCTCGTGGTCCCCACGAATGAATGTGACGATTCGGCATTCATGAGCAATACGTGGGATCGTTGCTATCACTGCAAGCGTATCCGCTTCACCCTGATGAAGGAGTTATCCGAACAAGTTCCGAGTTCAGTTGTATTCGACGGCACTCAAAGCGATGATTCTCCCAGCGATCGACCAGGCATGCGCGCCTTGGCTGAACTGGGGATCTTGAGTCCGCTAGCCCAGGCGGAGATCGGCAAAGAAGAGGTAAGGGACCTTCTGAGAAAAGCAGGCTTTTCGTGCCTAGCGGAAAGAAGCGCGCAACCCTGTCTCGCCACCCGCATCCCTACGGGGAGCGCCATCACCATGGAAGCCCTTGAGACCATTCGCCGGGGGGAATCCTTTCTGAAAGAATGTGGTTTGGCAACGGTTCGATTACGCCACCACCAACGTTTGGCACGAATCGTCACAGATAGCGCCGGCCTCCGTCTAATTCTCGCTGCGGATGAGCTACGACAACAAATATTGGAGAAGTTCAAAAAGCTAGGATATGACTATGTGACCGTTGACTTGGAAGAGTACGGCAACCCTGGGGCGGGCT
>JBAWEQ010000174.1:0-23921 GCA_049591295.1 Acidobacteriota bacterium
CCTCCCCTCTGCGCCCTCCTGTTCAGCGGTTGGGAGGGAAGAGAGCGGTGCCTTGGCACCTGGGGGGCGGGGCAATCCCCAGCAGGGCGCAGACGGTCCGGGCGACGTCGGTGGCGTGGACGTCGCCGAGGAGCTTGCGGGCGGGAATGCCGGGGCCCTCGGCGTAGAAGATGCCGTCCATCTGGGGCAGCTCGGAGGGAGGCCAGCCGTGCATGCCTCGGGGGAGCGACTTCTCGCCCCTGCGGCTGAAGCTCGAGAAGAAGGCCCCCGGCGGGGCGACGAGGATGAAGTCGCCCTCCCGTCCGCTTTCCGCGTAGCCCCAGCGGGAGGGGAGGGTGCTCCGGGTGTAGATGCGCACATCGCCGGGCAACCGGCCCAACCCCGCCGCCACCTGCCGCCGCTGCGCCTCCGTCTTCACGTAGACGTTGCAGACCGGGCCGGAGGTGGCGATGTAGGGGTAGAAGCCGCGCTTGGGGATCACCTTCACCACGTCGATGGCGCGGGAGACGGCCGCCATGCCATGGTCGGAGACGACGATGAGGTCCACTGGAACCGCCGGGCCGAGCGTGCGTATGCCCGCCCTCAGTTGCGCCAGTAGGGCGTCGGCGCGCCGCATGGCCGCGTGCACCCCGGGCCCGTCGGGTCCCTCCGCGTGGCCGGGGCCGTCGGCGCCATGGGTCCAGGCCATGACGAGGTGAGGCCTCTGCCCCTCCGGCCTCCGGAGCAGACCCAGAACCCAGGCCGCGGTCTCCGCGTCCGAGGCGCCCTCCTCGAAGGGCCTGTAGAAGCTCGCCTGGACGCCGCGCCACGTGCCCTTTGAAACGGGCCAGCCCGACACGGCGGCGCCGAGGCCGGCCTCCTCGGCCAGGGCCCACAGGGGCGGCGCGAGGAGCCAGCCGGCGTCGTCCGAATCCGAGAAGCGCCGGCCCGTCTCGGGATCCAGGAAGCTGTTGGCGATGATGCCGTGGCGGCCCGGCAGACAGCCCGTAGCCAGGGTGGAGTGGCTGGCGAAGGTGAGGGAGGGGAAGGGAGGAATCAGCCGCGCGGCGCTCGCACCGTCCCTGGCCATGGCAGCAAAGGCGTGCAGGTGGTCCCTCTCCGGGTAGTCCCAGCGCACCCCGTCCATGGAGATCACGACCACCGTGGGCCGGGCCGGCGGCGCCGCCGCCCGCACCGCCAGCAGCCCCGCCAGGAGCAGGGCCACAGTACCCAGAGCCGCGAGAAGGCCGCGAGTTCGCCGCATCAGCTCTCCTCCAAGGCCCGGCGCGCCGCCTCCAACGCGAAGGCCAGCTCCTCGCTCCGGTTCTGCAACCGGCCGTCGGCCTTGGCGGCGCGGGTCTCCTCCAGGGCCCGGGAGATGGCCGGGGAGGGGGGAATGCCCGCGCGGATCAGATCGTGGCCCGAGATGGCCAGTTTCAGGAACCGGTCCTTGACCAGGAAGTCTCGCACCCGGGCCTGCCGGGATGGCGGATGGATCTTGGCGAGCAGGAAGAGCACCCAGGGGAGAGGCTGTCCCTTCAGGGCCTTGTAGGTAAAGCTTCGTCCGCAGTCCTCCTCCGAGGTGAGCGCCCGGATGGCGTGCCAGGTGAGGGAGCGATAGCGGGCGAGCGCGTCCCGGGTCTGCTGCGAGAAGGGGTAGTGGTCCCGGAAGGTGGCCAGTTCCGCGTTCGACAGCCGCTCCGTGAGCGCCATCAGGTAGACGCAGGGCCGGTCCATGGGCTCGTCCGGGAACTGCGTGTCGAAGAAGCCGAGGGCCTGCTGGACGCGGTAGAGCGTCTCCAGCACCTTGGGGGTGAGCTTGAGGGCGGGCCAGAAGACCTCCAGGAGCCGGTAGGTCTCCATCGCCTTCAGCCCCTCGACGGCGTTGGGGCCGGCGAGGATCTGCCGGACCTCGGCGAGCACTCGCTTGGGGGAGAGGTGGCGGAAGAGCTGCTGCTTGCGCGTGGCCTCGATGAGCTGTTCCGTCTCGGTCGGCAGGGTGAAGCCGAGGCGGACCGAGAATCGGACGGCCCGGAAGGCGCGGGTGGGATCCTCCACGAAGGAGAGGCCGTGGAGCACCCGGATGCGCCCCGCCTTCAGGTCCCTGACCCCGCCGAAGAGGTCGAGGACCTCCCCGAACCGTTCCGGCGTGAGGTAGAGGGCGAGCGTGTTGATGGTGAAGTCCCTCCGGTAGAGGTCCTGATAGAGGGCCGCGTGGGCCACTGTGGGCAGGGCCGCCGGCGTCTCATAGTACTCGGCCCGCGCCGTCGCGAAATCCCAGTGGCTCCCGCCGGGGCGGATCCAGAGGGCCGTGCCGAAGGCCCTGTGGGCCCGGATCCGCCCGCCCTCCCGTCGGGCCCACGCTTCGGCCAGCTCCACGGCGTCCCCCTCGACGACGAAGTCCACGTCCTGCACGGGCCGTCCCAGGAGGAGGTCCCGCACGGCGCCGCCCACGAGCAGGCAGGGCGTTCCCGCCGCCTCCGCCAGGGCGCCCAGGGACTTCAGCCTCCCGAGCTCCTCGGGCGGGAAGGCGCCGCGCATGAGATGGCCGATCTCTTTGGCCGACGGCTGGCCCCCCGACCGATGGACCATGAGCGTCTTGTCCTGGTGGTAGAGGGATTTGAAGAGGCTCATGCGGGAGACGAGCCCCTCCACGTGGTCGAGGTCGCGCCCGAACAGGGCGATGCGCCAGTTGTTCTCCAGCATGAGCCGGCGTACCTCTTCGGCCGCCACCTCGGGTGGAAAGAAGGGCGGGGGCGAGATGAGGAAGTCCGAGATGGGCCTCTCCGCCAGCCCGTGCTGGAGAGCCCCGTCCACCTCCTGCCGCGTCACGACCCCCACGAGCCTGCCCTCTCTGAGGACCGGCAAGGCGTTGACCCGGTGGCGGTTCATCTCGCGGAAGGCCTCGCGCGTGGTCGCGGTGGCCTCCAGCCGGTGATACTCCCGGGTCATGATGTCGCTCGCCCTGAGGCCCGCGGGATGGACGAAGGTCAGCTCATCTAGAAGCAGGGCCTTCACCTCCGCGGGCGTTTTGTCCCTGATCACGGCGGAGGCCGCGGAGGGGTGTCCGCCTCCGCCGAAGACCGAGAGGACCTGGGCGGCATTCACGTGCGGCGTCCTGGAGCGCGCGATGATGTGCACCCGGTTTTCCAGGTAGGCCAGAAGGAAGATGGCCTGCATCCCCTCCATGGCCAGGATCTCGTGGACGAGGACTGACAGGTCGGGGACGTAGTCGTCCAGGGCCAGGGTGGTCAGGTGCACCGTGACTCCCCCCACGGCCACCGCCTCCAGGTGCTCGAACATGGCGGCCAGGAGGCGCATCTGCGCCTCCGTGAATCCGCGGTGCAGCGTCTGCTGGACGGCCCTCAGCTCGCCTCCCCAATCCAGGCATTGAAGAACGGCCCCGAAATCCGAAGGGCGCGTGGTGGGAAAGGAGAGGAATCCCGTGTCCTCGTAAATGGCCAGCAGGAAGAGGGTTGCTTCGAAGGGGGTGGGCTCGATCCCGGCCTCCAGGAGGCACTTCACCATGACCGTGGTGCAGGCCCCCGCCTCCTCCACCACGTGGCGCTCCCCCTTGAGGTCCCCGGCCCCGGGATGGTGGTCGAAGACTTCCGTCGGCGTGGGCGGGGTCCGCCGGAGCAGTTCCACGAGCGGCCCCAGCCGCTCGCCGGAAGAGACGTCCACGCAGACCAGCCGCTCCACCTGGTCGTGGTCCAGCCCCTTCAGCGGCTGGATCTCGGGGAGCCGGTCCCGGTTCTCCTCCAGCCAACGGCGGACCAGCGGCTCCGCGGCCCCCGAGAAGACGAGCCGTGCCCCCGGATACAGAAGGGACGCCGCCACCATCGAGGCGAGGGCATCGAAATCCGCGTTCGTGTGCGTCGTGATCACGATCATGGCGCCCCTCGTTCAGGCCACGGTGGCGGCGCGGCGAAGGGGTGCGGGGGAACGGGGAGGTTCCCCCGCGGCGAAGGGCGCCTTTCGCGAGGGCAGAGAGGAGCAGCGGCGCCGAGCGGAGCGACGCGGAGCGCCGAGGGGCCGCCGAAGGCGGCTCTTCGAGGGGCGTGGGGAACGGAAAGGTTCCCCACAGCGAAGGCCCACTCACGCGAGGGCGAGGAAAAGCAGGGCGCAAAGCGCCTGCCGGAAGGGACCGGCCGAGGTCCCTTCTGGAGAGCGAGCCTGCGAGCGATGGGCCGGCCGAGGCCCGCCTCGGGGAGCGCGCCACCGCGCGACGCCGCCACCATCGAGGCGAGGGCATCGAAATCCGCGTTCGTGTGCGTCGTGATCACGATCATGGCGCCAGTCTAGCAACGGCGCGCAGAATACACCACAGCAGCGTCACTCTTACTTCTTGCTTCTCACTTCTTGCTGGTTTCTCGCTATCAGCGCCCCAGGACCTTCTTGGCGGCCTCCAGGAAACGCTCATTGCCGTAATGGTGGAAGACGGAGACCCTCAGGGAGTTGGGATAGCCGTTGTTCGCCATGGGCCGGATGATGACCCCCTCCTTCAACATGGCCTGAAAGAACTGCTCGCCGGGCATGGGCACGTCCACCAGGACGAAGTTAGCCTGCGAGGGGACGACGGGGATCCCAGCGTCCTGGCAGCCCTGCGTGAGGTAGGGCCTCTCCACGGCGTTGAGCGCCACCCCCTTGGCCACGAATTCCTGGTCCTCCAGAGCCGCCATGGCCGCCACCTGGGCCACCGAGCTGGTGTTGAAGGGCGAGCGGACCTTGTGGAGCGTGGCGATCACCTCTGCGTGGGCAAAGCCGTAGCCCACGCGCAGCCCCGCCAGGCCGTAGGCCTTGCTGAAAGTTCCCAGGACCATCAGGTTGGGAAAGCGGGCCAGGAGGGGCTGGACGGTGGCGTAGTCGGGTGCGTCGGCATACTCCTTGTAGGCCTCGTCAACGATCACGAGGACGTGGCCCGGGACCCGTTCGAGAAAGGCCTGAAGCTCCGCAAAAGAGGTGTGGCGGCCGGTGGGGTTGATGGGGTTGTCCAGGATGATGAGCCGGGTATTCTCGTCCACCGCATCCAGGAGCGCATCGAGATCGTGGTTGCGCTCCCGCATGGGCACGGCCTTGATGGGGGCGTCCATGATCTGGCAGGCGATGGGGTAGAGGGCGAAAGAGCCGAAGCTGAAGACGGCGTTCGCCTGCCGGTTCAGGTAGGCCCGGGCGGACATCTCCACGATCTCCACCGAGCCGTTGCCCAGGATGACCTGCTGCACGGGGACTCCGTAGTGCCGGCCGAGGGCCTGGCAGAGGTAGAAGCCGCTGCCCTCGGGGTAGATGTGGAGCTCGCCGAGCAGGTTCCGAACGGCCTCCACGGCCTTCGGCGAGGGACCCAGCGGGTTCTCATTGGAAGCCATCTTGATGCTGCTGGAGATGCCCAGCTCGCGCTCCACCTCCTGGGCCGGCTTGCCGGGAACGTACGGACTGATCTTCCGGATGTTGTGCGGAACGGGTACCTGCATGTCCATCATCTCCTCCGGGGAGCTTTCTCCTTCTCCGCCGCCAGGTGCGCGTGGGCCTTCAGCGCCTCCACCTCTTCGGGCAGGAGGGGACGCACCTCGCCCGGCTTCATCTTGCCCAGGCGCACGGGGCCCATGGCCACGCGCTTGAGCTTGATCACCGGGTGGTCGATGCGGAAGAACATCTCGCGCAGCTGGTTCTTGCGCCCCTCCGTCATCTCGATCTGAAGCCAGGTGTGGCGGGTCTCGCGCGAGGGAATCCGCCGGATGGTCACCGGCAGCGTCCTCCTCCCCTCCAGCACGATCCCGCGGCGCAGCCTGTCGAGCGCATCCGCGGCCGGATCTCCCTTGACCTTGACCTGGTAAGTCTTGAGCACCTTGTACCTCGGATGGAGCAGCCGGTTGGCCAGCTCCCCGTCGGTGGTGAGCAGCAGAAGGCCCTCGCTGTGGTAGTCCAACCGGCCCACCGGAAAGAGCCCTTGCACGCCTCTGGGCAGGAAGGCGGTCAGACAGGCCCTCCCCTTCTCGTCGGCGAGGGTGCTGACGATCTCCTTCGGTTTGTAGAGCGCGAAATAGCGCGCCTGCTCCTGGAGCCGAACCCGCTTGCCTTCCAGCTTGACGGAGTCCCGCCCGGGATCGACGAGGGTGGCCAGCTCGGTGACCACCTCCCCGTTCACCGTGATGCGGCCCTCCAGGATCAGGGCCTCGGAACCCCGCCGGGAGGCAATGCCGGCGCGGGCCAGAAAGAGGTTGAGGCGAAGGCGCGATCCCTTCTCAGTCATGGGCGGGCTCCTTTTCCACTGGAGGCCCCTCGGCCTCCTGCTCTGCGGGGACCGCCTCCTGAGGCACATCGGGCGGTTCGACTGCCCTGGGGAAGGGTTTGGTCTGCTCCCCCGCGGGGGGCGCCACCTCGCGGAAGAGGCTCTCTTGCCGGACCCCCTCCCGGAACACCTCCTCCAGCTCGCGGAAGGAGGGCAGATCTTCCAGGGAGTTCAGCCCGAAGTGGATGAGGAACTCCTTGGTGGTGGCGTAGAGCAGCGGACGGCCCACCACGTTCTTCCGGCCCGCGATGCGGACCAGCTTCTTCTCCAGGAGCCCCTTCAGGACGGGCCCGCACTCCGTGCCCCGGATGGCGCCCACCTCCGCGGCCGTGATGGGCTGCTTGTAGGCCACGATGGCGAGGCTCTCCACGGCCGCCGGGCTCAGCTTCCGAAGGTTCTGCACCTTGAGGAAGTTCCTCACGAAGGGGGCGTGCTCGGGCTGGGTGACCAGGCGGAATCCCTCGGCCACCCTCTCCACGCGGAGGCCCTCCGACCGCTCACCGTAGCCGTCCTGCAGCGCCTTCAGCAGGCTCAACGCCTCGGGAGGGGTCACCTCTCCCTCGAGGGCGCTTACTACGTCCTGCACCGTCACTGGAACCGAGGCGACGAAGAGGATGGCCTCGACGGCCCCCAACCGATCCGTTTCCCGCATCATGCCCCCAGGACTTGGTAGTGTAGCAGAAGCCGGCCTTCCCGGCACGTAAGAGAAGAGATGATGGATGAGAGATGACGGGACCGAACCGGGGGCGGTCCTCGGCGATCTTCCAGTTGCGGCGCCATCGGGCAAGCGGGTAGAATGGTACTCCAGCCATGTCTAGGCGCCGATGCAAGCCTGGAGGAGTTGTCACCGTCGTACGCCACGTTTCTTTGCGAGGTGACCGATGAGAGCCGTCAATCCAGCCACAGAAGAACCCATTCGGGACCTTCCCGACCACAGCCTGGCGCAGGTGGACGAGAAGCTGGACCTCGCCACGGGGACCTTCGACTTCTGGCGCCACACCTCCTTCTCGGAGCGCGCCTCTCTCATGAAGGGCGCCGCCCAGAGGCTGAGGGACGGGAAGGGCGCCTACGCGGCGCTCATGACGCAGGAGATGGGCAAGACCATCACCGCCGCCGAGGCCGAGGTGGACAAGTGCGCGTGGGTCTGCGACTTCTACGCCGGGAACGCCGAGCGCTTCCTGGCCTCGGAGCCCGTCGAGACGGACGCCTCCCGGAGCCTCGTGCGCTTCGATCCCCTGGGGCCCGTGCTCGCCGTGATGCCCTGGAACTTCCCCTTCTGGCAGGTCTTCCGCTTCGCCGCCCCCGCGCTGATGGCCGGCAACGTGGGCCTCCTCAAGCACGCCTCCAACGTTCCGGGGTGCGCGCTCGCCATTGAGGAGGTCTTCCGCACCGCCGGCTTTCCCCTGGGGACCTTCCAGACCCTGCTCGTGGGATCCAAGGTGGTGGAGGGAATCATCCGTCACCCGGCGGTGCGCGCCGTGACCCTGACCGGCAGCGATCCCGCGGGCGTGGCCGTGGCCTCCCAGGCGGGGGCGGCCCTGAAGAAGACCGTGCTGGAGCTGGGTGGCTCCGACCCCTTCATCGTCCTTCGGGACGCGGACGTCGAGGCCGCGGCCCGTTCGGCGGCCACCGCCCGGACCATCAACAACGGCCAGAGCTGCATCGCCGCCAAGCGGTTCATCGTCGAAGAGCCCGTGGCCGAGCGCTTCGAGGCGGCCCTCGTGTCGGCCATGGCGGCGCTGAAGGTGGGCGATCCCATGGACCGGGCAACGGACGTGGGGCCCCTGGCCCGGGCCGACCTGCGGGAGGACCTCCAAGGCCAGGTGGACCGCACCGTGGCGGCGGGGGCGCACCTCGCCCTCGGCGGGCGCCCGATGGAGGGGCGGGGCTACTTCTACCCGCCCACCGTATTGACCGGGGTCGAGCCGGGCATGGCCGCCTTCGAGGAGGAGACCTTCGGGCCCGTGGCCGCGGTGGTCAGGGCCCAGGATGCAGAGCACGCCATCGTCCTAGCCAACGCCTCGCCCTTCGGCCTCGGGGCGTGCCTCTGGACGGCAGACACCGAAAGGGGTGCGGCGCTGGCCGCGGAGGTGGAGGCCGGCGCGGTCTTCGTGAACGGCATCGTGAAGTCCGACCCCCGCCTGCCCTTCGGGGGGGTGAAGCGCTCCGGATACGGCAGGGAGCTCTCCGCCTTTGGCATCCGGGAGTTCGTGAACGTCAAGTCCGTCTGGATCGCCTGACGGGGCCGCCCCGCCGGGTTCGCAGGAGGAAGCGACCATGCAGCGCCTCGACCAGTTGTGCGTGAACACCATCCGTTGCCTCGCGGTGGACGAGGTGGAGCAGGCCAAGTCCGGCCATCCGGGGCTTCCCCTGGGCGCCGCGCCCATGGCCTACGTCCTCTGGAACCGATTCCTCCGGCACAATCCCGCCAATCCGGCCTGGTCCAACAGGGACCGCTTCATCCTCTCGGCCGGCCATGGTTCGGCTCTCCTCTACGCCCTGCTCCACCTGACCGGCTACGACCTCCCGCTGGAGGAGCTGAAGCGCTTTCGCCAGTGGGGATCAAAGACGCCTGGCCATCCCGAATACGGTCACACGCCCGGCGTGGAGACCACCACGGGGCCGCTGGGGCAGGGCTTCGCCACGGGCGTGGGCATGGCCATCGCCGAGGCGCATCTGGCCGCCCGGTTCAACCGGCCCGGCTTCGACGTGGTGGATCACCACACCTACGCCCTCGTCTCGGACGGCGACCTCATGGAGGGCATCTCCTCGGAGGCGGCCTCCCTGGCGGGCCACCTGGGGCTGGGCAAGCTCGTCTACCTCTACGACAACAACCACATCTCCATCGAGGGCAGCACCGAGCTGGCCTTTACGGAGGACAGGGGCGCCAGGTTCCTCGCCTACGGCTGGCACGTCCAGCGCGTCGAGGACGGCAACGACCTGGAGGCCATCGCGGCGGCCGTCACGGCGGCGCGCGCCGAGACCTCCCGCCCCTCCCTCATCCTCGTCCACACCCACATCGGCTTCGGCAGCCCCAAGCAGGACAGCGCCTCGGCTCACGGCGAACCGCTGGGCCCCGAGGCGGTGAAGGCCACGCGCGCGGCCTTCGGCTGGCCGCCGGACGAGCCCTTCCACGTGCCCGAGGAGGCGGAGGCCCACCTGCGGTTGGCCCGCGTCCGGGGCGCCAGGCTGGAGAGCGAGTGGAGCTCGCTCCTGCGGGGTTACCTCAAGGCTCATCCGGACCTGGCGGCGCAGTTCGAGGAGGCCGTGGCGGGCCGGCTGCCCGAGCGGTGGGAGATGGACGTGCCGGTCTTCAGGCCCAAGGACGGCCCCGTGGCCACGCGCAACGCCTCGGGCAAGGTGCTGAACGCCCTGGCCAAACGCGTCCCAACCCTCATGGGGGGCTCCGCCGACCTGGCCCCCTCCACCAAGACGCTCATCGGTGAGAGCACCGCCTTCTCCCCTGCCGATCGGGCCGGACGAAATCTCCACTTCGGCGTGCGCGAGAACGCCATGGCCGCCGCCCTGAACGGCATGGCCCTGCACGGAGGCGTCATCCCCTACGGCGCCTCCTTCCTCATCTTCAGCGACTACGCCCGGCCCTCCATCCGCCTCTCCGCACTCATGCAGGCCCACGTGATCTACGTCTTCACCCATGACAGCATCTCGGTGGGCGAGGACGGACCCACCCACGAGCCCGTCGAGCAGCTCACCAGCCTGCGGCTGATCCCGGGCCTTCTCGTCCTGCGGCCGGCCGACGCGAACGAGACCGCCGCCGCCTGGCGCACGGCCCTGACCTGGAAGGGCCCCGTCCTGATGGCCCTCACGCGCCAGAACCTGCCCGTCCTCGACCCCGACGCCTATCCGGTGGGCCAGGGCTTCTCTCACGGGGCCTACGTCCTGGAGGAGGCCCCCGGCGACGAGCCGGAGATCGTCCTGGTGGCCTCCGGCTCGGAGGTGCACCTGATCCTCGAAGCGAAGCAGAGGCTGGAGGCGGAGGGCGTCCGGGCCCGGGCCGTCTCCATGCCCTCCTGGGAGCTGTTTGACGCCCAGCCCGAGGAGTACCGCAGGGCCGTCCTGCCGCCCGGCGTCCCCAAGCTGGCGGTGGAGGCCGGCAGCCCCCGCGGCTGGCGTGACTACGTGGGAATCGAGGGAGACGTGATCGGCCTGGACCGCTTCGGAGCCTCGGCTCCGGGCTCCCTCGTCATGGAGAAGCTCGGCTTCACGGTGGACAACGTCCTGGCCCACAGCCGGGCCCTGCTGAAGAAGTAGCGGGCCGGGGACCCTCCGGGATGGGGTCCCGAGCCGGTTCCTGAGAGGGCCCCTCTCCGGGCTCTCCCTCCATCAAGTCGAGCCGCCGCGGAAGGGTCGTGGCCACCGTGGCGCAGTGCACCCGGGCCCCGGCCCGGCGGAGGGCGCGCGAGGCCTCCCTCAGCGTCGCGCCCGTGGTCCTGATGTCGTCCACGAGGAGGACTCTGAGCCCCCGCACCCTGGGATCGGCGATGAAGGCGCCCGACAGGTTCCTCTGCCGCGCCGCGGCCGAGAGCCCCTTCTGGGTGCGCGGAGCCCTCCTGAGCCGCAGGAACCGCCGGTGGGGCAGCCCCATGCGCCGCGCCGCGTGGGCGGCCAGGAGCCCAGCGGGCTCGAAGCCCCGCACCATGACCCTCCGCAGGGGACTGGGCACCCCCACCACCAGGTCCCATTCCTCCTGAGGCCAGCGCCGGGCCACCGCCCTCACCAGGGCTCGGGCCAGCAGAGGGGCGAGGGGGTACCGGCGCCGCTCCTTGTAGAGCAGGAGCAGGGATCGGACGGGGCCCCGGTAGGTGAAGGCGCTGGCGTGGGATTCGTAGGGCGGGGGATCGCTCAGGCAGGCCCCGCAAACGTGGATCTCCTGCCCCTCCACGGGCGGGAGGGGAAGGCCGCAGATCGGGCACGCGAGCGGCGGCATCCGCTCCCTCTCCCGCCAGCACGAACGGCAGAGCCCGGGAGCGGGGCCTCCCGCGCTGTCTGCGCCACAGAGGGAACAGGAGCCGTAGGGAAAGAGGAAGTTCAGGATGGACCGGCAGGGGCGGTGCCCGGTCACGGGCTCGGCTGCCGCCCGGCGGCCGGAGGGGAGGAGTGGGTTTCGGCGGCGGGGGCCATCCCCGCGGCACCGCCACGAGGCGATTGGCTCGGGGCAGGGTCCGCGGGTGAAAGGTAGAGGATCTGTTCGCCGGGCTTCTTCAGGAAGAAGAGCTCCCGCGCCAGCTTCTCGTAGGTGTCCGGATCGGTCTTGAGCTTCCGGATCTCCTCCTTCAGCTGCCCGTTCTCCTGCTGGAGGGTCTGGATCTCCACCTGGAGGGACTGGACCTGCTTGCGAAGCGCCATGAGAGCCAACACTCCCCCCGGGCCCCAGATCAGGAGGGCCGCCATGGGAAGCCAGACAAGGACCACCAGCGCCCAGGCGAGCTGGGCGCGGCCGGGTTTCACCCGTTCAGGCGTCGCCGCACCTCCTCTCCCGCGAAGCGGGCCGCCCCGTCGAGCTCCTCTTCGATCCGCAGGAGCTGGTTGTATTTGGAGAGCCGGTCCATCCGGCACGGGGCGCCGGTCTTGATGAAGTCGGCGTTCACGGCCACGGCCAGGTCGGCGATGAAGCTGTCGTCCGTCTCCCCCGAGCGGTGGCTGATGACGACGCCGTAGGAGGACCGCTTGGTGAGCTCCACGGCCTCGAGGGTCTCGGTGACGGTGCCGATCTGGTTGGGCTTGATCAGGATGGCGTTGGCGATGCCGTCCTCGACGGCCTTCCGGATGAGCACGGGGTTGGTGACCACGTAGTCGTCCGCCACGAGCTGCGCCTTCCGGCCCAGGGCCCCCGTCAGGGCCTGCCATCCGGCCCTGTCGTGCTCGCCCAAGCCGTCCTCGATGGAGAGCAGGGGATAGCGCGCCACCCAGCCCGAGTAGAGGGCGACGAGCTCCTCGGCGCTCTTGAGGCCGCCGACCCGGTAGGCCTTCTTCTCGGAGTCCCAGGCGTTGCTGGCCGCCGTGTCGATGCCCAGGGCGATCTCACGGCCCGGCTTGTACCCCGCCTTCTCGATGGCCTGAACGAGGATGGCCAGGACCTCCTCTTCGTTTTCCAGGTTGGGCGCGAAACCGCCCTCGTCCCCGATGCCGGTGGAGAGCCCCTTGGCCTTGAGCAGGCCCTTGAGGGCGTGGTAGGTCTCCGCGCCCCAGCGGAGCGCCTCGCGGAAGGAGGGTGCCCCCAGGGGGACGAGCATGAACTCCTGGACGTCCAGGTTGTTGTCGGCGTGCGCCCCACCGTTCACGACGTTCATCATGGGCACGGGCAACCGGTGCGCAAAGGAGCCGCCCAGGTACCGGTAGAGAGGCATCCCGAGCGACACCGCCGCCGCCCGCGACACCGCCGCCGACACACCGAGGATGGCGTTGGCCCCGAGGGCGCCCTTGTTGTCGGTGCCGTCCAGCCGCAGCATCTCAAGATCGAGCCCGCGCTGGTCCAGGGCGTCCACCCCCTCCAGCGCATCGGCAATGGTCTTGTTCACGTGCTCCACCGCCTTCAGGACCCCCTTGCCCTGGTAGCGGCTCTTGTCCCCATCCCGCAGCTCCACCGCCTCGGCCTCGCCGGTGGAGGCACCGGAGGGCACGGAAGCACGCGCGGCGGTGCCGTCCTCCAGCACCACTTCGACCTCCACCGTCGGGTTTCCACGGGAGTCCAGGATTTCTCTGGCCAGAATCTGATCTATGAACATGACGGACCTCCACCGAGATTTTAGCTCACGCGGGTCATCATGTCCCCTCTTCCGCTCCGGGGCCGCTGGCTCAGGCGAGAGGCTTCACCTCCGCGGCGCCCTCTTTCTCCCAGGGCGGAAGCAGCTTGAGCAGCCCCCACAGCAGGATGAAGGGCAGGATCATCAGGACGATGGCCGGCAGCAGGCCCTCCCGCGTGGCGAATCCCATCTTATAGGTCGTGTAGCCCAGGAAGCTCTTCGAAAAGAGCTGTCCGCCGATGACCACGTTCCAGCGCATGGCGAAGATACCCACGAGCGTGAGGCACGCGGCGAAGGTGTAGATGCCCTTGCGCGCCTTCTCCCCGAACCTTGCGAATTGGGCCAGCGCCAGCAGCCCGAGGGGGACCAGCGTGCCGATGTAGATCTGGATCACGATCTGCGAGACGTAGAGCTTGGTGTGCACCATGAAGTCCAGCGCCCGGAAGGACTCGTCGGCCTCGTAGATGCGGTGGACGAGGTCGAGCATCTCCAGGGAGAAGTCGATCAGGAAGGCGTAGAACAGGTACTTCGCCACCGTGTCCAGGCAGAGCATGTCCACCGCCGTGCGGCGGAGCCAGGAGAAAAAAACGTACATGAGGAGCACCAGCGCGATGCCGGACACTATGGCCGAGAAGAGGAAGACCACCGGCATGAGGGGCGAGGACCACCAGGGGTTGGCCTTCACCGAGCCGAAGATGAAGCCCACGTACCCGTGGAGCAGGAAGGCCGAGGGGATGCCCACGATGGTCACGACCTTGCCCACCTTGTCGTCGATGGCGAGGGCCCTCGGGCTGATGTTGTCCGAGCCCAGGGCCAGAACCCCGTAGAAGAGCCGCTTCACTCCGCGGCTTCCCCGCCGCGCGAGCACGATGTCCTTGCGGTACTCCAGCCAGATCTCCACCACGAGCACCGCCATGAGATACCAGAGATAGACGAAGCCGAACATGGCCATGGCGGAGGTGGTGTGCGGCGTGAGGAACATCTCGAACGCCCGTTCGGGGTGGCCGAGGTGCATCTGCAAGGGGAGCGGCGCCACGATCAGGAAAGCCAGGGCGGTGAGGAGCGCCAGGCGGTACGTGGGTTTCACGGCCTCCACCTTGAAGACCCGCTCCAGCGAGGCCAGGATGAAGGCGCCGGCCACGAGCCCGGTAATGAAGGGGTAGAGGACGATGAGGATGCTCCACTGGAGCTCCACCTCGTTGGGGTACATGTAACCCTGAACGCCGTGCAGGATGGCTTCCATGGCTCACCTCACCGACCCGTCGAGGTCGTTGTAGTACACCTTGGCCCCCGTGGCCATCTGCGGTTTGAGGACCTGGACCTTGTGATCGCGGAGGAAGGCGTGGATGGGATCCTTCGGATCCTTGAGGTCCCCGAGCCGCCTCGCGCCCATGGGGCAGACCTCGCAGCAGGCCGTGGTGAGGCCCTTCGTGATGCGGTGGTAACAGAGCGTGCACTTGTCCACCGTGTTCGTTCGCGGGTCGATGAAGCGGCAGCCGTAGGGACATGCCTGCACGCAGTAGCGGCAGCCCAGGCAGTAGCTCTTGTCCACCAGGACCACGCCGTCGGGGCTCTCGAAGGTGGCGCCCACGGGGCAGACCTGGACGCAGGGGGAGTGGGCGCAGTGGTTGCACAGCTTCGGCACGAAGAAGTTCTTGGTCCCGTCCCCCTTGGCGTAACGCTCGGGGAAACCGTCGTACCCGCCGTCGGGTGAGTCCACCTCGGGGTGCTCCATGTCTTCCGGCTTCACGTGGTAGCGCTCCACCCAGGTGCGGAAGTAGAAGGGCTCCAGGGGGACGTGATTTTCCGCCTTGCAGGCGCGCACGCACCCGCCGCACCCGATGCACTTGTCGATATCGATGGCCATCGCCCACCAGTGATCCGTCAGGTGGTAGTTTTCGGCCGCCTCGGGCGTCCCCGCCAGGACGTGCTCGAAGGCAAGGGAGGCGGCACCCGTCAGGATCAGGAACTTGCCCGTCTCCTGAAGGAAGATTCTGCGGTCCACGGCCATGGTCCACCTCCTCACGAGATCTCGGGATGATGCGGGTTGTGGCAGGAGGTGCACGGCCCCGCGTCGCCGTGCTCCTTGGGGTCCACCTGCGGGAAGGAGGCAGGCTTGGCCACGCTCTCGAGGTGGCACCCCAGGCAGAGGGCGCGGCCGTTGGGCAGTTGAGGCTTCGTGGTGTCGGGGTCGGCCGCGTGAGCTTCGAGGGGACCGTGGCAGGCCTCGCAGCCGATCTGCGCGTGGAGGCTGCCCTTCCTCATGTCCACGATATCCGAGTGGCAATCGGCGCAGGCCGCGCGCCCCGCGTAGGAGATGGGAAGGCTCCTGACGTCGGTCAGGGCGCCCGCGCGGAAATGGCCATAGCGCCCGAAGCCCTTGGGCACCATGATGGCCCGAAGGACCAGGAAGGCCAGAAGGCCCGCCGCGAACAGCAACGCCATACGGTAGAGATGGCTCTTGTCCTTGTCCAACGCGGGCACGGCTCCTCCTCCCCGGCCCCTACAGGGCCTCAGGGCCTCCAGCGGCGGATACCCGAAGGATCCGCCGATGGAGGCGGCGACCAGATCCCCCCCGTTTTTCGCGTGCTGGAGAGGGGTGGAGGATGCGCGAGGCGGACCGCCGTCCCCTCTCTCTCAGATGAATCGATCCGCTCGGCCCCATCCCCCTGCGGAGCCAGGACAAGGCCCGCAAGGACGGAGCGCCGGCAGGCCCGCCTCCCCAAAGGGCGGGCCGCGGCCTGTGCCTTCCTACGCCCCCAGGTGGGCCGCCATGAGCGACGGGCCGCGCTCCGACCCGGGCCTCACGAATCGCGCCTGATCGCCCTTGAAGTCATGGCAGTTGATGCAGGCGCCGTCGCTCTTGTAGTGGTTCACCTTGTCCGTGTGGCACGTCTCGCAGGTGGCCCGCCCCGTGACCACGAAGGTGTGCGGCTTGTGGCAGTCGGTGCAGGCGGCGTCGGGGTGGCCCCCCTTCAGGTGCAGGCCGCCGAGGGAGGTGTGGCAGCTCTTGCAGTCCACGATGGGCTGGACCTCCTGGGCCTTGAGGTGGCAGGTGTCGCAGCCCATCTCGATCATCGGCGCCTTCTCGCTGATCTTGTGGCAGCCCGCGCAGGTTTCCGGCGGGCGGTAGCCCGCGGCGTGGCAGCGGCTGCACAGGATCTCGGCGTGCTTGCCCTTCAGCTCCCAGGGGTGCCAGTTCTCGGTGCTCGCGGGCATGACCTGGCCCAGGGGCACGAGCGGCCCGCGCTGGGGCATGGTGTGGCAGGTGGTGCAACTCCGGGTGATGGTCTTGCCGGTAGTGGTGCTGACGTGCTTCCCATCGTGGCAGCGGAAGCAGCCGGGCCAGTTGCGGTGGCCGATGTTGTTCGCGTAGGTGGTCCAGTTCACCTTCATGGCCGGAAAGACGGTGCGGTCGTAGATGCCGATGGCCGCGTCCACCGCCTGCTGGATGTCCGCGCCCTTGGCCTTGGCGAGGTCCGGGTAGTTCTTCTCGTAATAGCCGGTGATGGTGTTCTTGAGGCCCTCGCGGGCGCTGGGGCGATCGGCGTAGTTCTGGACGAGCGCGTCCACGGTGATCTTCTTGATCCACGGGAGGGAGGAATCGATGGTTCCCGCGGCCATGGCGTCGTCCACCGCGGGTCCCGGCGCCGGGAAGATGTGGGTCGGCCGGTTGTGGCAGTCGATGCAGTCCATCGTGTGCCTGGGCAGCGCGGCCAGCTGGGCGGGCGTCAGCTTGGAGTCCTTGCTGACGAAGGTCTCCGTGGTCCCGTCGGCGTGCTTGACCTCCACCCAGGGGATGTTCTCCTGCTGTGAATCGGTGGCCGCGAAGGTGACCGTGTTGTCCAGGATCATGTGCCAGTGGATCCCGGCCCTGGTCCCGACGGCCGCCTCTCCGCCGCCGGTCTTGACCAGCAGGCTGATCTCCTCGGCGGTGTTCTTCTCGTCGTACCCGAAGTGCGGGATCTGGACGAGCTGGGCCCCGTAGAACTTCTTGGGCCAGTGGCACTCCTCGCAGGTCTCCCGGGCGGGGCGCAGGTTCTTGATCGGGACGGGGATGGGCGTGGGGTAGGTGTGGAAGATCGTGGCGATCACCTGCCGGGCGCCCGACATCTTGGATTTCACGTACCAGGAGGCGCCGGAGCCCACGTGGCATTCCACGCACCTGACCCGGGCATGGGGCGAGTGCAGATACGCCGTATACTCAGGCTGCATGATGGTGTGGCAGATTCGCCCGCAGAAGGTCACGGACTCGGTGAACATGAAGGCGTTGTAGGAGACGAATCCCATGAGGACAACCCCGATGAATCCTCCCACCAGGACGTAGGCGAAGCGCTTGCGCTGGCGGGGGTCGTTGAGGTCCAGCCTCGGGTAGGGCAGGGCCTCGGTCTCGGGCCCCAGCTTCCTGCGGCGAAGGCTCTCGCGCCTCATCCCGTACAGGAAAATGAGACCGCCCAGCGTCAGGAACGCCGGGAAGACCATATAGGTGAAAATCCCCAGGTAGGGGCTCGGCCGGGAGAGGCCGAACTCGAGAATCAGGGCGAAGGCGATGAGAACCGCCGTGGCCGCCACCACGAGGCCGCCGAAGTAACTCAGGGTGTTGCGATAGAGCTCCTTGCTCTTGCGCTTCTCCGACACCGACACACCTCCTCTTTGTCTTCCCCCCGGCTTCGAATATGGCCAAGTTTAATAGCCCCGCGCTCCCTTGAGAAGGGTGGCCCCCGAGCCGCCGGACGGGGTGGGGGCAAATGAGCCAAAATTGGTCATATTACCCAAATCCTCCAAACCACCGATGGGTGTTGGCTGGCCGCTCTCCGGCAAGGCGGTTGACGGAAGGAAGGAGCCCTCTCGGATGCGACGGGGGTCCCGGCATTCCCTCACCGACCCGCGAGCCGGGCCAGCGGGGCCGGGAGTTGCTCCCCGGCGGACCATTGGATAAGATGGCCGACGATGGTGCCGGCTCTAGAATTCCAGCCACGGAGGCGTTTGAAGGCGGCTCGGGGCCCCTTTGCGGCGGTTTCCCCGCCCCTGCCGGAGGCGCGGGACGGGGCGGTTTCCGCGCTCACGCCTCCGGGTGTCGGGGGCGGGAAGGCGCTCCTCCAGCGGCCGCGCGGTGGCGCCGCATGATCCGCTTCTACCACGTGGACAAGGTGTACAGGGGGGAGGCTCACGCGCTCGAAGACGTGAACCTCATCGTCCATCCCAGGCAGTTCTGTTTTGTGACGGGCTCCTCCGGGGCCGGCAAGAGCACCCTGCTCAAGCTCATCATCCGGGAGGAGCGGCCCTCCGCGGGCCAGATCCTCGTGAACAGCCGCAACCTCGCCAGCCTCCCCGAACGCCAGATGCCCCACTTCAGGCGCCGCATCGGCGTGGTGTTTCAGGACTTCCGGCTCATCCCCACGCGGACCGTCTTCGAGAACGTCGCCCTCGTCCTCATGATCCAGGGCATCCCCGTGAAGGAGCGCAAGCGACGGGCCTTCGAGGCCCTCCGGTGGGTGGGCCTGCAGAGCAGGATGTCCTCCTTTCCCGAGCAGCTCTCGGGGGGTGAGCAGCAGCGCGTGGCCATCGCCAGGGCGCTCATCAACCGCCCCGTGATCTTGCTGGCCGACGAGCCCACCGGAAACCTCGACCCGGACCTGGCCCGCGAGATCATCACCCTGTTTCGGGAGGTGAACGCGGCGGGAACCACCGTGGTGGTGGCCACCCACGACCGCGCGCTCATCCAGGAGTTCGGGGGGCGGGTCGTCATCCTGGAACGCGGCAAGCTCGTGGACGACGGGGAATGAGGACGGCACGAGGTAGCGAGACGCGCGGCCGAGGCCGTGCAGAGGGGATTCCGTGAGCTGGCTGCGCACGATTCTCTATTTCTTCAGCGAAGGGACGCTTGCCCTGTGGCGCCACAGGGCCCTCCACGGCTTCGCGCTCTTCATCGTCACCCTCTCCCTCTTCGTGCTGGGCTTCTCCCGTTACCTCACGGGGAACGTGAACGCGCTGGTGCAGAGCTGGCAGGATGACCTGGAGGTGCGCGTCTTCTTCGACGACGCGCTGCCCCAGGACCAGATCCTGGCGGTCCAGCGCAAGCTGGAGAAAGTCCCCTGCGTGGCCTCGGCCCGCCTGGTGACGCCTGAGGAGGCCCTCAAGATCCTCTCGCGGTTCGCCCCCGCCTTCGCGCAGGCCTCCTCGGAGCTCGGCGAGAACCCGCTTCCCCCGTCCCTCTCGCTCCGCCTCAGATCTCCGCCCGACCTCGCGGCCGTGCGGCGGATGGTGGCCGAGGCGGGCAAGCTGCCCGGCGTGAGCCAGGTCCTCTTCGACTGGAAGTGGGTGGAAAAGATCCGGACCTATTCAAGGTTCGTTTCCCTGCTGGGCTGGATTCTCTTCGGCGCGCTCAGCGTGGCGGCGGTCTTCACCGTGGCCGCCATCACCCGGATCATGGTGCTCTCCCGCCGCGAGGAGATCGCCATCCTCCACTTCGTCGGCGCCACGGCCGCCCGGATACGCGGCCCCTTCGTGGCCAGCGGAATGATCCTGGGGTTTCTCGCGGGCCTCCTGGCCCTGCTGCTGCTGGCCGTGACGCATGTCGTTCTCCAACGGGTGGCCGGCCCCGACGCCCTCCTGTTGACGTGGGTCTCCAAGTCCTTCCTTCCGCTCGCGGACCAGGGGGCCCTGCTGGCCTTGGGCGCCCTCCTGGGAGGCGCGGGCGGCGGCATCTCCCTGGGAGGCCCGGAGCACTGGAACTAGCGGGTGGCTGGCCGCCCGGGCTCCTTGCCCGCGGGCCGATGTCCGCTAGACAAACAAGTTGCGCGCACGTCTAATCTAACAGTAGATGCCTGCGCGGCGGAGATCCTTTGGGGATTCTTTCGGCGGGAGGAGGGGGAGGATAGCATGGGTTTGATTCGCGGATTGAAGGTTCTTGTCCTGGTCTTTCTGGGTATCCTGGCGGGCACGCCGGTTCTGGCCGGCGGCGGGCTCACCCCGATCTGGACCTACAACCCGAACGAAACCATCCTGTTCCCGCCCACGGTCGGGGGAGACGGCTCCGTCTACCTCGCCACGGGCGACAGCCACATCCGCGGCCTGTCCCCCTCGGGCGTCCCCCTGTGGTCCGTAAACCCCGGCGGGCTGCCTTCAACGGGAATGGCGCTCTCCAACAACCTTCTCCTCTTCTCCACGAGCGGCGGCAACTTGAACGCTTACGGGTTGGATGGCCATCTCGCCTGGCGGATCCCGCTCCACGCCGACATCCGCGCCATCCCCGCGGTGGCGGCCAACGGCACGATCTATCTGGGCACGGTGGGCGGCAGCTTCTACGCCGTCCGCGGAACGGGCCGGATCGCGTGGTCCTACAAGACAAGCGAACCGATCCTCCAGAGCGCCGTCGTGGCGCACTCGGGCACGATCTTCGTCTCTTCCTACACGCACCTGTGGGCCTTCAGCCCGCAGGGGGCACTCCTCTGGTCGAGGCCCCTGGCCAAGCCCCTGGCCACCCCCATCGCCCTCGACGGGGATGACGATCTCTATTACATCGACTCCGCGGGCGCCGCGTGGTCGCTGAATCCGGGTGGTACCAAGCGCTGGATGGCCCCGGGCAGTTCGACGCTCGACACGACCGCCTCCTCCCCCGCGGTGTCCCAGGACGCGGTCTTCTTCAACGCCACGCTGTCGACGCCGCCTCCCACCACCTACAAGATCTCCGGCACGATCACGGTCTCGGGCGGAGGTGCCCTGCAGGGCGTCACGGTCACGGCCACGGGCGGTTCCTCCTCCTCGCCTTCCGCCACCACCGATTCCAGCGGCAACTACACCATCACGGGCCTGGCCGACGGCACCTACACGCTGACCCCGACGCTCTCCGGATACGCCTTCACGCCGGCCACGGCCAGCGTCACCGTGAGCGGCGCCAACGTCACCGGAAAAAATTTCACCGCCTCGTTGGGCTATAGCATCTCGGGAACCGTCACCCTGAGCGGAGGTTCGGGCTTGGCGGGAGTCACGCTCTCCTCGGGGACGGGCGTCACCGCGACCACCGACTCCAGCGGCCTCTACACCCTGTCGCCCCTGCCCGTCGGCATCTACACGGTGACGCCCAGCCTGACGGGGTACACCTTCAGCCCCTCGTCGCTCAGCGTGACGATCACCACATCGAACGTGAGCGGAGAGAATTTCACGGCGAGCGCCTCGAGCGGGGCAGCGGAGGACGAGGCCGCGGCGACGACCGAATCCACCACCGCGACCTATCAGTTCGGGGCCTACGACCCGGCGGACGGAACGGCCCTCTGGCCGGCGCTGACCATCGGGAGCAACTCCGCCCCCGCCCTCGCCTCGGACGGGACGGCGTGGGTGCCCAGCGCGGGGGATCAGAAGGTCTACCAGATCGACACCAGCTCGGGCTCCACGGTGAGTACGCTCTCGGCGCCCGCCGCGCCCCAGGACATGGTGCTGGCCGACACTTCGGCCGGTCCCCGGCTCTGCTTCGTGGCGGGAACCGAGCAGCTCCGCTGCTACGCCGTCTCCGCCGGTCCCGACGGCACCGCCTCCTGGAGCCAGCTGGGCGCAGGGCCGCGCCACCTCTTCCGGCGCGACGACCCGCCCGCCGTCACGATCACCGAGCCCGCCGGAGGAACGGTCTCGGGCGACGTGGCCGTGTCCGCCGATGTGACGGATGACTTCCCCGCCGGGATGGTCGTCCGCTTCCTCGTGGACGGCACTCCCTTCGCCAACCTCAACGCCTCCCCCTACGCCGCCACCTGGTACAGCCAGGCCGCCACGTACGGCACCCACATCCTCTCGGTTCAGGCCAGGGACTCGGCGGGCAACGTGAGCCAGGCCGACGTGCAGGTCACATCGAGCAACCCCTCGAGCGGCTTCACGGTCTACGCCGATTCGCCTCCCGTCCCCTTCTCCTGGCAGGCAGGCTCCGAGACGGCCTTCCGCGTGGAGTTCTCGCTCTCCTCCTCCTTCTCGCCCCTGCTGGCCGACTCCAGGAAGCCGGGCCACCCCTGGCTGAAGAAGGCCAGTTGGCGGCCGGGTCAGGCCAAGTGGAACAAGATCCTCCTCTCGGCCAAGGATGCCACCACGGCGCCGACGGCGGTCTACTGGCGCGTCGTAGGAAAGGGCGGGGGCGCCCTGGGGGGCGGCTCTTTCGACATCGCCCCCCCCGCCGCGCCCGACGGCCTCCAGCCGCCCGACGGAACCACCGTGTCGTCCGCGCCGTCGTTTTCCTGGAACCCGGAGCACAGCGCCCGCTTCCGCGTGGAGGCGAGCCGCAGCGCGGATTTCTCCACGGGGGTCGTCCTGACCAGCCAGAGCGCGGCGCATCCCTGGCTTCACAAGGACACCTGGACCCCAGGCAATAAGGCTTGGAATAAGGCCGCCTCTGGGACTTCGACGCTCTACTGGCACGTGGTGGCCCGCGATGCCCTGGGACGGGAGACAACCAGCACCACCAGCAACCTCACCCTCTAGGCGAAAGGGGGGATAGGGCCGGCCAACGCCGGATCACGCCCCCGACGGGCCCGTCAGGAAGGCGAAGAAGATCAGCCTCTCCGGGGAGTCGTTGACCAGGCCGTGGGAATGGCCCGCCTTGAGGAGGAAGCCGTCGCCCGGACCCACGGGAAAGGGGTCCCCGTCCAGGTAGCCGGTGCCCCGGCCTTCCAGGACCAGGTAGAACTCCTCCGTGTCGGGGTGGAGGTGCTGGCCGATGCTGGCCCCCGGCTGAAGGGTGATCCGGCTCGCCGCCAGGATGCCCTCCATCTCGCCCGCCGCCAGGTACTCCTGCTGAGCCGCCTCTCCCATACCGCCCCGGATGTTTCGCCGAAGCTCCACGGGGCGGTCATTCAGATTCCGGATCATCGCCTTTCCCCCTTCAAGCTGATGGAGCGTGAAGCCGACCTGTGGCGCTTCACCCCTCCAGGGCCAGTATGAGGGGTTCTTCGAGCGCCTCGCAGATCCAGCGCAGGAAGCGCGCCGCGTCGGCTCCGTCGATGAGCCGGTGGTCGTAGGAGAGCGAGAGGGGCAGGACGAGCCTCGGCACGAACTGGCCGTCCCGCCAGACGGGCTGCATCTCCGATCGAGACACCCCCAGAATGGCCACCTGGGGCCAGTAGACGATGGGCGAGAAGGCGGTCCCCCCGATGCCTCCCAGGTTGGAGATCGTGAAGGTGCCCCCCTCCATCTCGTCGGGCGTGATCCGCTTGGTGCGCGCCCGTTCCGCCAGGTCGGCCAGCTCCGACGCGAGGCGGGTGATGTTCTTCCGCTCCACGTCGCGCACGACGGGCACGAGGAGTCCGCGGTCCGTGTCCACGGCCACGCCCACGTGGACGTACTCCTTGAAGACGATCTCCTCCTGCGCGGGGTCGAGGCTCGCGTTGAACTGGGGGAAGGCCCTCAGCGCGCCCGCCGCCACCTTCAGGAGGATGGCCGTCATGGTGAGCTTGCCGCCGGCTGCCTCCACCCGCCTGGCGTGCCGCTTGCGGAAAGCCTCCAGGTCGGTGACGTCGGCCTTGTCGTACTGGGTCACGCGAGGTGCCGCGAGCCAGGCCTGGGTCATGGCTTGGGCGGTGATCCTGCGGACCTTCGACATGGGCTCCCGCCGCACGGCTCCCCACCGGGTGAAGTCCGGCAGGGCCGCGGCGGGGGCGGCGAGGCCGCCTCCGGATAGCAGTGCCTTGGCGTGGCTCTTGATGTCCTCCACGGAGATGCGCCCGCGTTCGCCGGTCCCCCTCACCTGGGCGATGTCCACTCCCAGCTCGCGGGCCAGCCTGCGCACCGAGGGGGCGGCGGGGGCGGCGGCGTGGCTCACGGGAGGCTCCTCTCGGCCTTCGGGAGACGGGGAGGGAGCCGGCGCGGGAGCGGGCGCGGTGGCGGGCGCGGGAGCGGGAGTGGGCGCGGGG
>JBAWEQ010000175.1:0-11211 GCA_049591295.1 Acidobacteriota bacterium
GCTGGCCGCCGCGCTGGTGGAGGCCGCCGGCCTTCTTGCGCTGGGCCGCCTGCTGCTCGTGCGGCTCATGGAGCGGGGCGCGGCAGAGACGGGTCGGCGCGGGCGGGCGGGGCGCCCGGAGGCGGCCAGGACCTCCGCCCGCCTGCTGGAGCGGCTGGCGATCTGGCCCTTCTGCGTGAAGGACTTCCGCTACCTGACGAGGGACCCCTACCTGAAGACGGCCCTCATGGGGATCCTCATCTATCCGTTCCTCTGGGTGCTGATCGCCACCGGCCCCGGCTTCTACGGGCGGGGCGCGTTCCTCCACGTGGGCCTGCCGCTCGTGCTGCTCCTCTCGTTCTCGCACCTCTCCACGAACCACCTCGCGGTGGAGCGGGAGGGGCTCCTGCTCCTCATCGGCTCGCCCTCCCCGCGCTGGCGCCTGCTGGCGGGCAAGAACCTCCTGCTCATGAGCCTCTACCTGGGCGTCACGGCGGTGGTGGAGGGCTACTTCATCTGGAAGGGGGTGAAGCCGGGAGTGGCCGCCGAGGATCTCGTGATGGCCTTCTCCATGGGGCTGATCTACTTCGGGCTGGGCAATCTCCTCTCCCTCGTCATGCCCATGCCCGTGGCGCCGCGGGGACGGCGGCTCGTCCCGCAGGTGTCGGGCGGGAAGATGTTTCTCGTGATGCTGGCGCAGTTCGCCATGCTGGGGGCGGTGCTGGTGGTCGACCTGCCGGTGATCCTCGGCCGCTTGGCTTTGACGCACGTGGCTTCGCCCCTGCTCGCGGCGGTGGCCCTGCCTGCCATGGTCCTCTACGGGGGGCTGATCTACGCCGTGCTCCTCGCCGCCGCCTCGCACCTCATGGCTAGCCGCGAGCCGGCCCTCTACGAGGCCCTCGTCCGCTCGCAGATGGCGTGAGCGCGGGACGCGAGACGCGAGACGCGAGACGCTGGACGGGAAGGCGGGATTCACCACGGAGATCACGGAGAGCGCGGAGGAGGCTAGGGTAGGAGCGCTCTCCAGAGCGCGACCGGGTGGGGAGGCGGGTTCGCGATAGAGGCGCGGAAGCCAGGAACAACGGGACCCCGTGCCAGAAGCCCTCTGAAGGGTGCCACGGGGTGACAGGGCATGAGAGGGCGGCACCCCAGGCCCGAAGCGAGACACCTTCCACCGTGTCATTCCGTGGCAGGCATCGAAGGGCCACTAGCACGGAATCCCGCCGTACAAAGGGATTGCGTTAGGCGCAAAGCCTCATGCGCGCGTCATCCTGAGGACCTCTTCGAAGGGCCTCTGGCTCAGGATCGCGTGGCAGAGGGACCACCGGCGGCACCGGAGCGGCGGGATCCTGTGCCAGGCGCCCGTTGTGGGCTTGCCACAGGATGACGGGGAAAGGGTGGGGGGCTGGGTATCCTCCGGCCGGGGGATCGGGGAGCTCCCAATGCCTTGAACGGACGGGGGAAATGTCTTATACTGGCGCATCGGAAGGCGCCTCCCCGGCGCGAAGGCCTCGGGGGAGGAGACGGTCTATTTTGCAGGAAAGGTCCGATGGAACCACCCAGTAGCGCAGAAGCAGGAGCAGTAGAAAAAGAGGCTTCCGCCCGTCCCCACGCAAGCGGGCCTTGGTTGACCGCCGCATCGGCTTTCCCCGCCTGATCATCCCCCCTGCGGCGCGGCTCCGGGCCCCTTGCCGGCAAACGGAGTCGCGCCATGGTTCAGAACACTTCACCAGAACTGCAGTGCCTGCCCCAGGTCGAAGCCTGGGCAGGAGGCCGCCCATGACCCGCGACGGGGGCGGCCCATGTACTGGATCAGCAAGAGCTTCCACCTGCTGAACCGCTTCCGGCGGCAGCTCCTCATCTTCCTGGCCGTCCTCGGGCCGGGGATCATCGTGATGGTCGCGGACAACGACGCCGGCGGCATCTCCACCTACGCCGTGACGGGCTCGAAGTACGGCTTCAGCCTCCTCTGGATCTTCATCATCCTCATCCCGATGGCCTATTACGTGCAGGAGATGACGGTCCGGCTGGGGGCGGTCACGAAGCGTGGCCACGCGGAGGCCATCTTCGAGGGCTTCGGCTCCTTCTGGGGCTGGTTCTCGCTGTCCGATCTGGCCATCACGAACTGGCTCACCCTGGTGACCGAGTACATCGGGATGATCGCCGCCATGAGCATGTTCGGTATTCCGCCGGTGGTCACCTACGTGGTCGTCACCGCGATTCTGTTCCTCGTGGTCCTCTCGGGAAAGTACTGGACCTTCGAGAAGCTCACGCTTTTTTTCTGCGCCTTCAATCTGGTCTACATTCCGGCGGCCTTTTGGGCCATGAAGACGCCGGACGCGCCCCCGTGGGGCGGAGTGTTCAAGGGACTCTTCGTGCCCAACCTCGCGGGCGGTCTCTCGGGGGACCTCATCTTCGTGCTGCTGGCCAACATCGGCACCACCATCGCCCCCTGGATGATCTTCTTCCAGCAGAGCGCCGTCGTGGACAAGGGGTTGGACATCCACGACATCAAGTTCGGTAAATTGGAGACCTTCATCGGTTCCATTTCGACCTGCCTCGTCGCGGGCTTCATCATCATCACGACGGGAGCGGCCTTCTTTTTTCACCGCCCTCCCATCAGCGTGGAGGATGCCAAGCAGACCGCGGAGGCCCTCGTCCCCCTCCTGCCCGCCGGCCAGGGGCACCTGGCGCGGACGCTGTTCGCCATCGGCCTCTTCGACGCGGGCTTTTTGGGCGCCCTCTGCATCTCCCTCGCCACCTCGTGGGCCGTGGGCGAGGTCTTCGGGTGGGCCCACTCGCTCAACAAGAGCGTCCGCGACGCGCCCTGGTTCTATGTGATCTACCTGGGCATCCTCCTCACCTCTGGGGCGGTGGTGCTCATCCCGGGTGCGCCCCTCATCACCATCACCATGTTCGTGCAGGTGGTCGCGGTCACCCTCTTGCCATCGGCTCTCGTTTTCCTCATTCTGATCCTGAACGACGAAGCCTTCATGGGGGAGCACGTGAATACGCGGTGGGAGAATATCGCGAACTGGAGCATCGTGATTTTCGTAACTTTCATGTCCACGCTCTTCGCTATTTCCACCCTCTTTCCAGGCTTTCTCGAATCCCTGTTCAGGAGGTCCCCATGATCGCGGTGCCCAAGACCCCGCTCAAGGTACCTGACCTGCCACCGGGCGTGGGCAGCTTCCGGTTCCTCTACTTCTCGGAACTGCTCAAGCGGCCCGTCTGCGCGGGCAAGATCAAGGACCGCATCGGAAAGCTCACGGATCTCGTTTTCCGGCTCACGGAGCCCTATCCCGAGGCGGTGGGGATCTACCTGGAGTACGGCTGGGGGAAACCGACCCAGTTCGTGCCCTGGGAGCGCGTCCTGCGCATCGAGGACGACGCCATCTTCATCAAGCCGGCCGAGGGGGCCAACCGCTACCCGCCTTTCGTGGACCAGCCGGGCTGGATTCTGCTGGACAAGCACCTCATGGGGCGGACCATCCTGGACATGGACGGCCGGCGGACGGAGGTGGTCAACGACGTGCACCTTCTGGAATCGCGGGGCCGGATGCTGGTCGTTCACGTGGACATCTCCTTCAACGGCTTCCTGCGCAAGTGGGGCATTGGGAAGGGGCGGTGGATCAAGGACCAGCTCATCTCCTGGAAGTTCGTCCAGCCCCTCTCGGTGGAGGACGCCGTCGCCACCGACCGGGTCTCCCTGTCCATCACGCGAAAGCAGGTCAAGGAACTGCCCGGCGAGGACCTGGCCGATGCCCTGGAGGAGCTTTCGGGCGAGGAGCAACAGGCGCTCTTCTCGGCCCTCGATTCGGAGAAGGCCGCGGAGGCGCTGGCCGAGGCCGAACCGCGCGCCCAGAGGCAGATCATCGCCAGCCTGCGCAAGGAGCGGGCCCGCACCATCCTGACGGAGATGACCGTCCCCCAGGTGGCCGACCTCTTCTCGGTGCTGCCACACGACGACATGGTGGACCTGATGGAGCTTCTGCCCCCCGAGCAGGCCGAGCGCATGAAGAGCATCCTCTCCGAGCGGGAGGCCAGCGCCGCCAACCTCATGTCGCAGGATTTCACCACCTTTCCGGCGGACATCACGGTGGGCGAGGCTCTGGCGAAGATCCGTCGCTCGGGCGCCGAGCCCGAGAGCATCTCCTACCTCTACGTCGTGAACCAGACGGGGCGGACCCTCGTGGGCGTCGTGGACCTGCGCGAGCTCCTGCTCTCCGCCGACCACCAGACGCTCAGGGAGGTCATGGCGGCTCCCGTCGTGGCGGCGGAGATGGACGATGTGCGGGAGGACCTGGCCGAGCTCTTCGCCAAGTACCACTACCGCATGATTCCCGTGGTGGACGCCCAGGACCAGCTTCTGGGCGTGGTCCGCTACAACGAGATCATGAAGGGGCTCACCACGCGGGTGAAGGTGTAGGCGAGATGACGGATCGAGATCGGGGAACGCGGATTGAAGGGCCGGACCCACCGGGCGGTGCGGGCTTCGTTGCTCACGGGAAGGCGCAGCCATGAGGCGGATGTGCAGTCGGGATGGACGGACGCGAGGACCGGGAACCGCGCCTTCGCGCGTGGCCCCGGCCGCCGGCCTCACGCGGCGCGGCCCCGCGGCGGAGGTAGCCAGATGCCCCGCGTGAAGATGACTCCCATGACGCGCTTCGCGCTCTACTTTCTTCGGTTCTACCTCGTCCTGCTCTTGGTCTTGCTCCTCGTGCGCTTTCTGCGGGTCTTTCATTGACCAGCCCAGGAACGTCCGGCCGTGGCGTCCGCCGCCCCGATCCCGGCGGCGGGGCATCGTTGACTTGCGGCCCGCCCCCCCCTATAATCCTCCTGCCACCTGAGCGCGGAGAGGTGCTGGAGTGGCCGAACAGGACTGCCTGCTAAGCAGTTGTCCGGGCTTAAACCTGGACCGGGGGTTCGAATCCCCCCCTCTCCGCCAAAGGTAATCCTGATAAGGCTTTGCGAAGGGTGCCCCGGGGTCTCATGGGGCACTTTCCTTTTGGTGCGGTTGGGAGGGATTGCAACTAAATTGCAACTTCGACTCCAGAAGCTTCACCGCGTCGATCATGTCGGTCGCTCCGAGGTGGGCGTACCGCATGACCATGGCGATGCTCTGATGGCCCAGGAGCCGCTGCACCACGTGGAGTCCGACGCCCGCGGCGACGAGGCGCGAGGCGAAGGTGTGGCGCAGGGTATGCCAGCAGAGATCCCGCCCGTCCAGGCCGTCGGCCTTTGCGGTGGCCACGGTCTTCTGCCAGGCCTTGTAGAAGGAGGGGGAGTGCGTGTGCTCATTCCCGAACACCTCCCCGCCGTAGAGGGGGAAGACCAGAGCGGCCGGGTTGATGTTTCTGGGTAGCTCGCCGAGGGCCTCCCGCGCTCTCTGGTTCAGGGGGACGTGCCGCGTGCGCTTGCCTTTGGCCACCTCCGCCGTGATGGTCACGAATCCCTGCTTCAGGTCGATCTGGCTCCATGTGAGCGTGAGCATCTCGCGCAGCCGAAGACCGGTATTCACCGCGAAGGTGATGCAGGGACGCATGGGCGGTGGGGCGTGGTCCATGAGGAGGGCCTCCTCCTCAGGAGTGAGGAACCGCTCCCTCCGGCACTCGGGGTGGAAGAATTTCACGGCCTTGACGGGATTCTTCTCGCAAAGCCCCCACGTCTCGCAGAGGGAGAACAGTCGGCGCAGCCTGCCCAGGTCTGCATCGGTTGTTCGCTGGGAGACCTTGTTGGGGCCGGTCACGCGCTGCGCCTTGTAGGCCTCCACGTCGACCGGCGTGATCTTGCTGAGTCGCTTCCCAGCGAAGTGAGGGCTGGCAAGCCAGAGCTCCGCGTAGTGCTTGTCGTTCTTGTAGGTGCTCGGCCGGACGTTCACCTCACTCCAGACAAGGAACCTCTTCACTGCCTCTTCAAAGGTGGTCTTGACCTCCTTTCTACGGTCCATGAACCGGCCTTCCCGGATCAGGGTGTGCACCTTCTCCAGATAGGCCCTGGCTTCGCCCTTGGTACGCGCGATGTACCGCCGATACCGACCCGATGGGTCCTTATAGCTCCACTGCCACCGTCCGTCGGGAAGTTGTTTCAACCCGCGTTCTTTGCGTGTCTCCACACTATTCCTCCTTTCTTCGCGGGAACCGAACGTTCCCACTATGACTCTTTTGGTGGGCCGATTTCCAGTCTCAGAGGGGCCTCGTGAGGTCTACGAGGATGGGTTTGTGGCTGTATTTGGAGAGTTGGAGCCAGGCGCCGCGTTCGAGGCCTCCGGTGAGGGTGATCTCCCTGGGCCTGAGGACGGGCACGAAGTCCTCGCGGGCGCTGAGGCTCCCCGCGTCGCTGACGTGGCGGGGACCCCGGGAGGTGGTGGCCGAGACCGTGCGGGTCCAGAGGCGGCGCTCACCGAGGCTGTCGGAGAGCCAGCCCGCGGTCCGGGCGCTGGCCCCGCGGAGGATGTAGCGGTCCTGGCAGTTGCCCCAGATGCTGGAGCGCGTGGCGGGGTGGAGCTGGTCCATGTCCTGGAGGATGATCACCGACACGGCGCCGGCGGAGCGCGAGACGCTGATGAAGCGCTCGGTCTGTTTATGGTCCATGGCCAGCTTGCTGAACTCGTCCAGGATGAGAAAGAGCCGTCCGCCCTTGTGGCCGTACCGGCGGTGGAGCTGGTGCTGGAGCAGGCGCACGGCCATGGCCGCGAGCGTCTCTCCCGCGAGGCCCATACGCATGGGCGCCGTGAAGACGAGGCAGGAGGGCTGCTCGAAGAGGCGCGAGAGCCTGAAGTCCGGCTCCTCGCCCGTGACCCGCCGGATAGCCGGATGCGCGAAGGCGTCCAGCTTGTTGCGGACCCCCTGGATCCGCTCCGTGAAGGTGTACTTCTTGCTGTCCGTGGAGGCCTTCAGGTCGGCCTCGATCCTTGCGAATTCGTCCAGGTCCGCTTTGTCCTTGATGTGGTCCAGCGTCTCTTCGAGGACCTGCTTGGAAAGGAAGAGGTCGTGGAGGGCCTTCAGGCTGGGTGCTTCCAGGTGCCCGACGACCCGCACGCCCGCCTTGAGCATGCGCAGGTCCAGCAGGTCGAAGTACTGGTACGATCCTGCGTTGACCTCGCCGAAGAGGGCCTCGGCGATGGCCTCCAGCCCCTCGTGGTAATCCTCGCTGCCCGCCTCCGGTTCCAGCAGGGGGTTCCAGCGGACCGAGGCGTGGCTCAGCGGGTTGAAGACCCAGAGCGGGGGAGGGTTCAGGCCGGCCAGCCCGAGACGGATGGGCTGGGCCATGTCGCCCTTGAAGTCAAGGACGAAGACCGACTGGCCCTTGCGGGGCAGCTCTCGGCTCCAGGGCAGGGCCAGGGAGGTGGTCTTGCCGGAGCCCGTGGGAGCCACGACCACCGTCTGTTGGAGCTTGGCGATCTCGGGAGCGACGAAGTAGCCCGTGGGGGACCCGTCGTCGTACAAGCGCCCGATGCAGATCCGTCCCCGCAGCGCCTTAGCTTCCGGCGAGGGCCAGGAGGAGGTCTTCACGAGGAGCCCGGCCCGTTTTAGCTCGGAGAGCCTGGCCGCGCCGGAGAGGTCCATGAGGTCGTAGGCGTGGGGGTTTCGCAGGATGTCCTCGGTGCTGAGCCTGGCGTGGCTGACGCGGATGGCCTCCAGCAGGAAAAGAAGCCCCGAGGTGCCGGCCAGCAAGGTGGCTCGCCACCACGCTACCGAGAAGGGAGCCAACCTGCCGGGCAGGAGGTAGGCCGGGATGAGGAAGGCCAGCCCGGCCAGCAGGAGGTCCGACAAGACCCGCAGAGCCAGGGTGTACCTCTCGTGCCGAATGCCGTTGGCCGCGCCGTAGACCAGGGGACTCAAGGCGAGAGCGCACGAGCCCAGCAGGAAGGGCACGGGATGGGCGAGGAAGGGGTTGATGACCAGCTTGATCAAGACGTTATGGTCCCAGGCGAGCAGCCTCCCGAGGAAGAAGGGCTTGGTCCCCCTGGCGGCGTGAAGGTACGGGGTCACCTCGAAAGCTCCTCCCACCCAGAGGGCGAGCGCGAAGATCGCTGTCCCCGCGAGAATCAGGTTCCGTTCGAACTCCTCCGACTGGTGCTCCAGCCGGGGCTGTGATGTCGTGGCCATCAAAGACTCCTTCGAATAGAAGGGGGAATCGTGCGGCTTACCATCGTTCCTCCCGATCCTCGGGGTGTTCGGGGTGCCGGGGCCGCTCCATACGAAGGTCCTCCCGGGTGGGCAGCCCTTCGCCTCCCCGCGAGCCTTGCGGATCGCGGGTGGCGGATTCCACCTCCCGCATGAGGCCCGCAAGGAGGCCGCCCGCCTCACGCCCGGCCATCTTGCCCACGCTGAGGGCCGTAGCCGCCTCGGCCCTCCCGGCGTTCTCTTCGATGCGGCTCGTGATGCGGTCGGGGGTGGCGGAGTAGAGCCGTGCCGCGGAGACGTCCGTGTGGTCGAGGCCGTGCCGGTCTTGGAAGGTGAACCGGTAGAGGCCGTCCTCACCGAGGTGCGACTTCACCCCTTGGCGCTCCATGGTCTCCCGGAAGGCTTCGTGGTTCTTGGCAGGCCGCAGGGCCTCGATGATCCGGCCCCTCAGGTCCCGTTGCCAGGAGTAGCGCTCGGACTCCTCCGCCTTGAGCCGCCGGCGGTAGGCTTCGGGGTCGCGCTTGAGCTGTTCTCGTTGTTGGCTGAACTTCTCCAACAACTGCTGACGCTGGTAGGGCTCCCCGAGCCTGACCTCCCGGATCGCCCGCTTTTTGCCCATCTCGTCGGTCATCGAGTAGCTGTACTTTCCACCCCGGATCCTCAGTTCGACGCCCTGCTCCTTGAGCCGGCTCTTGAACTCCTCTTCCGAGAAGGCCCGTCTCCCCGCCTCGCGGATGCGGTCCTGCACGTCCAGCTTCCAGGAGTAGCGCCCTCCTCCCCGCTCCGCCTGCCGGATAAACTTGTCGCTCGGCCGGTGCGGGTCCCGTACCCGGTCCAGCTCCCGCTGAATGCCATGCCTCCTCGCCAGCCGGTCGTTCACGTCCCTGAGGCGAGTGAGGTTCTGTTTGTCGTCGTGGTACTTGTGCCCATCCAGCCCCGTGGCGTTCCAGATCACGTGGGCGTGCGGGTGGCCCTTCTCTCCGTGGACCACCACGAGGTACTCGTGGTTCTTGGCGATGCCGGCCTCTCGCGCCCACTCGTCGCCGTAGTCGCGGATCCGCTCGTAATCGGGTGCCCCCTGTGAAGTTGCCAGGTCTCCCAGATCGCTCCGCTCGAAGCTGATGGCCACGTGGTAGTACTGCCGGCCTGCTCCATCGCCGAAATGGAGGCGGGTCTCTCGAAACTCCGCTTCGACCGTCCGGGGATCTCTTCCCACGACGGTGCCGCCCAGCGACTGGAGACGGCTGGCATTCCTGTCCTGAGTGAGGAGGTAGTTGATCATCTTGGCGCTACTCCCTCCGTGGGTGATCTTGAGAACGGGCATCACCGCGCTCCGATCGCGACGAGGAGCCGGGCGATGCCCTCCCGGAGGCTCTCCACTTCGCTTTTGTCCACCCGGCCCACGTTGGCTTGGTGGGCGAGCTGGTTGAGGTTGCCGCCGAGGCTCTTGATGGCCCTCTGGACGTCGTCCGGAAACCGCGGGACGGGCCGGAGCCGGACTCCCGCCGCCAGGTTGCGGAGGAACCCGGCGGGACTCTGGTGAACGATCCGGCACTGCTCCCAGAGGTGGCCGTACTCCTCGTTCGAGAAGCGGACGTTGACCCGGTAGGGTCTCTTGCCGGTCTTGGGGGAATGCGTGAAGTCCGTATCACTCATGGAGACCTCTTCGTGTTTGGGGTGCCGGGGCGAAGCCCTGGCATGCGCCCCGGAGGGAGGGGGCAAGGCCCCCGCTCCGGGCGGCAACAGCGCGCCTCCTGGCGCCTGTTGCGGTGCTTGCGCTCCCTGCTTCGACGGTCCCCCCCGCCACGTTCTGCGTTCTTCGGTCGGTGCCAGGGGCGTGAAGGGAAGCAGATGGATGGGGCGAGGGAGGCGGCGGAAGCAATTTGTTTTGCCCCCATTTTCCCCCAACGACCCGCCACACCCGCCACCGCCAAGAGAATGCAGGACTTGTGGAAGGGGCGATCCGCCACCGAAAGGGGCCAAGAAAGGGTGAAGGTGCCTCTGTAAGTGCTGTGGAATGAGGGCTGTGGCGCTTGTGGTGGATGGTCTCCGGGGCGATCCGCCACCTTTTGCCTCGACCCGCCACCGCTGCCGAATTGCGAATCGAGTCCCATGGCCTAGCCTCGTCCGAAGTCGATGGGATCCGATACAAGCACACCGAAGTCGTCTCCAGGGAACGGGCAAGGAGGCTCATGGTGGCGCTTCTCCCTCGTTGGGACCCCTGAGGTGGCGGTTCGCCTCTTCGGGATCCGCCACCGCCGAGAGAATGCTGGACTTATCGGGCGAAATCGGGCCGTTTTTCGGCTCCCGGGTGGCGGATGAGGGGGGTCTGTAAGTCCTTTGATGTGAGGCCGGTGGCGGGTGTGGCGGGTCAGAGGGGAGATAGCGGGAAAAAGAATCTTCGAAGGCTGCGGCGTCATACCCCCTGCACATCTCTCGGTTCTGTTTCCACTTGGTGGGACCAATGCCGAATCGTTGCAGGATGAGAGCGAGCTGCCGGGGAGTCAGGGGCCCCCGGTCCCGCCACTCGGGCCAGGGGCGCTCGTCCATGGCGTTCAGGTGCGCCAGGATCTCCTCCGTGGTGAGTCGCTCGACGCCCTTCGACTGAAAGAGGCTTCGCAGGTCTTCGAGGAGCTGGACGGCGGCCGAGGTATCGCTTCCGGATGATGTGAGCACCAGGGCGCACGAGCGCGCTCTGGCCGGCCAAGTTCCACCGGCCAGGTCCGCGATGGCGAGCAAGGGACGCCAGTTGTCCCGTGCCCGGTCCTTCGTAATCGATGCAGGAACCTCAGGATCCAGCAGGCGCAGTTCGTCGGTGTGATCGCTGGCCCAGCGCGCCGCCATGGACCGGAGGTCTTCCATGTCGCCCAGCCGGTGGAGCTGGAGGCGCTCGATGGATTCGTTCGGGGCTCTCCTCCGCATGCGCAGGGTGACCGACCGGTCGGCTAGGGTAGGTGGCAGTTCCCCGATGAGCGCGACAGCCTTCGGGGCCCACGTGCTGTACATGCAGACGCGGTAGTCCTCACCGACGACGCGGGTCACATAGGCCTGGCTGCGCATGTGGCCGCTGTTGAGGATGCCCCGCAGTCCTTCGGAGTCGGTC
>JBAWEQ010000176.1:0-2242 GCA_049591295.1 Acidobacteriota bacterium
AGGCAAGGGTTTCGCAAGGTCCCGCCCAGAAGTTTTCGTGCAGCCCTATTTATAAACGCCAGGTCTAGCCCGATGAAATGACCTACCAACAGAGCGTCACCTAGGAAATCCACAAAGTCAGGCAGAATCTTCTTCAGTTCCGGTGCGCTTTCGATCTGATCCGGAGTTATCCGGTGAATCAATGTGCTCACCTTGGGCATGGACTGCTGAGGTTTCACGTACGAAAAAAATGTTTCTCCCGTGATTATTTGTAAGCCATCTATGCGCACTGCCCCGATAGACACTATTGCATCGTGACGCAGGTTGAGCCCGGTCAGTTCGGTGTCAAGGGACACAAACTGGTATGTTTCTATTGGCTTGGTCCGGTCAAATCGTTCGAAGCGCCTGCGGTTTGCAATGATTGCGGGGTGCTTATCGTTGCGAATCCATGGCCACTTCAACTTCACAAAAATTCTCCCTTATCGGATGGCAGAACCTTATTATGAGCGGTTGCTATTCCACAATTCTGATCTCTTCTTTTAGAAACGCCTGAATGTTGCTGATGACGCCGAATGCTTCCTTGAGAGTTTGTCTTTCTGTGTCGGTCAAGTCCACCGGATCAATGTAATTGTCTGGGATCAGCCCGGCCAAAAGTCTTCTGAGTTGATGAACGAGGCGTACCTGCATTTGGAATTCGTAGGCTTCCCGTACCTCGGCGTAGAACCCTCGAGGAATATGCTCGCCGTCTGCCAGAGCCTTCAATCTGGCAAGGGTATTAGTCTCCTTGATGCCGTATTTCAATGACATGACACGTGCAAAATCCACGAAAGGAACCAGTCCTCGAGTTTTGAGATCGACGCGATTCTTATGCTGGCCGTCTTTTTCCACGACAAATTCTCTGAAAAAGGTCAGAGGCGCTCTGCCGGTGAGGCAATCTTTGGCCAGAAACATTAAGAAGAGTTCTCTTCTCGGGGCCACTTCGGCCACATACTCTCTGAGACGGTCTCCGAGGGAAAAACTGCCATAACCCGGCCGGAAATCGAAGAAGATGGTGGCATGAAGGACAGCCTGGGGCTCCGGAGACGTCATCCAACGGTCAAAATAACCTTCCCAGACTTTGGAAGGCTTGCGCCAATTGGGCGTCGATGCCATCATCTTTCCTTTGCACAGGGCGTACCCGCATGCTTCAAGATGCTTCACAGCTTCGTTTCCGAATCTGCGAAAGTACAGTTTAGCTGTCTTGATGCGTTCCCAGTCGTCCGGTGGGTTGTCATAAAGCAAGGCATTGTCTTGATCCGTGGCAAAGGTTTGTTCGAAACGCCCTTCGCTGCCTAACATGAGCCAGCACCACCGATATGGGGCGGGCCCGATTTCTTCTTCCAGCAATGCCAGGACGCGGGTAACGATGTGGTCGTTAAGAGCAGCTACCATCCTCGTAATATCTTGTGCTTTGCCACCTTCTTGAATGAGAGCCGCAACAACAAGAGGCACTTTTTCCCCGAGAGAGTATAGGCCGTCAATGGTGCGCTGCGAAACAATTTCTCTGAAAAGCGAGATAGGCGAAGTCCCTTGCTGGATCATTATGTCGTGAGCTGTAATCATGCCGATAAGATCCCCATCTCTTTCCACACCGAGATGGTGCACCTGTTGATTCATCATCTGCAGCAACGCGTCGAAAGCCGGTGCGGTGTCGGGCACGAATTTGACCGGGGCAGACGCCACGGATTGGACTGAACTGCCATAATCCAAGCCCTTTGCCACAACTTTGGTCCTAAGATCGTTGTCCGTGACGATACCAGCCACTTTTCCAGCTTGGTCTACTACCAGTAGGGAGCCCAGCGAGAGATCGGTCATTTTGCGGGCGGCCGCCTGAACAGTTTCATACCCGTTTATAACTTCGGCCGGTCTCTTGACGATATCTTTCACTCTGGCGGTAAATAGGAACAAGCCACCTCGATTTGACCCAATTCTTTTTTGATCTCGCATCTCAGCGTACGCTGCGCCGACCACGTCGACGGAAAACCTGTCCAAATAGTACTGTGCAAAGGCAGGATAACTATGAACGAGTCTGAGAAACACTTCCCTTTCCAGGAGATAGCAAAAAGTATCCTCTTCAGCCTGAACCATGTGATTGGACCGGGACTGCTTTATGATGCCAAGCGCTCCAAAATAGCCCCGCTCCCCGACAAAATCGATAAGCTTAATCGAACCATCCGGCTCTATGTGCTGGACCTTGACTCCTCCTCGCGTGACAAGTTGAAAG
>JBAWEQ010000177.1:0-14917 GCA_049591295.1 Acidobacteriota bacterium
TCGGCGCCCGGGGAGCCATGGAGCGCCTGCACCCCGGCCAGGTCGTGACGGTGGACGCGGAGATGGGCAACATCTACGAGGGACGCCAGGAGCCCCTGCTCGCGGCAGCGGCCGCGGCGCGCGCCCAGGAGTCGGCAGACTCCCCCCTCTTCCGGCGCCTGCGAGAGGTGCTCGCCCACCTCACGCCGCTGAACCTCACCGATCCCAGGGCTCGCCAGTTCAAGCCCTCGGGCTGCCGCACCCTGCACGACCTGCTCCGCTTCTCCCACGAGATGGCGGTCCAGGAGATGTTCCTGGCGGGCGGACGCGCCACGGCCGGCACGCGCGGGGCCCTGAAGCTCCAGAGCCCCATCCCCCTCGACTTCTACTTCATCGACCTGGGGGGCGGACTGGGGGTGCCCGAGGGGAGCCGCACGGTGGTCCCGGAGCAGTTCCGGTGCGAGCCGCTCCTGGCGGTGTGGCGGGGGGTGGCCGAGGTTCCCTGGGGCACCGACTCCGCCATGGACGCCCGCGCCGTGGCCTCCACCATAGCCTCCACGCTGGCCTCGGGTGACCTCCTCCAGCGGATGGCCGAGCCGAACTTCGTGGTGGTCTCCCGCTCCTACCTGAACCTCTGCTTCCGTCTCGGCTTCCACTTCTCCCGCGTGGATGCCTCTCTCTCCGACGACGACGCCTCCAACTACGCCGCCTTTCTCTTCCACGGCGGGGCGGCGGACGCGGCGGGCAAGACGCGCCGCGTGGCCTTCATGGCCAGGGTCCTGGAACAGGCCGGGTTCTCGGTCTCGGCCCGGGAGGACGCCCTCTTCGCCCGCCTCGACAGGCCCGGCCGGGCGGGCCTGGAGGCGGCGCTCAGGATGCTGGGGCGGCTCCTGGTGGTGACGCGGCAGACCGACACCCTCATGACCGAGGACGGGGCCGTGGAGAGGGCGGCCCGCGCCTTCCTCGCGGGTGACTTCACGCTTGGGCTCCGGCCCGGAACCGGAGAAGGGAGGTAGCCGTGCGCTGGTACCAGAACCGAAGGGTCGTGCCCCTCATCGGCATGGTCGCCGCGGCGGCCCTGCTCGTGGCGGCCTTCATCCTGGGCCTGGTCTCCTTCGGGAAGATGCGGCAGGTGGTGTCCCAGGAGTTCAACCAGCAGCAGCTCGTGCTCGCCGAGAACCTGGCCGGCCTGATCCACCAGGACCTGGACTTTCTGAGGCGCGAGCTGCTGGTCCTCAACGAGTCTCCCAGCCTGAGCCAGCCCGGGAGCGAGGGCTGGAGGAGCCGCCTCCAGGTGACGCTGCGCTCGGTCCAGAGCGACGAGCTCCTGGAGATCCGGTACGTGGACTCCTCGGGCGAGACGTGCGAGGTCTGCGATGCGCGGGGGCGCGTCCGGCTGGAGCGGGGCAACTACGCCGAGGAGCCCTACTTCCGGTGGGCCCGGCGGCCCGAGAACCGCGGCCGCGTCTACCTGGGGGACCGCCTGCCGGTGGAGGAGGCCCGCCTCGGCAGCCGCCCGCTCCTCCTGCTGGCCACGCCCCACTACCCCGTCGCCCGCGAGGGGCTCGAACCCCGCCCACCCGACGCCTTCTCCGGCGTGCTCCTCTTCGTGGTGGACGCCTCCGCCCTCGCCACGCGCTTCACCGAGAACGCCCGGTCGGGCACCTCGGGCTACGCCTGGGTGATCGACGAGAAGGGGACCTTCCTGGCCCACCCCATGCGGGATTTCATCGGCCAGAACGCCTTCACCGTCCGCCGGAGAAAGGACCCCAGGATGGGCTTCGAGGGGATCAACGTGATCATGCGAGAGCGGATGCTCAAGGGCCAGTCGGGCACCGGCGAGTACGCGTCGGGCTGGCACCGGCAGATCCAGGGCCCCGTCCGGAAGCTCATCGGATTCGCCCCCGTGATCCTGGACCACGACCGCCGGGAGGTGCTCTGGTCGGTGGCCGTGGTGGCCCCGGTGAGCGAGGTCCAGGGCATGGTGCGCGCCCTCTTCCTGCGGCAGTTCTTCGTACAGACCGCCATCTTCCTGGCGATCCTGGCGGGCCTCTTCTCGCTGATCCGCCTGGAGCGCTACTGGGGCCAGCTCAAGAAGCAGAAGGAGCAGCAGATCAACCTTAGCGCCCGCCTCGCGGCCCTCGGCACCCTGGCCGCCGGCGTGGCGCACGAGATCAACAATCCCATGGCCATCATCCTGGGCTTCACGGACCTGCTCCTCGAACGGGAGAAGCCGGGCACCAAGGGTTACGAACAGCTCAAGATCATCGAGAGGCAGGGGCTGGCCTGCAAGAAGATCGTGGAGAACCTGAACCGCTTCGCGCGCGTGCCGGAGCAGGCCGCCGAGACCGCCGACGTCAACGAGGAGCTGCAGCGCATGGTGGACATGGTCCAGAACACCCTGCTCACGGAGAAGGTCCGGTGCGTGGCGGAACTGGAGCCCGGACTCCCGCGCGTCATCGGGGAGCCGCACGGCCTCCAGCAGGTGCTCCTCAACCTCGTGACCAACGCCAGGGCCGCCATGCGCGACGGGGGCGTGCTCACGCTCCGAACGCGGCGCACCGGCGAGTGGGTGGAGATCGCCGTGAGCGATACGGGCCACGGGATACGAAGAGGCGACCTGGAGAGAATCTTCGACCCCTTCTTCACCACGAAGGCGCCGGGCGAGGGGACGGGCCTCGGGCTCTCCATCAGCCACGGGATCATCGAGAACGCGGGCGGCACCATCACCGTCACCAGCACCCACGAGTCCGAGGCGGGCGGCCAGCCGCCGGGGAGCACCTTCGTGATCCGCCTCCGGGCGGCGCCCCAGGAGGAGGAGGCGTGATACCATTTCTAGGACAAGATCTGGCCAAGGAGCACAGGAAGGGCACGGGGTCCTGCAATGACGGAATGCATGTCTCTGCGCTCTCCATGAGCTCTGCGGCGTCGATCTCATGGGCCTTCGGCGCGGGGGTCGCGAGAGGAGACAGGCCATGGCGGAGAGAATTCTGATCCTGGATGACGAAGTGGACATGCTCCTGCTGCTGGAGACCATCATCACCTCCAAGACCGACTACGAGGTCATCACCACCAACAACCCGCTGGAGCTGGAGGAGCTCCTGAAGACCCACTCCTTCGAGATGGTGATCTCGGACCTGAAGATGCTCGGCCGGGACGGCCTGGAGGTCATCGGGGTGGCCCACGCCCACGACCCCGCCCTCCCGGTGGTCATCATCACGGCCTACGGCAGCCTGGAATCGGCTCAGGAGGCGGTCCGGCGCGGCGCCTACGACTACATCACCAAGCCCTTCCGCAAGGAGCAGGTGCTCATCGCCATCGAGCGCGCCCTCGAATGGCGCCGCATCACTCGGGAGAACGAGCAGCTCAAGGGGCGTTGAGGCCGGGAGCGCCGCGGAGCGAGGATGGCCATGGACGGGTTCGTGAAGGACCGGCCCGAGCTGCACCTGGGCCAGGAGCAGGCGGAGAAGCTGAGGGAGGCCGAGCGGGCCTTCCAGAACAGGCCGCGGGTCTCCATCCGCATGCGGATCGTGGCCGGCTTCCTGCTCTGCTTCTTCCTCACGGCGGCCACCGCGCTGGTGACGCTGGCCGTGCTGTACGAGGCCCGCGCCAAGGTGCGCTTCCTCCAGACCACGCAGGACCTCTCCTTCGAGATCCACGAGGCCCGGCGCTTCGAGAAGGACTACTTCCTCTACGGGACGGGGCTGGCCGAGGCCCAAGCCCACGCCGGGAGGGCCGTGGCCATCCTGCGGGCGCAGACCGTCAACGTCCTGGACGTGGCGGGCGAGGAGAACCTGGCCAGGCTCAACCGCCACCTCAGCGCCTACGACGACCTCCTGCGCGAGTGCGCGGTCCTGGAGCGGGGCGGGGCCTCCGAAGCGCAGGCCCGCAGGGCCGTGGAGGCGGGATTGAGGGAGAACGGCGCCCAGGCGATCGACCTGGTGCACTCGCTGGAGATCCGCGAATCCTCGGCCGTGGACCGCATGCTCTCCCTCTCCCAGGTCGTGCCCTTCCTCTTTCTGGCCCTGCTGCTGGTGCTGCTCTTCTGGGTCGCCCACCTGCTGGCCCGCACCATCACGCGCTCCCTAGAACGATTCCACGGCTACACGAACCGGATCGCGGCCGGAGACTTCTCCCCCATCCAGCCCGCCAAGCCCTACCGCGACGAGTTCTCGGACCTGGCCCTCGCCACCAACCGCATGCTCTTCGAACTGCGCGCCCGGGAGTCCCAGACGATCCGGGCGGGCAAGCTGGCCGCCGTGGGCACCTTCACCTCCGGCATCGCCCACGAGCTGATCAACCCCCTCACCAACGTCCTGATCACCTCCGAGAGCCTCATGGACGAGTGCCAAACCATGCGGGACGACCGCCGCTACCGCCTGGTGGAGGACATCTACTCGGAGGCCGAGCGCGCCGCCGACACCGTCCGCGGCCTGCTGGACTACACGCGGGAGAGCAGCCCCAAGCTGGGGCCCGTGAACCTCCGCGACCTGGCCGCCGCCTCCGCCCGCCTCGTCCGAAACGAGATGTCCATCCACGGCGCAACCTTTCAGGACGAGATCCCCGAGGCGTTCCCGCCCATCCTCGGGGACTTCACGCAACTCCGGCAGGTCCTGGTCAACCTTCTGCTCAACTCCGTCCAGGCCATGCCCAAAGGCGGCAAGATCACCGTGCGGGCGGACCGGCTGGATGCCACCCGGGCCTGCGTCGAGGTGACCGACGAGGGCGCGGGCATCCCCGCCGAGGCCCTCCCGCACGTCTTCGATCCCTTCTTCACCACCAAGGAGCGCGGAAAGGGCACCGGCCTGGGCCTCTCCATCAGCTACGAGATCGTGAAGCGCCACGGCGGCGAGATGCAGATCGAGAGCGAGCCCGGCCGCGGCACCACCATCCACCTCTGCCTGCCCCTCGCCCCGGAGAGCGCTGAGACGGAGTGAGTGAGGCTAATCTCCCCCTCCATGGGTGCGCCGACGGCGTCGGAACGCCGCTTTCCGCCTCGGCGGAAAGCGAATGGCACGACGCCGGAAGACACTTCTTTGAACATTCCAACCGTTCACCAAATGAGGGCCTTCCGGCCCCGGCCGCCTGTCCCAAGGCGTTCACCGGCGCGACGGACCAGCGAGGACCCACGGGCACGAAGCACCCTCCGGCGGGAAGCGGACCTATCTTTCAGCGGCAGAGACTTCGAGGCAAGCCCTCAGTCTTTTCCCGAAGGCCCCGCACCGCCCGGCGGGCCGGGAGCGGCCGCGTCGAGGATCCGGAGGGCCTGGGCCTTGAAGAGGCACCACACCTGTCGGCCCTCGCTCAGGTCGAGCTCGTGCTCCGACTGGCGGGTGACGTCGGCGAGCAGCGTGAGGCCAGCGTCGATGACCACGAGCGTCCGGCGCTCGCCCTGCACCACCCGCCGGATGGTCCCGGGCACCTGGTTCTGGATGGAGGTCCCCGCGACGGGGGCCAGCGCCAGGGCCACGTCCTCGGGCCGCAGCGCCACGCGGATCTCGCGGCCGGCCGCGAACTCCGGGGAGAGGGCCGATTTGAAGCTCACGCCGCCGGCGCCGCCCGTCAGGGGCTCGATGAGGGTGACGGCGTCCTCGGCGCGGTGGCCCGCCACCCTAGCCGCGACGACATTGAGGAGGCCCTGGCCGCGGAAGAGGTCGAGCGCCTCGGGGATCTCCAGCAGGTCGAGGAAGGGGCCCTGCCCCACCCTCTTCCCCCCTTTCAGCAGGAGCATCTCCCGGCTGATCTGGAGCGCCTCGGCCAGGTCGTGGCTCACGTAGACGACGGGCAGGCCCGAGGCCTGGAGCGCCCCGTGGAGGAGCGGCAGGATCTGGCCGCGCAGCCCCCTGTCCAGGGCCGAGAGCGGCTCGTCCATGAGGAGCAGCCGGGGCGAGGCGAGGAGCGCCCGGCCCAGGGCCACCCGCTGGGCCTCCCCGCCCGAGAGGCTCCGGACGGAGCGCTTCAGGAGGGGCTCCAGCGCCAGCCACCGGACCACCTCTTCGGCCCTGAAGCGGCGCCGGGCAGGCGGCACGAACCGCTCCGGGAAGCGGAGGTTCTCCCCCGCGCTCAGGTGCGGGAAGAGCCGGCCGTCCTGGAAGACCACTCCCACCCGCCGCCGGTGCGTCGGCACGTGCACGCCGCGCCCGGCGTCGTCCAGCACCTCCCCGTCCAGCACCACGCGGCCCCGGCCTGGCCGCACGAGGCCCGCCACCACGCCGAGGAGGGTGGACTTGCCGGCGCCCGAGGGACCAAACAGCGCCGTGGCCGGCCCCTCCAGCGAGGCCGCCACGTCGAGGGCGAAGCCCCCGCGCCGCAGACCGACGTCCAGCTCAAGCACGGCCGCCCCCTCCCAGCCGGCGCTTGACCGCCCGAGCCAGCATCTCCGATGCGGCCAGGGCCCCCAGGCTGAGGACCACGGAGAGGATCACGAGCCGCTCCGCCGCCGCGTCCCCCGAGGGGAGCTGGAGGAAGGTGTAGATGGCCACGGGCAGGGTGCGCGACTGGCCTTCGATGTTCCCCGCGAAGGTGAGGGTGGCGCCGAACTCCCCGAGGCTGCGGGCGAAGGCCAGCACGAATCCGGTGAGGACCCCGGGGGCCGCCAGGGGAAGCACGACCCTCGCGAAGACCTGCCAGGGAGCCGCGCCGAGCGTCTGCGCGGCCTCCTCCAGCCTCCGGTCGATGAGCTCGATGGCCAGCCGGATGGCCCGCACCATGAGCGGGAAGCCCATGGCGGCCGAGGCGAGGACGGCGGCCTTCCAGGTGAAGGCCACGCTCAGGCCGAAGTGGTCGTAGAGAAAGCCGCCGATGAGCCCCCTCCTCCCCAGCAGGATCAGGAGCAGGTAGCCGGTGACCACGGGGGGAAGCACGAGGGGAAGGTGGACCAGGGCGTCCAGCGCCGTCTTGCCCAGGAAGCGCCGGCGGGCCAGGAGCCACGCCACCCCCAGGGCGAAGGGGGCCTCCAGGACCACGCTCAGGAGGCCCACCCTCACGGAGAGGAGCAGGGCCGTCCACTCGGCGTGAGAGAGCAACGGAGCCACGCCTCAATCCGCCAGACGGAACCCCGCCTCGCGCCAGGCGGGTGCGGCCTTCGCCGATCCGATGAAGGCCAGGAAGGCCGAGGCCCCGGGCCGAGCGCCCCGGCAGAGCGCCGCGGGATAGACGATGGGGGCGTGCGAACCGGAGGGGAACTCGGCCAGCACCACCACCTTGGAGCTGGCCATGGCGTCGGTGGCGTAAACGATGCCGGCGTCGGCCTCGCCCATTTCGACGAGGCGCAGGGCCGCCCTCACGTTGTCCGCCGGGTCGAGCCGCCCCTTCAGCGCCTCCCACCAGCCGAAATGCTGGAGGGCCTCCTTGGCGTAGATGCCCGCCGGCACGTGCGCGGGATCGCCCACGGCGAGGCGGCCCCTGAAGGCGCCCGGCAGATCAAAACCGCGCTCCATCTTCACGGCGAAGCCGTGCCCCTCGGGCGCCACCAGCACCAGCACGTTGGCGAGGAGGTCCCGGCGCGTGGCCGTCTGGATGAGAGAACGCTGCTGCAGGTAGTCCATCCACTGCTCGTCGGCGGAGACGAAGAGGTCCGCCGGCGCCCCCTCCTCGATCTGGCGGGCCAGCAGCGAGGAGGAGGCGAAGCTGAAGCGCACGGGCGCGCCGCCGTCCCGCTCGAACTGCCTGCCCAGGCGCTGGAGCACGTCCGTCGTGCTCGCCGCGGCGAACACCGTGATGGGCCTCTCCTTCGCCGCTCCGCTCCCCGTCACCACCAGGGCGGCGAGCACGGCGGCCTGGAGGACACCCCGCCACGGCCCTATCCCGCGAACCCGTGCGCTTCGATTCCCCATCCTCATGCTCCGCTTCATCAGGAAGGCGGGGCCCATCGCGCCAAGTGCCTGCCCGGCAACTCCCCGGCGGCCCAGGCTGGCCCGATCTCCCGTGATGGTATCACCTTTGCCTTTCGGCTCGAATCGGCGGGCTACCCCGTCGCCTTGCGCGTCCCCGGCGCGCGGAAGAGCCAGCCCGCCGCGAGGCCGGCGAGGACGGCCACGAGAACGGAGAGGAGGCCGTAGAGCCACGCGTGGCGGGCGGCGAGGTCGCTGATCCAGGCCTCCGCCCCCACCTTGCGGAGCCGGATGGTCAGGGCCGCCTCTCCGACCCGATGCCCCTCCCGAAGGGCCAGCGCCTTCACCTCGTAGCGGCCCGGCGGGGCCGAGGCGGGCCAGGTGAAGGCCGTGCGGAACTCCCCCGAGGGGGAGAGCGTCAGGCCGCCTCCCCCCAGGTCGTAGAAGCCGGCGGCGCTCCTCGCCCGGATCAGCTCCTCGATGTAGAGGTCCCTGTTCTGGGACGGCCTCACGCCCACCGTTGCCTTGAGCCCTGGGGCCCCGAGGCCGAGGGCCGCCTGGCGGGAGGGAGGGAGCAGCTCCGCCAGAGGGCGGCTGGTGCGGATCTGGTAGAGCCAGGGGACCCCCTCGAAGCGGACGGCGCCGGTGGTGATCCAGAAGGGGCCGTGCTTGGAGCGGCGTGGCCATGCCTCCCCGGCGAGGGGCGAGGAGAGGATCACGGCCACCTCGCAGCCCGGAGGGACGCGGCCCCGCACGGCCACCGAGGCCCCGTGGTAGCCGGCGCTCATGCGGATCTCCGGCGGATAGGCCCTGACGGTCACGGCGGGCGGAGGCGCGGCGGCGGAGAGAAGGGGAAACAGCAGGACCGGCAGGAGAGTCGGCGCGCGCATCAGGGCCCCCCCGGCCCCGCCAGGAAGTGCGGCGGCATCACGAGCAGGTCGTTGAACATCTTGAGCGAGAGGGCCAGGACGAGCAGCGCCAGGACGATCTTGAGCTGGTCCCCGCGCAGCCGCTTCGCCAGGCGGGCGCCGAGCTGGGCGCCCAGAGCGGAGCCCACCAGCAGGCCCAGGGCGAGGAAGGCGTCCACGCTCCGGTTCATCACGGCCTGCATGAGGGTGACCGAGGCCGAGGTGAAGAGCATCTGGAAAAGGCTCGTCCCCACCACGATCCGCATGGGCATGGCCAGGAAGTAGGTCATGGCCGGGATGAGGAAGAATCCGCCGCCCACCCCCATGAGGGCGGCCAGGACGCCCACCAGTGCGCCCAGCAGGAGCGGGGCGAGGGCCGAGGTCTCGACCCCGGAGGCGGGAAACCTGAGCCTTAGGGGCAGCCGCTGGAGCCATCGGTAGGCCGCCGACTCCCGCGGCGTCTCGTACTCGCCCTTGACCTGGCTCGTGAGCCCTTCCACGAACATGACCGCCCCCATCACCGCGAGCAGCACCACGTAGGCGAAGACGATGACCACGTCGGCGTTGCCGCTGCTCCGCAGGGAGCGCACCAGGGCCGTGCCCGCCCCTCCGCCCAGCACCCCTCCCGCCAGCATCAGCAGGCCCATCCTGACGTCCACGTTTCCGGCCCTCAGGTGGGCCAGGCTGCCCGAGGCGGAGGCCCCTACGATGGCGTTGGTGCCGGAGGCGGCCGAGACCACGGGGCTGACGCCCATCATGATGAGCATGGGCGTGAGGAGGAAGCCGCCTCCCACTCCCAGGAGCCCCGACAGGAATCCCACCAGCGCGCCCAGGCCCAGAAGGAGCAGCACGTTGACGCTCATCCCGGCCACGGGCAGAAAGACATCCATCCGCTCCCCTCCCCGCTTTTCCCCCAGAGTGCGGTCGCCGGCCGCCGGACGTCAAGGGCGGGCGGGAGAGGCCGGATTGCAGAGTGCAGATTGAAGATTGCAGATTGAAGGTTGCAGGTTGCAGGTTGAAGGTTGACCTTCGTAGCGGCGGCAATTCATTGCGGCCGTTCGGCCGATGCGCCGTGCTCGCGCCATCCATCACGCCCCGGTCAATCTCCCCACGTCAAATTCCTAGTGCCTTCGTGCCTTGGTGCCCTGGTGTCTTGGTGGTGGATCTTTTCGATCTCCGGGTTCCGCCTTCTGTCTCGCCCGATTGTCCCCGATCCCGGCGGGCCGTATACTACGCATGAAGCCTGCACACGGGCGCGGCGGGATCTCACGGGAGGGGACTCGGCGGCCGCCGCCTGACCGGGGGGACCATGAGCGACTCGCCAGTGGCCAACCGCCGCACCAGCCACAGTCCTCCTCTTCAGCGGGAGCTGGAGGAGGCTCAGCGGATCATCCTCTCGCGCCCCTCCATCCCCATCCGCCACCGCCTGATCCTCAGCCTCATGCTCTGCTTCGTCCTCTGCGGCCTCTTCGGCCTCGTGGCCCTGACGCGGATCCGCCAGGTGCGCGGCCAGCTCGACCTCCTGGAGGCCCTGGAGATGCTCTACAGCCGGTCCCTCCGGGTCCAGCTCCTGGAGCGCCAGGAGGGCAGCTCGGTGGAGGCCCTGCGCGATGCGAGGGCGAGGGTGGAGGAGGCCGAGGCGCTCCTCATGGCCGACGCGGGACAGCGGCGCAGCCCGAGCGAGGCCGAGGCCTACTCGAAGCTGCTCTCCAGGCTGGCGGACTACCGGAGCCTCCTGGGGCGGCTGGAATCCACCGCCGACGTAGAGGAGCGGGGCCGGGAGATGGCCGCGGCGCAGGCGCTGGAGGCCGAGATCGCCTTCCGGGGCCGCGACCTCGTCCACCGGGAGCGCAGTTCCGTGGCGCGTCTGCTGCACAGCTCCGAGATGCTGTTCGGCACCATGCTGGCCGTCCTGCTGGGCTTCTTCCTCCTCATCACCTTCTTCTTCACGCGGGCCCTGATGGACCCCATCCGGCGCTTCCAGGCCTACACGCGGCGCATCGCCCAGGGCGACTTCAGCCTCATCAGGCCCGCCCGGGCCTACCGCGACGAGTTCTCCGAGCTCGCCCTGGCCGTCAACCAGATGCTGGCCGAGTTCCAGACCAACCAGGAAAAGCTCATCCAGGCCGGCAAGCTCACGGCCATGGGCACCATCACCTCGGGCATCGCCCACGAGCTCAACAACCCGCTCAACAACGTCGCCATCACCACCGAGACCCTCATGGAGGACTTCAAGGCCCTCAGCGACGAGGAGAAGTGGAGGCTTTTGCAGGACATCTACTTCGAGACCGAGCGGGCGGGGGAGATCGTCAAGAGCCTCCTGGACTTCACCCGCGACGAGCGGCCCGATCTGGTGCCCGTGGACCTCCTGGAGGTGATCGAAGCCACCCGCCGCATCGCCCAGAACGAGATGGTCCTGAACGACGTCCGCTTCGAACTGAGGGCGCCGCCCGGCCTGCCGCCGGTGCGGGGAGCGGCCAACCAGCTGCGGCAGGTGTTCCTCAACCTCTTCCTGAACGCCGTCCAGGCCATGCCGGGGGGCGGGCCGCTGACCGTGGAGGTCATGGCGGAGAAGGGCTCGGACCGCGTGTGCGTGGAGGTCCGCGACGAGGGCACCGGCATCCCGCCGGAGCACATGCCCCACGTCTTCGACCCCTTCTTCACGACCAAGGAGCCGGGCAAGGGGACGGGGCTCGGCCTCTCCATCTGCTACAGCATCATCCAGAAACACGGCGGAACCATCGAGGTGACCAGCGAGCGGGGGCGGGGCACAACCTTCCACGTCTGCCTGCCCCTCGCAAACGGCGAGAAGACGGGAGCGGACGGCCCGCGCCTTGACCGCGGGCCGGCGGAAGCCTAAGAGTAGGACCATAGGGGGGGTGAACCATGGCCGAGAAGAGCGTGATGGTGCTGGACGACGAACCGATCGTGGGGGACCGCCTCAAGCCCGTTCTGGAGCGCGAGGGGTTCGAGGTGGAGGTCTTCACGGAGAGCGAGAAGGCCCTCGAGCGCCTCAAGGAGCGCAGCTTCCACGTCCTCGTGACGGACATGAAGATGAAGGGCCCCTCGGGCATGGACCTGCTCCGCTTCATCAAGGAGAAGGCCCCCACCACCCAGGTCATCGTCATCACCGGCTACGCCACCATCGAGACCAGCCACGAGGCCCAGGCCCTCGGCGCCTTCCAGTTCATCGCCAAGCCCTTCAAGATGAAGGAGCTCGCCAAGCTCGTGGGCAAGGCCGCGCGGGGGAGCTGAGGCCGCCGCCCCGTCGGGACCACGGCGCCTGCAAAACGCTCCACCTCGTCATTCTGGCGAGTGAAGCGAGTCCAGAATCCGATTCAGGGCAGGCCCGACCGGCGGGATCGGGAAGTCCGGCGAAGATGCAGCTTCCGCCATACCCGCGCGTCACTTTCCTTGCGGCTCCAACTCGTGGATCGCGGGAAGGATCCAATCCCGGCCCATGAACAGAGGAGGATTGCCGAGGATAAACACCGGCACGGCGTCTCCTCGGCACCTCCCCTCGATCAGGACATGATCTTCCGGAGGATGTGGTAGGCGACCAGCAGGATGATGGCGCCCACCACGGCGCCGATGAACCCCGCACCCTGTCCCGCCTTGTACCAGCCGATCATCTGGCCGAGGTAGGTGGCCAGAAACGCCCCCGCGATACCCAGGAGCATCGTGATGATGCACCCACCGGGATCCTTGCCCGGCGTGATGATCTTCGCCACGATTCCCGCCAGAAGGCCGATCACCAGCGTCCATAGGATGTGCATGCGTTCCTCCCCGAAAGACCGAGGCCCCATAGGGCGTCCGCCGTCCCGTCATCGCTTAGAAAGTCTCCCTTCCGAGGCCGTCATTCTGACGCCGCCGTTGCGAAGGGCTCCCCTGGAAGAATCTCAGACGCCATCCCTGCAAGGCCCCTGTCCGAGGTCCCTTTCCGAGCGCCCCTCGCAAGGCGCCCTCAGGGCGGGCTCTCCATTGGAGCCCTTTGCGGGGCCCTCGGGATGACCGTATCTCACACGACGTTCATCCCTCACGGGCGAGAGGCACTCTCATGAGGTACTCCGGTGTCGCCGCCCATGCTATCGAAATCACGCTCCGAGCTTGGCCCCGAACGCCCTCCGAAGTCAAGAAGGGGAAGGGCCTTGAGGAGGGTTGAACCGCGGAACTCCGCTATTCCGCTTATCCCCCGCACGGCGAACGAGGGAGGGTGTTCCCGGATTTCCATGGACTCGCCGTGAGCCAGAGAGGATCACAAGGCGGGCGTGAGAATCACGCAGAAGAGGCGGCCCCGCGGATCGGGCTCCGGCCTTCACGCGCGGGGGTCCTCGGCCAAGGCCTTGGCCTTCTGGTAGAGCTTGGAGTACCTCGCGTTCATAGCCACCAGCAAAGCAAGGATCAATGCAAAGGCAAACCACACGAAGGGAGATTGAACAGGTTTGCCGATGATGACCATCACCATGGCGGTGAGCGAGAAGGATGGATACAGAAGGCCGAACTTGCCGCCGAGGTTTTCCATTGTGCTGATCCTCCTCTAAGAGAGGGCCCACCGCCCGCCGCGATCGAGCCCCTTTCCGCTGAGATTCGGGCCAAACGGGACTTCGTGTCTGGGTTCAGCGAGCCGAGGCGCGAACCGCCTGTTCACAGAAAGAACTCCGGCGGGCGCCTCTGGGCGCAGTGGGCCTCCAGCCAGCGCTTCACGGTGAGGTAGTTGCTGTCGGAGAAATATTTGGCCTCCGAGGGGCACGTCTTGACGCAGGCGTTGCACCGGATGCACTCACCGACGATGGCCGATACGTCGTCGCGGTCGATGGCGCCCATGGGGCAGACCTCGACGCACTTCCCGCACTCCTGGCAGGCCGGCGACGTCTGGGGCTTGGCGCGGCTGAGGTCGATCACCTCCCCCTTCTCGTTCCTCGACACGGGCAGCTCCCGGTAGGGCCTGTTTCCCTTCGCGACGGCCCTCTCGATCGGAGCGGCGCCCCCTACCTTCCTCGCCACCCGGGTCGCGAACTCGGCCGCCAGCTCCATGTCGTCCTCGTCCGGCCGTCCTCCGGCGATGGCCTTGGAGTACGAATGCTCGCCGATGAAGGCGGCGGCCGCCGCGACGAGGAAGCCCCGCGAGTCGAGGAGGTCGGCGAGCTCGAGCAGGGCGTCGTCGTAGTCGCGGTTGCCGTAGACGACCACCGCGACGGCCAGCGCGCCGTTGCCGCGCACCGTCTTGATGTACTCCAACAGGACCTTGGGAACGCGGCCCGCGTAGACCGGAACGCCGAAGACGACGAGGCTTCCCTTTCGAAAGGAGGCCCCCTCGCTCCTCGCGCCCGGCAGGGTGAAGTCGCGGTGCGCCGGCGCTTGGCCGCGGCAGGCCTCGTCGGAGATCACCTCCGCGATGCGGGAGACGACGCGCCTCGTGGTGCCCGTCGGGCTGAAGGTCATCGCGGTGATGGAACGGATCGGCCTCATGCTCCAACCCGAGAAGAAAAACCCCACGCGCCCGTCGGCCCCGGTGGTGAGGGCTTCGCCGGCCCGCCGGGCCTCACAGCGCCGCGGCGATCTCCGCGGCCGATCGCACGGCGGCAAAGGAGCCGCTGAGCGCCGCCAGGTAGGCGGTCTGCACATCCCTTGCCGCCACCTTGCCTGCCCCGAAGGCGAGATCCCGCGTCGCGCAGGCGTCGTGAGCCAGGGAGCACGCGAAGCCGAGGTCCGCGGCGGCCCGGACCGTGGTGTCCACGCACATATGCGTCATCATCCCCGCGAAGACCAGCTCCGAGGCCCCCAGCGCGGCGAGGCTGGCCCGCAGGTCCGTCTCGCGGAACGCGTTGGGGAAGTGCTTGATGATGACCCGCTCCCCCTCCCGCGGCCGCACGGCCGGGTGGATCTGTGCCCCTTCCGTGTCCGGAAGGAAGAAAGTGGCGCCCGCCCGCGCGGCGATGTGCTGGATGTGGACCACCGGAAGCGCCCCGTCGCGGAAGGCCTTCAGCAGAGCCGCCGCGCGCTCCACCGCCTCCGCCGCCCCCACCAGCTCCATCCGCCCCCCCGGAAAGTAATCCTTCTGAAGATCAATCGTAAATCCTCGCCGTGGCCCGTCTGGACTTGATTGAGGGTGAGTTGCCATGCTGGGACCTCGTGAGGAGGTCCGGGGATGGCGAGGCGCAAGACGAAGGGTGCGGGGCGCGGCGGGGCGGCAGTGGT
>JBAWEQ010000178.1:0-18755 GCA_049591295.1 Acidobacteriota bacterium
ACCACTGCCGCCCCGCCGCGCCCCGCACCCTTCGTCTTGCGCCTCGCCATCCCCGGACCTCCTCACGAGGTCCCAGCATGGCAACTCACCCTCAATCAAGTCCAGACGGGCCACGGCGAGGATTTACCGACAACGCGGCCTCGCCATCAACCCCCAACCCCTCGATCCTAAGGCAGCCTGGCAGCACTGCGCACAGCCCTCCCGCCGCGTCCAGGGTGCGCCTGGAAGGTTGGCCGCTCCAAAGACCCCCGAGGGTGACCTCGAAAGCCGGGCCTCCCGGAACGCACCATGGCCGTCCCACCGCTCCACTTCAGGCCCTTCCGCAGCCCGCCCGGCAGACCTTCACGGATCGCCACCGCGCGGACGGAGCCCTGCACCATGCCCGCCACCGCAAAGCCATGCCCAACCCCCCCTCACAAGGTCCCAGCATGCCAACGCACACGCAGCCAAGCCTAGGCGGGGCGAGGAGTTACGGTGTGCCTAATAGAAGAACAGCATTGTGCCCGCCAAAGGCCAGAGACTCAGAGAGAGCAACATTCCCAACGATTGGCGTCGGGTGGTCCACGGGGCTGGCGGGGAGTTCGCAATCGGGTTCGGCGTACCCGGCACTGGCAGGGATCCGGCGCTCCTCCAGACAAGCCACTGTAAAAACAGCTTCGATGGCTCCGGCCGCGCCGAGGGTGTGACCCGTGCACCCCTTCGTGGAAAGAAAGGGGACGCTCGGAAGGATCTCCGCAAGAACTTTGGATTCGGTCAAGTCGTTGTCGGCGGTACCCGTGCCGTGCGCATTCACGAAGGCCACAGCGGCTGGGCTAAGGCCAGCCTGACCAAGCGCTTCGTTGATGGCCCTTTTCAGGCCTCTTCCCTTGGGGTCGGGGGCCGTGAGGTGATAGGCATCTCCCGCGGATCCATAGCCCAGCACGTAGGAACGCGCGCCCTTTCCTCTAGCTTCGCGGGATTCCTCCGACTCTAATACAAGCAGCGCGGCCCCCTCCCCTAGGTTGAGTCCCTTTCTTGCCACATCGAAGGGGCGGCACGGTGCGGCGTCCGTTACCAAAAGAGAGATGAACCCCTCATAGGTCACGCGGCAGAGTTCATCGGCGCCTCCCGAAAGAACGATATCGCAGAGGCCGGCACGGATCCATGAGGCGCCAATCCCCACGGCATCAGTGCCAGAGGCGCACGCGTTCACTACCGTCTGGCAGGGACCCATCACTTCAAATTCTCTCGCAAGGACCGATGCGGGATTGCTTGCCAGAAACCGCTCAATGGGGGCCATGTTCGGGTGCTGCCCGTCCCTGTATTCTTTATAAAAGTCCTCGTTGTTCATGGCGCTGCCCACGGTCGTCCCGATGCAAACACCCACACGCCTGCTCCCCAGGGCATTCCGGTCCAGACCAGCATCCTCCAAGGCTGCCAGGGTTGCGGCCAGCGCCAGCCTGGAGGTACGCAGTACACCGGATTTTCCGGGCATCCGCGGGTTTGGAAGTTCCCTCGAAACCTCGAACACGGGATAGGCAGCTTCGCGCCCAACAAAGAAGGTGCGCGGTGGGGTAGGGTTCCTCTCTCCACGGAAGACGGCCTCCATGCACTTCTGGACCGTGTCCCCTGCGGCGCAGAGGCACCCGATACCCGTAATGGCTACGGGCGCGGTACGCTTCATTCGATTTTGCTCTTCTCGATATATGCGGCTAGGGCATCGATAGACTGAAAGGCGGGACGCGCCTCGTTCATGTTCTTGATCTTGATCCCGAAGTGTTTTTGCACAACAACGACGAGTTCCACGGCATCCAGCGAGTCGAGCCCCAGCCCCTCGCCGAAGAGGGGGCTATCATCCCCGATGCTTTCGGGCTTCACATCCTGCAGATTTAGCTCCTCGACGATCAATCGCTTCAGCTTCTCTTTTATCCCCGGGTCGGTCACTATAATCTCCTAAGGCTCAGGTTGGGTTGCGGAGCCCGTCTGTCGAAGGACCTAAGAGATGGATTTTACGCGCTCTCTCTCCTTGAGGCAAGGAGCTCTGCCGTCGCGGATCCCCGGATGGGACCGAAAGAAACGAGGCTGCATGGCCAACGATCTGGTGACGATTCGGGAATATGCGAATCCGCCGAGAGCCGATTGGGCGCGCGCCGTGCTGGCCCCCGGGGGATTTTGGGTCCCGCCCCGGAGGCGTCGATCAACTATCTGTGCGGCAGCACGGCCTGACCCTGGCCGAGATCAAGGACTGGAAGGACAAGTTTCTGCTGGCCGGGGAGAACCCACTGCGGGCGAGGCCGAAAGACGAAGAGGCCCTGAAGGACAAGCAGATCAAGAAGCTCAGGCAGAAGGTTTGCGAGCTCGTTCTGGAAGTGGACGTCATCTGGGAGGCAATGAAGGGCCGCCCCTTGGCCGACAGGACGTCGGACGAGTGTTGGCGGCCGTGGAGGGCGCCGCGGAGCGCCGCACGCGCAGGACACCGGACGTCCCTCACTTGGGAACCCGGACCGCCTCTACCCAGGCTTGCCTTTCTCCCATTAACGAAGAGCTGGCGGGGCGCATCGGCTTCCTCATCCAGTCCTACCCGACCTGCGGTTACCGGCGCCTGTGGGCGCCCCTCCGCAAACGGAACGGCCTGAAAGTGAACCGCAAAGCCGTCTACCGCATCCTCAAGGTGAAGCGGTGGATGGTCCACCAGCGCACTTGGACGCCACGGCCCAGGTTCCATGGCAGGCTAAGAATATATCCGTAAATAACTTGCTTTCATGATGCATCCTCCCCATATTTCTTGGGGAGGCCTGAAGATGGCGAAAGTACGATCCTGGGAAGTTTCCGATGAGTTCTGGAAACGGGTAGAGCCTCTGATTCCCCCAAGGAGCCGACCAACGGGGATGGTGTTCAGAAGAAAGCCTGGCGGTGGCCGCAAGCCCATGCACCCGAGGAGGGTCTTCGAGGGCATCGTCTTTGTGTTGCGGACGGGGTGCCAGTGGAAGGCTCTGCCCAAAGAACGATTCGGAAGCTCGAGTTCGGTGCACGCCTATTTCCGGACTTGGTTGCAGGCAGGGTTCTTTCTGGCCCTCTGGCGCGCGGGTTTGGCGGAATACGACGAGATGGAAGGGATCGCCTGGAGGTGGCAAAGTATCGACGGGTGCATGATCAAGGCCCCGCTGGCCCAAGAGGCCGTCGGACCCAATCCGACGGACCGGGGGAAAAAATGGAAGCAAGCGCCACCTGCTCGTCGACGCGCATGGGCTCCCCTTGTCCGCCATCGTAACAGGGGCCAATCGGCATGATGTCACCCAAGTTGAACCGCTTCTGGATTCCATCGTCATCCCCTTACCAGACGGACTTCCCTGTTTCCTGTACGCCGACAAAGGCTATGACGGCGACCCCGCTCAGCGAGCGATCCGGGAAAGGGGATACACTCCACGAGTCAGCCGCAAGAAGCCTCGGCCAGGGCGCCCCCCAAAGAACCGCCGGTGGGTCGTCGAGGTCACCCATTCCTGGCTCAACCGATTCCGCAAACTCCACGTCCGCTATGAAAAGCTCCGCGAAAGCTATGAGGCTCTATTGCACCTTGCCTTCGCCATCATCTGCTGGAGAAAAATCGGATCTATTTACGGATAGGTTCTAAGCCGCCCCTCACGCAGCAACGAACGATGGGCCATGGATCTCACCCATATTCCCGTAGGCCAGGACGTCTAGGCCCACCTGGCCGCCGTCATCGACTGCCACGACTGGGCCCTCATCGGCCATGAGTTCTCCCTCAGGGGACGCGCCAAGGAGGCCGAGGGGGCTCTCGAAGATGCCTGCACTCCACTTCGGGACCACGCGCCCCAAGGGCTCCACGCCCGTCCTGCGCAGCTACGACGGCCTCATCTTCCAGTCGCAGGCGCTTCCATGCCGCCTGCCGGGATGACCGGCTCAACCAGAAATTCATCCCGCCCTGCACGCCCGAGAAGAACGGCATAATCAAACGCTTCTTCCGCAGGCTGAAGGAGGAGTGCACTTGCCTCCACCGCCTCGAGACCTTCGAGGGGGCAAGGAAGACCATTACCACGTGGATCCGTTTCTACAACGAGGAGGGACCGCACCAGTCCCCAGGCAACCTGGCCCCTCGCGTGTACCGGGCTCAACAACGCAACCAGGTGGCTCGACTGGAGGGGAGCACTACAGTAGACGGGGTAGGTGAGGCCGTGGGCATGGACGTGGGCCTTGACGGCTTCCACCTTGTCCCTTCCTGCCGTGTCCACGGCCACCACGTTAAGGCCCTCCTTGGAGAACCTGGCGAAGGCGACCTTGAACATAGGCCTCTCTCGGCGGCAGTCGGGGCACCATACCACTTATAATACATCTAAGGTAGAGTATTGATCCAATCGAAATGGGTCATGGATCGGACCAGGTGCGGGTCGTTGCCCAGGTGGTGGAGACTGCGCTCGAGGATATCCATGACCTCGGTCATGCTGTGGCAGAGGTGGTTCCGGAAGTCGTTCTCCCGGGTGTACTTCCAGATATGCTCCACCGGATTGAGTTCTGGGCTGTAGGGCGGAAGGAAAATGGGAGTGACCGAGGCGGGGACTACAAGGTCGGACGCCTTGTGCCATCCAGCACCGTCCAAGCAGATGGCGCAGTGCTCTCCGGGAAAGCTGTCGGCCACATGGGCCAGGAAGAGGCTCATCAGGGAGGCATCGACCCAAGGAAGGATCAGGGAGACGAACTGCCCGTCGGAGGGGCTGACGGCTCCGTAGGCGTAGACGTACTCCCGGACGATTTGGGAAGGAACCCGAGGCCGAAGGGGAAGCGGGCCCCAGCACCGTCTGCCATCGTTGATCCTGCCATAGCGGGCCTCGTCCTGGAACAGCAACCGGAGCGGAATGTCCGAAGGGAGATCCCGTGCGATTGTCCTCAGGATCTCCGGGAGGTTTTTTTAAAAGCCTCTCGGGCATCGGCGTTGGCTTTGGGATGGTGTAAGCGCGGCGCCAGCTTCCTCCATTCGTTCCGGTGGAGGAGCTTGTAGACATAGGCCAGGGAAACCTCTTTCCCCACCCGCCGGCAGATGTCTCGGTGAAGGTGCAGCGCGGTCACCACCTCACCGCGGCTAGCCCGTTCTAGAAACCCGGCCAGCAGGTCCCGTTCTTCCTCTGGAGACAGGAACCCCCACCGTCTACCGCCGCGCCCCGAACGCTCCAGTCCATCCGGTCCCAGCTTGTTGTACTGTCCGACCCAGAGCCACACGGCTTGCTTTGAAACCCCGAGGTACCTGGCTACCTCCCCAGCATGAAACGGTCCCGCGTGGGTCAACCAGATGGCCAGCCTCTTCTGGTACCCGGCCTTGTCACCGGCCTCCTGAACCCAAGCCAGAAGCTCTTCGGGTGAAAACCATGGCGCCAACTCCGAAGGGTTTCTCATGGCACCCCTCCGCACCCAATCTATATTACTCTATCTTTGCCGTCCAGTTGGTACCACGAGGCCCGGAAGACAAGCATGGTGGGCTTGCCCTGGAAGGCGCCGGCGAGGGTGGCGGCCTTGCCGTCGAGCGTTTGGAGGCGGATGTCGGCGGCGTTCGGGCTGACCGAGGGGACCGTCATCTTGGGCGCTTTGTCGGCGGCGGGCTTCTCCGCCCTGGCGCTGGCGAAGGCCAGACCGGTCAGGCCGGCGGCCAGAAGAAGAACCGTCGCGTAGCGAACGGACTTTCCTTTCATGGCAGACTCCTTTCTTTCTTATTTCCCCTTTGGGCATAACCACGGCGCCCGCCCGTCCATTCAGAGAGGGCGGGGAGGGCTTGGGGCGGCCCTCTGTTATCTCGCACGAAAGGTTCCGAGACGGTGTCCTGCGCACGATGCGGTCACGCGGCGGCGGGATGGCTTCGGAGAGGTCCCTTGGAGGGAGTCCTGGTCATGACTTCAATGACGAGGCCACCCGGTCGCCGTCGGGCGACGGCTCCCATGGGAGCGCGGGAGCGAGTACAATTCGAGGAAGCCGGACGGGATTGCAGCAACCGGCCGCCGTATGCCGTCCGGAGAGGGCGGCCCATTCAGGAGCCATGATGAGGGATATTCGCCGTTACGACAGCGTGCTGGGAGCCATCGGGTGGACGCCGCTGGTGCGGCTCAACAAGGTGACCGAGGGGCTTCGCGCCGAGGTGTGGGCCAAGCTGGAATTCCTCAATCCGATGGGGAGCATCAAGGACCGCATCGCGCGGTACATGATCGAGAAGGCCGAGCGGGAGGGGCGCATCCGGGAAGGGGCCCTGATCATCGAGAGCTCCTCCGGCAACACGGCCCTCGGCCTGGCCATGGTAGCCATCCAGAAGGGCTACCGGCTGAAGGTCGTGGTGCGCGACAGCATCAGCCCGGAGAAGGAGGCGCAGCTCGTGGCCCTGGGGGCTGAGGTGCTGAAGGTGGACCACACTCTGCCGCCCGACTCGCCCGACTCCTATAACCGGATCACCCCGAGGCTGGCCGCCGACACCCCCGGCTGTTTCTTTCCCGACCAGCACAACAACCGGGACAACAACGAGGCGCACTACGCCACCACGGGCCCGGAGATCTGGGAGCAGATGGAGGGGCGCATCGACTTCCTGGTGGCGGGCATGGGCACGGGCGGCACCATCGGCGGCACGGCCAAGTTCCTGAGGGAGCGGGACCGGAACATCCGGGTGGTGGCCGTCGACTCCGAGGGCTCGATATTCACCGACTACTTCCGCACGGGCCGCAGGGTCGAGCCCAAGCCCTACCTTCTGGAAGGCCTGGGGGACGAATTCCTGATCGGCACCGCCGACTTCACCGTGATCGACGACATCATCCAGGTGAGCGACCGCGACGCCTTCCTGACCACCCGCGAGCTGGTGCGCCGCGAGGGCGTCATGGGCGGAGGCTCCAGCGGGGCGGCGCTCTGGGCCGTGCGGAAGCTGGCTTCCACGCTCGATCGGCCGGCGCGCATCGTCACCATCTTCCCCGACGGCGCCTCGCGCTACCTGAGCACCATCTTCAACGACGGCTGGATGCGGGAGAAGGGCTTCCTGTAAAGAGACCGGGACGATTCGTGCGCCCCTTTCGACTGAAGTGGAGAGGCGGCGGCAAGGAGCTATGAACATGATCGAAAAAGTCGTCATCATCGGTTCGGGGCCGGCCGGGCACACGGCCGCCATCTACGCCGCCAGGGCCGGCCTGAAGCCCCTCATGTTCGAGGGCTTCATTCGCGGAGGAGTGGCCGGGGGGCAGCTCATGACCACCACGGAGGTGGAGAACTTCCCCGGCTTCCCCGAGGGGATCACCGGTCCCGAGCTGATGAACCGGATGCGGGAGCAGAGCACCCGCTTCGGCACGCGCATCATCACGGAGGACGTGGATTCGGTGGATCTCTCCAAGCGCCCCTTCACCATCCGCTCGGCGGAGGAGACAGCCGAAGCCAGGAGCATCATCATCGCCACCGGCGCCACCGCCAAGCGCCTCCACCTCCCCTCGGAGGAGCGCCTGTGGAATCGCGGCATCTCCGCCTGCGCCGTGTGCGACGGCGCGCTACCCATCTTCCGCGACCGGGTGCTGGTTGTGGTCGGCGGCGGAGACACGGCCGTGGAGGAGGCCACCTATCTGACTCACTTCGCCTCCAAGGTGCTCCTCGTCCACAGGCGGGACGAGCTGCGAGCTTCCAAGGCGATGCAGAAGCGGGCCACGGAAAACCCGAAGATCATGCCCATCTGGAACTCCGTCGTGGTGGACGCGGTGGGCGAGACGGGGCTGCGCGGAGTGATCATCCGCCATCTGCCGACGGGCAGCGAGAAGACCGTGGAGGCGGCGGGGCTCTTCTACGCCATCGGACACAACCCCAACACGGAGCTGTTCAAGGGCCAGTTGGAGATGGACGAGACCGGCTACCTGATCGCCCAGCCGGACAGCAGCTACACCAGCGTGCCCGGCGTCTTCGCGGCGGGCGACGTCCGGGACAAGGTCTACCGCCAGGCGATCACGGCGGCGGGCATGGGCTGCCGGGCCGCCCTCGACTGCGAGCGGTGGCTGGCCGAACACGGCGGGTAGAGACCGGACTGGCTCAGGCGCAGACGGGGCCGATTCGCACTCTGGAGAGCGCTCCTACGGCCGCATTTCTCCGTCATGGGGAGGTTTGGCGGCCGACGGCGGCCTTCTCGCCTGGGCGGCCTCTTCCGTCAGCGGGTGCGGCGCAGGGAATTACTACTCCGACACCAATAGGGTTGACTCTCTGCAAAGGGCAGGTTCGAAGTGGGGATGGGAGAGCAGCGAGGCCGAAGCCTGAGCCTGCCCCCGCGAAGGCGGGGGGGCCTGCTTGCGAAACCAGCCCGCCGCGGTGGGCTTTGCCCAGCCGAGCGGAGCCTGCCCTCGCGAAGGCGGGGGAGAGGGAAGGGGCGAACCCCTTTCCTCTCGGATTAGTAGGACGGCCGTTCCTCGGCGGGCAGCTCCCGGCCCTCGCGGCCCCACACAACGACACGGTCCCGGCCCAGGGTCTTGGCCCGGTAGAGGGCGCCATCCGCCATGGCCACCAGGTCCGAGGGCGACAGCCCGTCCACCGGCCTGACGGCCGCGATGCCGAAGCTCAGGGTCACCACCGGGCGCGAGCAGGCTGGTCCCTGGGCCAGCCCCAGCTCCTCGATCTCCTGCCGCACGGCGTCGGCCATCTCCTGTGCCGTTGCCAGGTCGGTGTCGGGCACCAGGATTGCGAACTCATCTCCCCCGTACCGGGCCACCAGGTCCTCCGCGCGCCGGAAGTGGCCGAGCAGGATGTCCGTGATGCGGCGGAGACAGTCGTCGCCCCTGACGTGGCCGTGGGCGTCGTTGTAGGCCTTGAAGTGGTCGATGTCGGCCATGAGCAGAACTACCTGCTGGCCGTGGCGCTGGGCCCTCGCCCACTCCGTGCAGAGGCTTCCCCCGAATCGCCGGCGGTTGGCGGCCCCGGTCAGCGGGTCCTGCGTGCTGAGCAGCTCCAGCCGACTGTTGAGCGCTTCCAACTGCTGCGTCCGCACCTCCAGGAGCCGGTTCGCCTCCTGGAGCTCGCGCGTCTTCTCCTCCACCGCCCGCTGGAGAGCCTCCTCCCTCTCGTTCTTGCGGCTTCTCCTCACCCTCGAAACCAGCGCGCCTCCCAACAGGATCAGAAAGATCGCGGTGCCGGCCACGATGATCTCCCTTCCGCCCGACGCCAGAAGACGGGCCTGGGTGGGCTTGGATGCCGCGGAGGGAGCCTCTGCGGCCCGGTCTGCCGTTCGAGATTCCTGGGGGACCGAGGTGGGAGGAGCCAAAAGCCCCGCAGCAGCGGAAAGGACGAACCCACGGACGCCTAACGGCAGGAGCGCCGGCCAAGCTGCCAGGATGAACACCGCGGGTAAGAGCAGGGGTCGCCAGCGGGCCTTCTTTGGAATGGTACCCCCCCTAAACCGATTGACCAGGCCGCAGATCCGCACGGACACTCCTCACCGTGCCCTGCCTTAATATTCCTCGCCCGCATTCGATTCAGATCCTACATGCCCGCGAAGGTGTCCACTCGAACTGGCTGTTGCCCCGCCAGTTTGGATCGTCCTTCGCCACCCTAGCCCAATCGCATCAACATGCTCGAAGTAGACCACGACCCATCGTCCTTGTCAAGAGCACAGGCCCGCTGATTCCAAAGGCTCTTCGGCGGGCGTTGGTGGGGGGGCGATAATGTCAAGTGAAACTGATTTTGTCTAGTGTCGCGGGGGGACTACGGCGCCCTTCAGCGGGGCCTGCGCCTGGGATCGGGCGGAGCGATGAGTTCGAAGGGAAGGCCCTCCTCGCCGGCCATGGCCCGGAGCCGCTCCTCCACCTCCTCGATCACGTAGTCCGGGGTCGAGGCCCCCGCGGTGATCCCCACGCCCGAGATATCCAAAAACCACTCCCGGGCCAGATCCGCGGCTCCTTGGATGAGATAGCTGCGTTTGAGCTGGTGGCAGATCTCGTAGAGGTGGCGGGTGTTGGCGGAATGGCGCCCGCCAACGACCAGGATCAAGTCCACCTCGGGATCCTCGGCGAGCCGCTTGGCCGCGTCCTGGTTCTCCTTGGTGGCGTAGCAGACCGTGTCCGCCCGGCTCGTTCCCGGCTGGGCGGCTTCGATGACCTGGACCACCTCCTCATACTCCTCGGCGTTCAGCGTGGTCTGGTAGAGCACCTTGATGGCGGTGTAGCGGCTCCAGTTCACGGACCTGGCCTGCTCCACGCTCTGGATGATGTGGTAGGAAGAGGGATCGAGGTCGTGCGTGTAGCCGATCACCTCCCTGTGCTTCGGGTCGCCGATGAACACCAGGTGCGCGCCCGCCTCCAAGGAGCGCCTCGCCTCCTTGTGGATGTCGTAGACGAACTTGCAGGTGGTGTCCAGGATGTCCAGGCCCTGGGCCTTGGCCTTCTCGTGGAAGGAGGCCGGCACCCCGTGGGCCGAGAAGACGATCACGGGCTCCTTGACCTCCTCGATGGCGTGAACCGTCCGGACCCCGAGCCGCTCCAGGTCCTCCACCACACGCTCGTTGTGAACGACCTGCCCCAGGATGGCCCCGCGTCCGCCCTGTCCCGCAAAGCGCCGGACCTTCAGGTCCGCGATCCGCACCCCGGAGCAGAAACCGTATTTGTCCGCCCGCTTGACCTTCATCATCCCCTCTCCGTACAGGCCCCGCCGGGGCCTTGGGACTGTTGTAACACGGATGGCCGATCAGAATTCCGGAAGCGCTCCCACTCCTCCCACGTGTCCAGGTCTTCGGCCCCCTCTTTCAGGGGAACCTTTTCCACGCGATCGCCGAGCCCATGAAGAAGCTGCTTCGCCCCGGCATCGCCCCGGAGAGCGTGCAGGGCGGGGAAGAGCCCCCGCTCGAAGACGGTAGGGGCGCCCACGGTTCCCCCGTATGAGGCCGCTGCCGCCGGACGCCCCGATTTCAGCCAGGCGGAAATCAGCCGATCGATCTCGACCGCGCCCACCCGCGGCTGGTCCGCCAGGAGCAACACCGCCGCCTCGCATGAGCGCGGCAGCGATCCCAAGCCCACGCGGATCGAAGAGGCCAGACCGCTTCGCCAGAGGGGATTGATCACCGGCCGGAGGCGAAGCCCCGCCAGCTCGCCGGCCAGCGCGCGGGCGCTAGACCCGAGCACCACCACCACGGGACGGCAACGCGAGGCGCAGGCGGCCTCGGCGGCCCGCCTCACCAGCGATTCCCCCTCCACCGAGAGAAGGAGCTTGGGGCGTCCCATTCGGACGGCACCGCCAGCGGCCAGCAGCACCGCCCCGATCATGCGGGCCCCCGTCGCAGCGCCGCCGTTCTCACCCCCCGGCCCTCGCGTGCAGCGGTCCCGCGCGATCGCGGAGAAGACCGCCCCCCGCTCCCCTAACCTCGGCCAGGATCTCCGCGGCCACCGCCAGGGCGATCTCCTCCGGGCCGTCGGCTCCGATATCCAGGCCCACGGGACCGTGAAGACACCGCATCTGATCGGGCGACGGCATCACTCCCCTGTCCGCCAGCTCCGACAGCAGCCGCTCGGCCCGCCTTTTCGGCCCCAGCAGGCCGAGGTAGGTGAAAGGGCGGCGCATCAGGCGCTCGAGGTAGTCCGCATCCATGGGAAAATTGTGGGACATGAGCACGGCTGCCGTTTCGCCGGCCGCGGGCAGCGCCGCCGACAGCTCTTCGGGCCGGAGCAGGAGGACCGACTCGGCTTCGGGAAACCTCGCCCGGCGAACCAGCTCCTCCCTCCAGTCCACGACGACAGCCCTCCAGCCAAGGCTCGAGGCCAGCGCCGCCAGGGGTCGGGCGTCGGCGCCGGCGCCGATGATCAGAAGGGTGAGCGGAGGGCCTAGCCGCTCCACCAGCAGGTCGAAGTCTCCGCCGTTCGACGAGAGAGGAACCAGCCCGGTCCTCCCCGTGGCGAGGCACTCTCGCGCGGCCGCCTCGACGGTCCCGGCCAGAGCCCGATCATCGATCTCGGATCGGAGCTCTCCTCCGGGATAGAGCACGAGCCGGCTCACCGTTTCGTGCCCTCTCCCGTCCGCTGCGAACAGGGTCGCCAGCACGCCCGTTCCTAGGACGAGGCACTCTCTTGCGAATTCCAGGGGATTTAGGGCGGCACCTTCCGCCGGCTCGACCAGGATGGTCACCACGCCGTTGCAGCCCAGGCCCGAGCCCCACAGGGCATCGCCTGGGGCGGTGGTGTCGTAGAGGAGGACCCTGGCCTCTCCCCGGCGGATCACGTCGCGGGCCTTCTCCAGGAGGTCCCCCTCCACGCAGCCGCCGCTCACGAAGCCCCAGGACTCCCCCTTTTCCGACACCAGGAGGCGGGCGCCGGGACCTCGGTAGGCCGAGCCCTCCACCTTCAGCACCGTGGCGAGGGCCGCACGAACGCCCTGCTCTTTCAGCGCCGCGCGGGCGCCCAGGATTTCCCGCAGTTCCTTTGCGTTCACGTCTGCCACTCCGGTTTTCAGGCTCCCGAGCCCTTCAGCGGCAGGCGCCGGATGCGCCGGCCGGTGATCGCGAAGAGGGCGTTGGCCACCGCCGGCGCCAGGGGCGGAAGACCGGGCTCGCCCATGCCCCCGAGCTTGGCCGTCTCCCAGTCACCGAGCAGCATGTGCACCTCCACCTCGGGCATCTCCCTCATCCGCAGGACCGGGTAATCGTCGAAATTGCCCTGCTTCACCCGTCCCTTCTCGATGGTGATTTCGCCCGTGAGGACGGCCGAGAGGCCGTAGACGACGGCGCTCTCCACCTGGGCCCGCACCGTGTCCGGGTTCACGACCTGGCCGCAGTCCACGGCACAGGTCACCTTGTGCACCTTCGCCTGGCCCTTCTCCATGGACACCTCGGCCACGTGAGCCACCCGGGTTCCAAAGCACTCGCAGCACGCCGCGCCACGCGCCCGCCCGGACGGCAAGGGCTTGCCCCACCCCGACCGCTCCGCCGCAAGGGCGAGCACGGTATGCATCGGGGACGAAGCCCCGAGAAGCTCCAGCCGGAACTCCACGGGATCCCTGCCGGCCGCCGAGGCCAACTCATCGATGAAACACTCCGTGGCGAAGGCGTTCTGCGAGGCGTAGACGGACCTCCACCAGCCGATGGGCACCGGCGTGTTGGCCATGACGTACTCCACTCGGAGGTTGGAGATGGCGTAGAGGATGTTGGCGGCCCCGTCCACGGCCGCCTCGTCCACCCCCTTCACCGAGCCTGCGTTCATCTGATCGCTGATGGATGGGGCCACCAACCGGTGGGTGTAGGCCGTGAGCTTGCCGCGCCCGTCCAGGCCGCCCTCCAGGAGATGCAGGCTCATGGGCCGGTAGAAGTCGTGGCGCATGTCGTCCTCGCGGCTCCAGGCGACCTTCACCGGCAAGCCGGCAGCGCGGGCCACCTGGGCCGCCTCCACCACGAAGTCGGGCATGGCACGGCGGCCGAAACCACCGCCCAGCAGGGTGGTGTGGAACACAACCTTCTCGGGCGAAAGGCCGAGCAGGCGGGCCACCTCGCCCTGGGCCCACTGGGGGGCCTGGGTGGGCGCCCAGATCTCGCACCCGCCCTTCTCCAGGCGCACCGTGGCGTTCATGGGCTCCATGGTGGCGTGGGCCAGGAAGGGGGCCTCGTACTGGGCCTGTACCCGCTTCGCGGCCGTCTTGAGGGCGGCGAGCGCATCTCCCTCCTTCCTGGCGATCGCTCCCTCCTCCTTCCCCTTCTCGTGGAGCATGGCCCAGAGCCCGGCGCTGTCGGTCTTGGCGGCCGGTCCTTCGTCCCACTCCACCTGGAGGGCATCCCTGCCCTGGAAGGCGGACCAGGTGTCCTTGGCCAACACCGCCACGCCGGTGGGCACCTCGACGACCTTCACGACCCCCGGCAGAGCCTTGGCCTTGGAGGCGTCAAAGCGTTTGACCCTCCCTCCGAAGACGGGGCCCCGGGCCACGGCGGCCACGTGCAGACCGGGAAGCTCCACGTCCAGGCCGAAGCGGGCCCTACCGTCCACCTTTTCCGGCGTGTCCAGGCGGTGCATGGGCTTCCCGATGAGCTTGAACTCCTTGGGGCTCTTGAGCTGGATCTGTTTGGGGACCGCCACCCGCGCCGCCTTGGGTGCCAGTTCGCCGTAGGAGAGCCGCCGGCCCGTCGGGACGTGGAGGACCTTTCCTGACTCGGCCCGGCAGGCGGAGGCGTCCGCTCCCCACGCCTTGGCCGCCGCCGCCACCAGCATCATGCGGGCGGCGGCGCCCGCCTCCCGGAGGGGCGTGAAGGAGCGGCGGATGCTCGCCGAACCGCCGGTGGTCATGCTGCCGTACTTGGGGTCGGCGAGGGCCTGTTGGATCTTGATCCGGCCCCAGTCGGCCTCCAGCTCGTCGGCCACGATCATGGGCAGCGAGGTGAGCACCCCCTGCCCCATCTCCGATTTGGCCACCCAGATGGTGACCTGGCCCTCCGGGTCGATGCTGAGCCACGCGTTGGGGGTAAAGGGCTCCTGTGCCGCCTCGGCGGCGCGGAGCAGTGGCGAGGGCAGGGCGAAGCCGATCACGAGTCCCGCTCCGGCCGTGCCCGATATCTTGAGGAACCGCCTCCGGTCAACCTTAACGATGCTGGCCATGGGCCGCCTCCCCTGCCGCCGCGTGGATGGCGCGGCGAATCCGCTGGTAGGTCCCGCACCGGCACAGGATGCCCGACATGGCCTCGTCGATGTCGGCGTCCGTCGGCTTGGGTTTCTTGGCGAGCAGGGCCGCGCCGGCCATGAGCTGCCCCGACTGGCAGTAGCCGCACTGGGGCACCTCCTGTGACACCCACGCCTTCTGCAGGGTATGGCCGCCGGCGGCGGAGAGCCCTTCGATGGTGGTGATGCGGTGGCCCGCGGCCTCTTTGACGGGCGTGATGCAGGAGCGGATCGCCTCGCCGTCCAGGAGCACGGTGCAGGCTCCGCACTCCGCGATGCCGCACCCGAACTTGGTGCCCTTCAGGCCGAGAGTGTCGCGGATCACCCAGAGCAGCGGCGTGTCGGGCGCCACTTCCACGGCGTGCGTCTTGCCGTTTACGGTCAAATGGATGGGCTCCATGGTCGTCCCCCTATATGTGTATGCTGCGCTTACCATACCATAAGCCGGCCTCCACCCGTGGGAGCATGGAGTACACTGGTACGGGCCCCGGCCCCACGGGGCCCACGGCAAGGAGGTGCGCTCGTGAAAGAGATGCTGATCGCCGATGACGTGGCCGCTCACCGCCGGCCCGACCGGGACATCCTCCCGCTTTTTCTGAACCGCTGGTCCCCGCGCTCCTTTACCGAGGAAGGCGTGGACCCCGCAGCCCTGGAGGCCTGCTTCGAGGCGGCCCGCTGGGCCCCTTCGAGCTCCAACGAGCAGCCCTGGCGGTTTCTCTACGCCCGCACCTTAGAAGACCGGCGGCTCTTCGCCTCGTGCCTCGTCGAGTTCAACCAACTGTGGGCGGGCAAGGCGCCGGTTCTCGTGGCGGTCTGCGCCCGCACCCGCTTCGCGGAAAGCGGGGAGCCCAACCGCCATAGCGCCTTCGACACGGGGGCCGCCTGGGTGCTCCTGGCCCTGGAGGCCACGCGGCGCGGCCTGTACGCCCACGCCATGGCCGGGTTCGATGTGGCGCGGGCGAGGGAGCTCCTCCGGATCCCTGCCGATCACGACGTCCTCTGCTTCGTGGCGCTCGGCCACGCCGGGCGGCCGGAGGCCCTGCCCGAGCGCATGCGCAAGTCCGAGGCGCCGAGAGGCCGCAGGCCGGCCGCCGAGTTCGCCACGGAGGGCGCCTTCCCAAGGGGGTGAGGGGCCATGGCGGCAGGCGACGTCCCGCGGTCTCACTGGCGGAACACCGCCTTCCTGGGGGGCGTGGAGGCCTTCTGGGGGGTCGGCATGAACGTGGTGTCGGCCTACACCATCCTGCCCGTCTTCCTGGCGGAGCGCGGCGCGGGCCACGTGGCCATCGCGGTGCTGCCCGCCATTTCGGCGCTGGGGGCGGGCCTTCCCCAGGCCGTGGCCCCCTGGCTCACCCGCCGCAGCCGCAGCCTGAAGGGATGGGTCCTCGGGCTCCACCTCATCGCCCCCACTCCCATGCTCGCGATCGCCGCGGGGGTGGCTTGGAACCTTTGCCCCCCGGTCCCGCTGGTGCTCGCCGGATGGGGGATCTACTACGCCCTCATCGGCCTCCTCTTTCCCATCTGGCTGGACTACATGGCCCGGATCCTCGAGCCAGGCCTGCGAGGCAGGGCCTTCGGCGCCATCTTCTTCTCCCAGACCTTCACGGGGGCCCTGGGCACGGGCGCGGCGGCCTGGGTCCTGGAGGGGGGCACGGGAGGTAGCCGGTACGCCCTTCTCTTCGTGATCGCTTGGGCGGCCCCGTTCTTCGGCTCCCTGCTCTTTCTCGGCACGCACGAGGAGCGGCCCGCGGGAAGGCCCGAGCCTCCCGTCACGCTCCGCGGGCACTTTCGCCGGCTTTTCGGCCTTTGGGACCAGCTTCCCTGGATGCGCCCCTACCTGGCGGCCCGGTGGCTGGCCCGCGGTTCCTTTCCCCTGGTGCTGAGCTTCTACGCCGCCTACGCCGTGTCGCGGCGAGGGGTCACCCCCGCCACGGCCGCCCTGTACGGGACCGTGGCGCTCGTGGCCCAGGCCCTCTCGGTGGCCGGGCTGGGCGCCCTGGGAGACCGGGCAGGGCACAGGCTGCCCGTCCTGCTGGGGCAGGCCAGCCTGGCCGCGGGGGCGCTGCTGGTCCTCCTGCCGCTCCCCTCGTGGAGCTTCTTCGTTCTGGCCGCGCTGACGGGAATTTTCCTCGGGACCGAGTTCACGAGCCAGCAGAATTGGATGATGGATCTGGCCGCCCCGGAAACCCGGCAGTCCCTGCTGGCGCTCGTGGGCTTCCTGCTCACGCCCGCCGCCGTGGTCGTGCCCCTGGCCGGGGGATTCCTCATGGATCGCCTGGGCTTCGCCCGCGTCAGCGCCGGGGCCGGAGCCGCCCTTCTGCTGGCCATGGCCCTGGAAGGGTGGGTGCCCGCCAGGCGGGCTGAGCAGTCAGGGCGGGTCTGAGGAGAGGGGCCGGCGGGCAAGATCAGCACGCCCGGAGCTGGACGCGCCGGCTCGCTGCTACGGTCTGCCGGGCCTGCAACCGCGCCATCGGGCTTGCAGAGACCGCCTCAGGCGAAACCGAGGGCCATCTTGGCCTCGAGGCTCATCATCTCGGGAGTCCAGGGCGGAGACCAGACCAGGTTGATGCGGGCGTCCTTCACACCCGCCACCTTCAGGACTTCGTTGTTGGCCTGGAGCAGGAGCTGCTCGGCAACGGGGCAGCCCACGGAGGTCATGGTCATGTCCACCTCCACCTTGCCCTCCTCCACCTGCAGGCGGTAGATCAGTCCCAGGCTCACGGCGTCCAGTCCCAGCTCCGGGTCCACCACGTTGCCGAGGGCCTCCCAGCAGGCCTTCTCCAGGTCCGTCGCACCGTGCTCGCTCGTCTCGCTCGGGTTCATGGGAACACCTCCCAACCCATCCTAACATCACGCGAACGGGCCCATTCCCTCCTCTCACGCCGGCGGAGGCGCGACAGGCCTGTGGTACCATGGCCGGACGGAGGCAGCCGTGGAGAGCTTGGGAACCGTCGTTATCGTGGGCCGGCCCAACGTGGGCAAGTCGACCCTCTTCAACCGCCTGATCGGGCGCCGGAAGGCCCTCGTGCACGATCAGCCCGGCCTCACCCGCGACCGGAACGTCGCCCTCGTTGTCCGCGAAGACCGCCCCATCCAGATCGTGGACACGGGCGGGATCCTGGGCGAGTCGGAAGACCTTCTGGCCACCCTGGTGGAGGAGCAGGTCAACCTGGCGGTGGCCGGCGGGGACCGGGTTCTGCTCATGGTGGATGCCAAGGAGGGGCTTCTCCCGCTGGATCGTGAGATCGCCCTCCGCCTGCGCAAGGCGGGCAAGGCTACAGCGCTGGTGGTGAACAAGGTGGACGTGCCCGGGCACCTTCCTCGCGGGATGGAATTTCACGAACTCGGCATGGACCAGATTTTCTTCGTCTCCGCGGAGCACGCCCTGGGGCTCGACGAGCTGTGGGAGTACATCCTTCAAGGGATGCCGGAGCCGACGGAGCCCCCGGCCGCCGCCCCCGGCGAGGCGATCCGGGTGGCCATCGTGGGCAAGCCCAACGCCGGCAAGAGCTCCATTCTCAACCGAATCCTGGGCGAGGAGCGGGTACTGGTCTCCGAGATCCCCGGCACCACTCGCGACCCGGTGGACGTCCCCCTCAGCCTCGACGGGCAGGATTTCCTGCTCGTGGACACGGCGGGCATCCGGCGCAAGAGCCGCAACGCCCAGGCCGCGGAGGTCCTCTCCGTCATCCTGGCGCGAAGGAGCCTGGAGCAGTGCCACGTGGCCCTGCTCATCCTGGACGCCTCTGGCATGCCCACCCACCAGGACGCCCACATCGCGGGGCTCATCGAGGCCTCCCTGCGGGGTGCGGTGGTCGTGCTCAACAAGTGGGACCTTGTGGGGGATCCCGAGCGGGCCAAGGAGCTCGAGGAGACCGTCGCCGAGCGCTTCTCCTTCATCGGCTGGATGCCCACCGTGCGCACCTCAGCCCGCACGAACCGGCACATGGACAAGCTCCTGCCGGCCGTGGCGCGCGTCTACCGCAACTTCTCGCAGCAGTTCCCCACGGCCACCCTCAACAAGAACCTGGAGAAGATCGTGAGGGCCGTCTCACCGCCGAGCGTCGGCGGGAAGGACCTCAAGATCCGCTACGCCACCCAGACGGGGGCGGCCCCGCCCATCCTGACCCTCTTCACCAACTCCCGCTTTCC
>JBAWEQ010000179.1:0-3460 GCA_049591295.1 Acidobacteriota bacterium
GCCCTCGACGGCGCCGACATCACGGGTAGCCTCACCGTCACGGATACGGGGGCCACGGGGACGGCGCCCTCGGCCCTGGTGGAAGGCGCTCATACGCTTCAGGCCTCCATTTCGGATTACGACGGCAACAGTGTGCAGGCCCAGTCCAGCTTCACCGTTCAGGCGGCGGGCGACACGACGCCCCCCACGATCACGATAACGGGGGTGACCGACGGCTCGTGGACCAACGCGGACGTGGCCGCCCAGGTGAGCGTCGCTGATCCCCACCTCGATCCGGGCTCGGTCACGATCGCGCTCAACGGCATGGCCTACGCGTCGGGCACGCCCGTCACCGCCGACGGCTACTACGTGCTCTCCGTCTCGGCCGCCGACACCTTCGGGAATGCGGCGCAGGCGGCCGTGAGCTTTGCCGTGGACAAGACGCCGCCCGGCATCTCCGTCAGCAGTCCCGCCGACAACGGCGTCGTGAACGCGACGCCGGTGACCCTAACGGGCTACATTCAGGACGCCCACCCGGAAACCCTGACGGTCAACGGGAGCGCCGTAGGCAGCCCCGGCCAGTCCTCCTTCAGCGCCCCGGTGGCTCTGACCGAGGGGGCCAACGTCATCACGCTGACGGCCACGGACCGGGCCGGCAATAGCAGCAGCCTCGCCTGGCACGTGATGCTGAAGACCACGGCCCCCACCGTGACCGTCACCTCCCCGCTGGACGGTCTGGTTACCCGGCAGATGGAGGCGGCGGTAAGCGGCACTGTTTCCGCCGACGCCGTCATGGTCGACGTGAACGGCCAGCCGGCCTCCCTGGCCAACGGCACCTTTGCGGCCCAACACGTTCCCCTGACCGAGGGAGCAAACACGCTCACGGCCACGGCCAGGGACGCGGCCGGCAACGCGGCCGCCGCCGCCGTACACGTGACGCGCGACACGCAGGCCCCCGTCATCGCCTTCACGGCCCCATCGGACGGAACCTCCACCGCCGGTTCCAGCGTCACGGTCTCGGGTAGCGTCGCCGATTCGAGCTCCGTCTCGGCCACGCTCAACGGATCTCCCCTTGCGCTGAACGGCGGTGCCTTCTCCGCGACGGTTCAGCTCGCCCCGGGTTCGAACCTCATCCAGGTGACCGCCACGGACCTCCCCGGCAACTCGGCCCAGGCCGGCCGGACGGTCGTGCGGGAGGAGGGGAACCTCGCCGTGGCCTCCATCACGCCCTCCGATGGTGCCCAGGAGATCTCCAGCGCCAGCCCCGTGGCCGTGACCTTCAGCCGAAGCGTGAACAAGGCCACGGTGACGGCCTCCACCTTCGTGGTGACCGCCGCTGGGCAGGCCTTGACCGGGGCCTTCGTGGGCGAAGGCGGCGCGATCACCTTCCTGCCGTCCTCCCCCTTCCCCGAAGGGGCCGCCGTGACCATCAATCTGACGGGGGGCATCCAGGACACGGCGGGCAACGCCCTCACACCGTTTGCCTCGAGCTTCACCGTGCTGGGCGGGACGGGCGGCCCCGTGGGCCTGGCGCTCACCCTCGACGCCTATCCCTCCCTCACAAACCAGACGAGCGTGACCCTCACCGGAGAGAGCTCCGCGGGTGCCACCGTGACGATCACGGGGGGGAGCGCGCCCATCACGGCGACGGCGGGAACGGACGGCACCTTCACCACCTCGCTTCCCCTCGCCACCAACACATTGAACGCCTTCTCGGCGCAGGCTTCGCTGTCGGGCCAGACCAGCTCGGCCCAGCCCGTCACCATCATCCAGGACGCGCTGGCGCCGTCGGTGCTCGACTGCTCCCTCGACGGCGGCACCCTCACCGTGGACTTCTCCGAGGCGGTGGCAGAGGCGACCCTCACGCCATCCAACGTGACCCTCACCGTGAACGGCACCAGCGTCCCGTGGAGCGCCTCCGTGGACGGCTCGGGCACGCGCCTGCTGCTGACGCCGGATAGTTCCATCGGCTCCAATCCCGTCTCCCTCAAGCTCTCCATCGGCGTCACCGACCTGGCAGGCAACGGGCTTGCCACCTCTTTTGCGAAAGCCTTCCAGGGCGCCACGGCGGGAGACGCCTTCATCGAGGGTGAGGTCTACAGCGACCGCACCGGGTTGCCTCTTGCCGGCGTCTCCGTGTCGCTGGCGGGCGGAGGCTCCTCCGTCACCTCTGGCGCCATGGGCTCCTGGGCCCTGCCGGGGCCGGAGGGCCAGGCGGTGGTGTACCTCTCTGCCGCGGGCTATTCCGACGCCTATCGGAACACCCTGCTTACCTCCGGCCAGATCGAAGCCGTCCTCGACGCGCGCCTCGCCCCCCTCTCCACCGAACAGCGCACCCTGCCCGCCGCGGGGGGGAGCGGCACCTTCACGAGCGGCGTCACCGTGACGGCTCCAGCGGGGGGCTTTGCATCCGACGCCTCGGCCACCGCCACGGCCCTCTCCGGCCAGACCCTGCCCCTGCCGTTGCCCCCGGGCTTCTCGCCCCTGGCCGCTTGGCGTCTGGACATCAGCCAGACGCCGACGGCGCCCCTTACACTGATGCTGCCCAGGCCCACGGGGACCAGCGGAAACCTACCCGCCGCCCTCTTCGACGCCTCGCAGCAGGAGTGGATCGGGCTGGCCCCCGCCGCCGACGCGGGAGGCGGGCTCACGGTGGTCCTGCCCACGCCCGTGTCGCTGGGGCCGACCGCCATGACCGTGGTCCTCCTGCGCCTGGACCAGAGCCCCTCGGAGCCCTCGGCCGTGGTGGAGGGCCAGGCCCTGAGCGGCGTTTCGGCCGCGACGCTTCAGACGGCCACGGCCACGCTGGTAACCGATCCCTCCACGATCCTTCCGGACCAGAAGGCCACGGCGACGGTGACCATCACCCCGCCGTCGGCCGCCTCCTCCGGCGCGCCCTGCTCGGTGACCTTCACCGAGAGCCTGGACACGACGGACGGGACCACCCACGCCTTCAGCCCGTACACCGCCGACCTCCTGGCCTACCAGGATCCCTCCACGCCGGCCCATCTCAAGGTCCTCTTCCCCGTCTCGCCCTTCCCGGGGATCGACGTGCTCACGCTCCTTCAGGGCAAGATCCACCTGGAGGTGGGGCCGTACAGCCCCGGGGCCGTGGGCGGGGGCATCGTCGGCACGAACGGCGGCTCCGTGGACGGCAGCGGCGGCATCCGCGCCGAACTGCCCTCGGGCGCCGTGGGTGGGTCCGTTCCCGTGCAGGTCCTGCCCGTGTCGCAGGGCAGCCTGCTGGTGCCCGTTCCCGACGGTTTCGCTTACGTGGGCGGCATCGAGCTGAGGCTGGGCGGCGCCGGCCTCAACGGCCCCGCGATCCTCTCCCTGGACGAGGGCTCTCTCGGGGTGCCCGTGGCCTCCGGCGATCTCGTCCTGCTCGTCAAGGCCGACACGCTCTCGGGCGTATCGGTCCTCACGGCCGTAGACGCGGCGGTGCTCTCGAACGGGCGGCTGGCCACGTGTTCGGGCGCGG
>JBAWEQ010000180.1:0-25697 GCA_049591295.1 Acidobacteriota bacterium
CCGAATTCTCCAGTGCCAGGGCGCACGCGCCGGGGACGCGGGGGAGATCACCCTGCTGAACGCCTATCTTGGAGAGCTCTTTGCCCACGCCGCCCTGCACATCTGCAAGAAGGGCGGCGTAAACCCCCTGAACGTGGACCTAATCGGGTCCCACGGGCAGACCCTGTACCACATGCCCACATCCGTCCCCATGCCCGGGTTTTCCGTACGCGGCACGCTGCAGGTCGGCGACCCCGCCGTCATCGCCGAACGGACGGGCATCACGGTGATCTCCGATTTCCGCTCCCGAGACATGGCGGCGGGAGGGCAGGGAGCTCCGCTGGTGGCCTATCTGGATTACGCGCTCTACCGCCACCACGCGCGGAGCCGGATCGCCCTCAACATCGGAGGCATCGCCAACGTGACGGCCATTCCGGCCGATGCCAAACTCTCCCAGGTGACGGCCTTCGACACGGGACCAGGCAACTCTCTCATGGACGCCGCCGTCATCCACTTCACCCAGGGCGCCCAGGGGCTCGACCGGAACGGGACCATGGCGGCCTCCGGCGCGGCCAATCCGGCCCTGCTGGCGCGGCTCCTGGAGCACCCCTTTCTCAAGAAGGCTCCCCCCAAATCGGCGGAGAAGGGGGAGTTCGGCCCCGCCTTCTTGCAGGCCGCCCTGCAGGACTTCCCCTCCCTGCAACCCGCCGATGCGCTGGCCACGCTGGCCGCCTTCACGGTGCAGACCATCACCACCGCCATCCTCGAACACTGCCTGCAAGACGTCCGGTACGAGGAGATCATCGTCTCGGGAGGCGGCGCCGAGAATCCGGTGCTGATGGCCGGACTGAGAAAGGCCCTGCCCAAGCTGGCGGTCACCACGGCGGACGATTACTCCATCCCCAACAAGGCCAAGGAGGCCGTGCTCATGGCCTTCCTGGCCAACGAGACGGTGAGAGGGCGCGCGGGAAACGTGCCATCGGCCACTGGAGCGCGGCGGCCCGTCGTTCTGGGCTCCATCACCCCGGGGATCCAAGCCTGGGACCATGAGCTCTAGGCCACCGCGGCGGCCCCACGCCTTCCTCCTCGGTCATCCGCTCGCCGTTTCACTCCTGATCTTAATCCTCGCTCTGCTCCCGTCCGGCTGCGGGAGGGAGCAGCGCAGGGCCGACCTGATCGTGGCCGTGGAGGCCGAGCCCGCCTCGCTGGACCCGCGGATCGGCTCCGACGTGGCGGCGGACCGCGCCTTCCACCTCCTGTACCGGGGGTTGTTCAAGACGGGCGAGGACCTCCGCCCCGTGCCGGACCTGGTGGAATCCTGGGGGCAGCCCGATCCGACGCACTACGTCTTCCACCTCAGACCCGGAGTGCGGTTTTCGGATGGACGAGAGGTCACCGCGCAGGACGCGCTCGCCACCCTGCGATCGATTCTGGACCCGGCCCTTCCCTCCTTCCGCAAGGGAGACCTGGACTGCATCGCCTCCCTGTCGGCGCCCGGAAGGTACCGGCTGGACATCACGCTGCGCGAGCCCAGGGCGGCCTTCCTCTCGGCCCTCACGGTGGGCATCCTCCCCGCCGACGAGGTCTCGGGCGCGGCGCCGTCGCACGACCATCCGCCCGGCTCCCCTTCTCCCATCGGCTGCGGTCCCTACCGCCTGACCCGGTGGGAGAGGGGGCAATGGCTCCTGTTCGAGGCCAGCCCCTTCGCCTCGCCGCAACCGGCCTGCCGCACCGTGGCCTTCAAGGTGATCCCCGACCCCGTGGTCCGCTCTCTGGAACTGCGCCGCGGCAGCGTAGACCTGGTGGTCAACGACCTTCCTCCCGACTCGCTGGCCTACTTCGCGAACCACGGCTACGAGATCCGAAGGTCCCCCGGCGCGAACTACGCCTACGTCGGCTTCAACTGTGCCCACCCGCCGCTCGACCGCACCGAGGTGCGGCGCGCCATCGCCTTCGCCATCGACCGGCGGGCCATCCTCACCTACATTCTGCACGGCTACGGCCGCCCGGCCACGGGCCTCCTCAGCCCCGAGAACTGGGCCTACTGCGGGGACGTGGAGTCGTATCCTTTCGATCCGGCCCGCGCACGCCGGTTGCTGGATGCCGCTGGACTGCGGCCCGGCAGGGACGGCGTCCGGTTCAGGCTGGTCTACAAGACCTCCAACAACAAGCTCTCCCGGCAGATCGCCACGGCCCTGGCGCAGGATCTCGCCCGGGTGGGCGTCTCGGTCACGGTCCAGTGGCTGGAGTGGGGCACCTTCTACGGGGACGTGAAGCGGGGGAACTTCGACTGCTTCGGGCTGACCTGGGTAGGAATCACGGATCCCGACGCCTTCCGGCTGCGCTTCGCCTCGTGGGCGCTGCCCCCCGACGGGTTCAACCGGGGCCGGTACGCCAACCGCGAGGTGGACAGTCTGGTGGAGGAAGGGGCGCGCGAGGTGGACCCGGCGCGGCGCAAGGCGATCTACGCGCAGGTGCAGAAAGTCTTAGCCCAAGACCCGCCCTACGTGAGCCTATGGTGGCCGGACAACGTGGCGGTGGCCAGGCCCGGACTGGAGGGGATCTCTCTGCCGCCGGACGGCGATTTCGGCTTCCTTTCCGGCGTCCGGTGGAGGGAGGGGCGGCCTCCGCTCCGGTAGCGCCTATCCCCTGGACTCCAGGAAGCTGCGAAGACGCCCCATCGCGTTTCCGGCCCCGGCATCGAACCGAACGGCAAAGGTCCGACGCTGCTCGCCTCCGTGGCCGCGCGGCCCCAAAACGGTTCCGGGGACCGACAGTCCGCGCAGGCCCTCCGGGCCGCCGAAGGTCCACAGAGGCCGTACCCCCAGAGGGAGGGGCTGGCGGCTCGACACGAGCATGCCGCCCGGAGAGAGATCCACGGTCGTCCCGGTGAGGGTCGAGCCCCGCGAGGTTCTTCCCGTCACGTCTACCGCCACCAGGAGCCGCTTCTCGATTCGTGTCGGAAGATCCAGAAGCCGCGCCATGACCCGTCCGAAGTCCCCTGGGTGGAGAGACGGACCGAGCACCTCGACCACGGGGGGCCGGCGAAGCGCTGAATCCGGATGGCCGGTCAACAAGACGCCGACCGGCGGTGGATCCCACTGCGAGGTCCGTATCCGCCACAGGAAGAGCGCCAGTTCCTCGTCCCCGCGGCGGTGGTCCACCACGAAGAAACCGGGGCGCTGGGTGAGCATAACCTGGTAGGCAGAATCATAGTCCTCGGCTTCGCGGACGTTGACCTCCGTCCGGGAGAGGGCCGTGTCGCGCCAGGGAATGCCGAAGCGCCCCTTGGATATGAGCAGGACTTCTTTCATCGTTCGTTCGCCGGCCGCATGGCCGACCTCCAGGTCTAATGTAGGTCTCCCGAGCCGCCCCGCCAGTTCCCCGGCCTGGAGAGGGAACCTCTCCTCCCAGATGCACGACGGCCGCCCCTGCGGGCGGCCGTCGCTTCGTCATTCCTGACGTGGAGGAACCTGGAGCTTCAGCCCTTGGCCTTCAGCTCCTCCACCGCCTTGGTCATGAGCGGCACCACCTCGAAGAGGTCCCCGACGATGCCGTAGGTGGCCACCTTGAAGATGGGGGCCTCGGGGTCCTTGTTGACCGCCACGATGACCTTGGAGCTGGACATGCCGGCCAGGTGCTGGATCGCCCCGGAGATGCCGCAGGCGATGTAGAGGCCGGGGGAGACCACCTTTCCCGTCTGACCCACCTGGTGCTCGTGGCCGATCCACCCGGAGTCCACGGCCGCGCGCGATGCGCCCACCGCTCCGCCGAGCGCCTTGGCGAGCGCCTCGAGGACGGGGAAGTTCTCGGGACCCTTCATGCCGCGGCCGCCCGACACGATGATGTTGGCCTCGGCCACGTCCAGGAGCCCGCCCTGTGCTGTGAGAATCTGCTGGACCACCGACTTGATGTCGCCGGGAGTGACCCCGTGATCGAGGGGCACCACCTCGCCGGCTTTGGCCTCGTCTCGTACGGGGAATACGTTGGGCCGCAGGGTCACCGAGAAGGGCTTGCCCGGCACGGGAGTCAGAGTGGCGAAGGCCTTGCCGGCGTAGATCGGTCGCCGGAAAAGGGGGCTGCCCCCCTCAACGGAGTAGGCCGTCACGTCAGACAGGAGGCCCATCCCCAGGCGGGCGGTTACCTTCGGAGCGAGGTCCTTTCCCATGGCCGTGGCCGAGAAGAGGATGCAGTCGGCCCCGTAGGCCTGTGCGGCCTTGCCCACCGCCAGACCAAAGGCGTCGTTGCTGTAGGCCGCGAAGAGGGCGTCGTCCCCCACGAAGACCTTGTCGGCGCCCACCTTGCCCAACTCGGCCGCCAGCCCCGAGATTCCCTGACCCACCACCACCGCAGCGGCTTCGCCGCCCGTGGCGTCCGCCAGCTCGCGACCGACCGACATGGCTTCCAGGGAGGCCTTCTTCAGTTTTCCGTCGCGCTGTTCCGCAAATACGAGGATTTTCATGGCAACCTCCCTCCCTAGAGCGCCTTGGCTTCTTCGCGAAGGAGGCGCACGAGCTCCTTCACCTGGTCGGGGATCTCACCCGCAAGGACTTTCCCTTCCGGTCTGGGCGGAGGCAGCTCCAGCTTCCTGAGCTGGAACCCCGCACCAGTGGCGCCTACAGCGGAAGCTTCCAGGCCGAGGTCCGCCAGGCCCCATTTGAGGACCTCCTTCTTCTTGGCGGCCATGATGCCCTTCAGAGAAGGATAGCGCGGCTCGTTGAGTCCCTTCTGGCAGGTGATGAGCGCGGGCAGGCTCGCCTTCACGACCTCCGTCCCGCCCTCGATCTCTCGCTTGCAGATGGCCGCCTGCCCGTCGAACTCCAGGCTGGTCACGACCGTCACGCAGGGGATATCAAGAAGCTGGGCCACCAGGGTGCCCACCTGCTGGTTGTCGTCGCCCACGGCGTGCTTTCCGCAGAGGATGAGGTCAAAGGGAATCTTCTTGGCCGCGGCCGCCAGCACCCGCGCGATGCTGAGGGCGTCTCCGCCCTGGAATGCCGCGTCGGTGAGCAGCACGGCCTTGTCGGCGCCCATGGCGAGGGCCTGGCGAAGAGTCTTGGTGGCCTCCTCGTCACCCACCGTGAGGGCGGTCACCTCGCCGCCGAGCTTCTCCTTGAGCTGGATGCCCTCCTCCACGGCGAATTCATCATAGGGATTGATCACCCAGTTGGCCTCAGCCAGGTCGAGGCTCATGCCGTCCGGCTTCACCTTGACCCGCGTCTCCGTGTCGGGGACGTGCTTCACACAGACCAGAACGTTCATTGGAACCTCCTTCTTCAAACACCGCACAGGCAACCGAGGCGCGCATGCTAGTGAATACTCGCTTGCACCGCAAGCCAGGAATTATACCATACAGGCTCAACCCGCTCGTCACCCGTTCCGCGATCTTTTCAGCGTGGTGGGTTATGCCCCGGCGGCGTACCGTGACAGCAAAAGGGACGCGTTGGTGCCCCCGAAACCGAAGGAGTTGGACAGCGCGTGGATGATCTCCATGGGCCGTGCGGTGTTGGGCACGTAGTCCAGGTCGCACTCCGGGTCCGGCTTCTCGAGGTTGATGGTGGGCGGGGCCACCTGGTCGCGGATGGCCAGAATGGTCAGGATCGCTTCGAGTCCCCCCGCCGCGCCCAGGAGGTGGCCCGTCATGCTCTTGGTGGAGGAGACGCAGAGGCGGCCGGCATGGTCCCCGAAAGCGCGCTTGATGGCGAGCGTCTCCACCTTGTCGCCCACGGGGGTCGCGGTTCCATGAGCGTTGATGTACTGAATGTCCGAGGGGTTGAGCCCCGCGTCCCGGATGGCGTTGAGCATGACCCGCATGGGGCCGTCGCCGTCCTCCGAAGGCGCGCTGATGTGATAGGCGTCTCCCGAGAGGCCGTACCCCGAGACCTCGGCCAGGATCTGGGCGCCGCGAGCCTGGGCGTGCTCGATCGCCTCCAGGATAAGCACGCCCGCCCCCTCTCCCATGACGAAGCCGTCCCTGTCCTGGTCGTAGGGCCTTGAGGCTCTCGTCGGCTCGTCGTTCCTCGTGGAGAGAGCCCGCATGGCTGCGAACCCGGCCACCGCCAGCGGACTGACGGCGGCCTCGGCCCCGCCGCAGATCATGGCGTCCGCCTCGCCCCGCTGAATGTAGCGGGCTGCCTCGCCGATGGCGTGGGAGGCCGTGGAGCACGCCGACACGGTGGCGATGTTCGGTCCCTTGGCCCCGTACCGGATGGAGATCTGGCCGCTGGCCATGTTGATGATCATGCCGGGGATGAAGAAGGGGCTGATGCGCCCAGGGCCCCGCTCCAGGAGGATCTTGTGCTGCTCCTCGAGCAGGGAGAGCCCGCCGATCCCGCTACCTACCGCGACGCCCACCCGCTCCGCATTCTCCGGCGTGATGGCGAGGCCGCTCCGATCCACGGCCTCAGCCGCCGCCGCACAGGCGAACTGGATGAAGCGGTCCATCTTCCGGGCATCCTTCTTGTCCATGTAGTTCAAGGGGTCGAAGCCCTTGGCCTCTCCCGCGATGCGGGCCGGATAAGAGGAGGCGTCAAAAAGGGTGATGGGGCCGATGCCGCTTTCGCCATTCAGACTTCGACGCCACGTCTCCTCCGCGGTGAGCCCGAGCGGAGACACGACCCCCACGCCAGTGACGACGACACGGCGCTTCACTGGATCACCTGCCTACTTGTCGACGTGGGCCTTGATGTAGTCGATGGCGGCCTGGACCGTTTGGATCTTCTCGGCTTCCTCGTCGGAGATCTCGATGCCGAACTCCTCCTCCAGGGCCATGATGAGCTCCACCGTATCCAGGGAGTCCGCTCCAAGGTCATTGATGAAAGAGGCCTCCGGCTTCACTTCGGATTCGTCCACGCTCAGCTGGTCGGCAATGATGCTGATGACCTTCTCTTCAATGTTCATGCGTTTGCTCCTCCACAAGCATGAGGCATGGATGATACCCAAGATCGGAAGGAAATGCAAGAGGATGGCCCACTTGCGCTGAAATGGCCGCGGGGGGAAAATACAGATCTCGTGCGTTGCGAGCTTGCTAGGGGGGTGCCGTGGTCCAGCGAATCGCCGTGGTGGAGGACGAGCCGGACATCCTGGAAACCCTCTGCTACGCCCTGGGCAGGGAAGGCTACGAGTGTGCCGGCTTTCCCGATGGGGCTGCGGCGCTGCTCGCCTTCAGGGACAGGGTTCCGGACCTCGTGATCATCGACTGGATGCTCCCCGGCATGTCCGGCATCGACCTCTGCCGCATTCTCCGCGGCGATCAGCGCTTCGGCCGGACGGGGCTGTTGATCCTGACGGCCAGAGGGACCGAAATGGACGTGGTGACGGGCCTGAACGCCGGCGCCGACGATTACGTGATCAAGCCCTTCCGCCACCGGGAACTCCTGGCCAGGGTCAAGGCCATCCTCCGGCGGTACGCCACTGCGGACCAGGCGCAAGGCATCAAGAGGGCCGGCGAAGTGTGGATCGACACGACGAGCTACCGCGCCGGATCGGGCGACGTGGTTTTCGACTTCACTCCCACCGAATTCAAGATCCTGGAGCTCCTTCTTCGCCATCCGGGACGCGTCTACACCCGGGGCCAGATCCTCAACAACCTGTGGCCCGAGGACAAGGCCGTGGAAGACCGGGCGGTGGACGTCCACATCGCCCGCCTGCGGGAGAAGATGGGCCGCCAAGGGCCGATGGTGGAGACCGTCCGCGGCGTGGGCTACCGGCTGAAGGGCGGCTGATGCGGACCTACCGGCGGTACCTGCTCCTCTTCGCCGTGGCTGCGGTGTTCCTGCTGTGGCCCGGGGGGCTGGACGGCTGGGCGGCCCTTCTGGTGCGGCTTCTGGTCCTCGTGGCCGCCGCCCTGGTGGCGCTGAACTGGACTGCGACGCCCTGGGGCGAGCTTCAAGGAGCCTGCGAAAGGCTCTCCGAGGGTGACTTCTCGGCACGCCTCGACGACGTCACGCCCGGTGCGTTGGCCACTCCCGCGCGTGCCTTCAACCGGATGGCCGAAGAGTTCGCCCAGTCCCTCAGCCTCTCCAGGGAGCGGGAAGAGAGACTCGTGGCCGTGCTGGCCGCCAGCGACCGCGGTATTCTCGTGGTCCGAAGCGATGGTGCCGTCCTCCTCACCAGCGAGGTCACCCAGCAGCTCTTTCCTCGGTTCCACCGGGAGGTGGGCCTCCCCAGCCTGGGCCTGCCCGGGCTGACCCAACTGGTGGAGGACTCCCTCTCCTCCGGAGAAAGCAGGGCGGCCATGATCGAGGAGGGCGAAAGGGGAGAGCAGCGGGCCTTTTCGACGCGGATCACTCCCCTGAACAGGGACGAGGCGGTGATCTACCTTCGCGACGTCACAGACGAATCCAGGCTGGCCAGGGTGAAGGCGGACCTCGTGGCCAACGTTTCGCACGAACTCAGGACTCCCTTGACGGTGCTCTCCTCGCTGACCGAGACCCTCTCGGATCCCGAACTCTCCCCCGATCGCCGCGCCCACTTCCTGGAGCGGCTCCAGTTCCAGATCGGGCGGATGCAGAACCTCGTCAACGACCTGCTGACCCTTTCTCGCCTCGAATCGGAGAAGGGGGAACCCCTGACGGAAGAGATCGCCGTGGCGCCCTTCTGCCGGGACCTGATCTCGGGCCTGCTCCCTTTCGCTGGGCAGACGGGCATCACGATGCAGGCGCAGTGCCCCGAGAGCCTGGTGGTCCAGGCCAAACGCGACCTGCTCGAAGCCGCGGTGGGGAACCTGCTCGACAATGCCATCCGGTACAACCGGCCGAACGGAAGCGTGACCCTCTCCGCGAGGGCCGAGGGCGAGGTGGTCCGGTTCTCCGTGCAGGACACGGGCGAGGGCATTCCGAGGGCGCACCTCGCCAGGATATTTGAGCGTTTCTACCGGGTCGACACCCACCGCTCCCGGGAGAAGGGGGGCACGGGGCTTGGGCTCGCCATCGTGAAGCACGCGGCGGGCCGCCTCGGCGCCGACGTGCGCGTCGAGAGCACTGTAGGGACCGGAAGTACGTTCACCCTGACTCTTCCGGCCAAGGCTCCCGTCACAGGGGAGCGCGAGCCGCAGCACGAGGCCGCGTCGGGACATGAGTAACCTGCCTCCGCCGCCAGGGCGCCCCTCTCCATGAGCGGTCCTGCCGCCCGTTTCAGGTCGGCCCTCCGGGGAGCCTGGGGGGAGCACGGCGCGTGGGCCGTACTCCTGGTCTCCTTCGGCGCCGGCCTCATCCTGGCATGGCCCGCCGGTCTCGAGCACTGGCTCCTTCTGCCCTCTCTGTCGCTCCTCACGGCCGCCAAGGGAATGACCCAGCGCGCCCGCCGCACCGGCCGCGGATGGCTGGGGCCGTCGGTGGCGGGCATCCTGGGGGCTCTCCTCGCCCTGCCGGCGGTGGCGCGCGCCCCCGGGCCTTACGCGGCGCTCGCGCTCTTCGCGGCCCCCTTTCTCGCCACCTACTTCAGCCGCGCCGACTCCCCGGCTTGGACCCGCTCTCTTCCCGTCGAGCTGTACGGCACGGCGCTGCTGGCCTCTTCCGCCGGCCTCGGCCTTCTGGGACCAGGGCGCCCGGGGCCCCGAGCGGCGCTGCTGGCCTGGCTGCTCGTGGGATCGCTCTTTCTTCCGGGCGTCCTTCGCGCGCGGTTGCCGAAGCGTCCCGTCCCCCTCCTGCGGGCCTCGACGCTGGGACTCGCGGCGGGAGGCGTGGCCGTGGTCCTGCTCTTCGTGACGGAGGGCCTGATCGCGCCGTGGGGAAGCGTGGCCGCCGTTTCCTTCCTGGAGGATGCCTTCGGCGCCCTCCGCATTCCCCGGTGGACCACCAAGCGGTTGGGCGTTACCCTTACCGTGAAGAGTTCGGCCGCCGCGCTCCTGCTGGCCCTGGCCTGGAGGCTGCGGTCCTGACGGCTCATCGCCGGAACGGGAGGCGACATGGAAGGCAACGCCGGAACCGGACAAGAGGAACCCGCTACCTGCATGTTCTGCGGCAGCGGCGAGGAGCGGATCCCGCTCGTGCCCCTGCGTTACCAGGGCGGCCAGGCCTTCATCTGCCCGAGGTGCCTGCCCCGCCTGATCCATCCCGAAAGGGCCGGAGGTGCGGCTCCCCGCGGGCAGCCGGGATGAGGCTTGAGGGACCGATGGGGCTTTCCCTCCCCTCCCCGCGCCTCTACAATGATTATTATAGATGATGGAGGCAGCCATGGATGAGAAGATTCGCACGCTGCTGCACGAGGCGCGGGACATCGCCGTCGTCGGAATTTCGGACAAGCCGGACAGGCCGAGCCACGACGTGGCGGCCTATCTACAGTCGGCGGGCTACAGGGTGATCCCCATCAACCCGGTTCTGAGCGAGGTGCTGGGGGAGCGATGCTACCCGAGCCTGGCCGCATACGGAAAGCCGGTGGACGTGGTGGACATCTTTCGCAAACCCGAGGCCGTGCCGCCCGTGGTGGAGGAGGCTCTCTCCGTCGGGACCAGGGCGGTCTGGATGCAGGAGGGGATCCGCCACCCGGAGTCCGCCGCGAAAGCGCGGTCGGCAGGGATCCTCGTCGTGGAGGACCTCTGCATCAAGAAGGTCCTGATGGCCCTGGGAGGCCGGCCGTGAAGCGGCTCGCGCTGGTAGCGGCGGCCCTGCTCGTCACTCTGGCAATGGCTGCGGCCGGAGGTGCGCACGAGCTCAAGGGCCAGGGCAGCCAGGGGTGGATCCGGTACTGGGGCAACGGAACAGTCCACCTGTCCGGCCGCGGCACGCTCACCCTGAAACACCTCTCCAACCTGCAGGTGGAGATGAGGGGGGAGTGGAAGAAGGAAGAGAAAATCGCCGACGGCGCGGTGTACACGGGGTTCTCGGGGAGCGTGACGGCCGTGGGATTGGGTGCCCACGTGGAAATCCGGGGGTGGGACCTCGCCATCGAGGCCAAGGGCCAGGGCAAGGCCTGGTTTCAGGGCATGGGTTCGGTGAGCCTCGACGGGGGGCCCGAGCAGCCCTGGCCCGTAGAACAGACGGCACACGCCTGGCTCAAGCTGCGCTTCCAGCACTGACTCCGCCACGAGGGGGGATGGAATGAGCTCCGAACCGCGTCCGGTGATGGGCGAACTCCTCCTGAAGGAGGGGCTCCTGACTCCGGAGCAACTCCAGGAGGCCCTGGCCGCCCAGCGGCACCAGGGCGGGCGCTTGGGGTATCACCTCATCCGCCTGGGCTTCCTGAACGTCCAGCGGCTCAGCCAGTTTCTGCGGGACTCCATGGGCCTCATTCCCTACGATCTGGCCCAGTGGATCAAAGACCCGTCCGTCACCGAGGCCATCCCGAGCAACCTCGCCCAGTTCTACCAGGTCGTCCCCGTGGAGAGGAACGGCAACACGCTCACCGTCGCCCTCGCGGATCTCGACAATCCCAGCATCGTGCCCGCCCTGGAGGAGCTTACCGGGCTCACGGTGGACCCCGTGGTCTGCCCCAGGGAGGTCGTGGTCCGGGCCCTCGAGCAGTTCTATGGAGTCGCCAAGGACCCCGGAGTAGAGAGGAGCTTCTCGGGCGACCACCTGTTCGTGCTCTCCTCCTCGGCCAGGCGGATCCGGCCGCTCCACTGGTCCACCCTCAAACCCGACTCCTCGGCTAACGACTGGCTCAGGACCATGCTCGCGGAGGCAATCCGGACCGGCTGCAGGACCGTCTCCATCAGGCCCGGGGAAACCACTCTCAGGGTGGCCTTCAAGCATGGCGAACGCTGGGAGGACCGCTTCGGCATTTCTCCCAGGAAGAGCCAGGAGCTGGACGCCCTCCTGACCGAATTGGCCCGATTGAAAGACCGCAGCCGCGGGTCCAGGCTCGAAGGAAGGGTCCGCCTGCAGGTGGATTCGCGATTCCTCAGCCTCTATGTCCGGGCGCTGACCTCCCTGCAGGGCACGCGCTACACCTTGATGCTGTACGACGAGCGGGTCTTCCTCCAGGACTGGGAGCGCCTCGAATATCAGCTTCTTCCAGGCGAACGCGAGAGTCTCGGGAAGGCGCTCGGCGGCGGCTCGGGCCTGCTGCTCCTGGTGGGATCGCCGGGCCACGGCATGAGCCAGGTCTACTACGCGCTGCTGAGCTGGCTGGCCCGGACGCGCCAGCCGGCCATCGCCCTGGAGGAATACGCCCTGCTGGCCATGGCGGACGTGTCGCAGATGGAGGTCTCGCGCCAGGAAGGCGCCACGTGGCCGGAGCTGATCGCCCTCTCCCTGAAACAGTCCCCCGCCCTGTTCGCCTGTTACCCCATCAAGGAGCGCAGCTCCATGGAGCTGGCCTTCCTGGCGGCCTCCCGAACCTGTGTGCTGGGAGTCCTCCACCAACCCGACGCCCTGTCGGCCATCCGATGGTTCATGAGAAACCAGTTTCGCTCGCCGCTCAGGGCCGGCGTGCTCAAGGGCATTCTCACCGTGGCGAGCCTTCCCGAACTGTGCCCCAATTGCCGGCTTCCCATGGAGGTCCCCGGCCGCTCCGGGGAGCACCACGCCCTTTTCACGCGTCAGGGGTGCGAGCACTGCCTTGCCTGGGAGCAGTTGCCCACGCAGGAGATCCTCGAGTGGCTGCCCCTCGGCAGCCGACACTCGGACCTCTTTCAGGACGAGCCGGACGCGGCCGTCCTCCAGCGCAGCCTTCTCGGAGCGGGCGGCGTGACCCTCGGGCAGAGGGTGCTGAAAAGGGCCAAGGATGGGGTCCTGGATGGCCAGGAAGCGAGGGATTTTCTCCCTTGACAGCCCCCTGATTCCATTCTATAGTCCGAACAAAGCGCGGGAGGATCAGGTATGACCAAAACCGAGTTGATTCGGAAACTGTCGGATGTCACTGGCTTGCCCCAGAAAGATGTCCGGAGCGTCCTGGAGGCTCTGACGGACGCCAAACCGGGAAAGGGTATTATTACGACCAGTCTGAAACAGGGGGGGAAGGTTATCATTTCTGGATTCGGCACATTTTACGTTCGCGAGCGCAAGTCCCGCCAGGCCCGAAATCCCAAGACCGGCGGGAAGGTGAAGGTACCCAAGCGCTCCTACCCGGCCTTCAAGCCGTCCAAGACGCTGAAGGACTCTCTGAAGAACTAGCCCATCTCCTCCTGCCAATCGGGCGGGCGGGATCGCGCGGTCCCGTCCGCCTTCCTCTTCCCTCCGACCGCCCCGCGGCGCCCGTTGCGGGTTGGTCTCCAGAATTCGTTCGTTCCGAAGATGCAAAAGGCCTTCCGGCCGAAGGCGGAAAGCGGCGGCCCAAAGGCGACCGGTTAGCTCGCCGTCGATAGCCGCGCGCACATTCTGCGAAAGAGCCCATTTGCCTGTGTGCTCTCCCCCACCGTCCCCACCCAGACCTTGCATGACGGCGCTTTGCGATGGGGCATTTCACTCTGCTATACTCTCTTCTACTCGTGGAGGCGGCCGTGACCATCCTGGAGAGTACGATCACAAAAGAGGTTCAATCGAGCCTGGAGTACAGGCGCAACCGGGACAACCTCAAGAGCCTCGTGCAACAGACCGCCGAGCTTTCGGAGATCCTGCGCCAGGGCGGAGGCCCCAAGTCCATCGAGACGCAGCACGGCAAAGGGCGGCTCACGGCGCGCGAGCGCATCACCGCCATCCTGGATCCGGATATTGCCTTCCACGAACTGGGGCTTTTCGCCGCCTACGGCATGTACGAAGAGTGGGGCGGTGCCCCCTCGGCCGGGGTGATCACCGGCACGGGCGCCATCCACGGCCGCCTCTTCATGATCATCGCCAATGACGCCACCGTAAAAGCGGGTGCCTTCTTTCCGATCACCGCCAAGAAGGTGATCCGGGCGCAGACCATCGCCATCGAGAACCGGCTCCCGGTCCTCTACCTGGTGGACTCGGCCGGTGTCTTCCTGCCGCTGCAGGACGACGTGTTCCCCGATCAGGACGACTTCGGCCGCGTCTTCTACCTGAACGCCCGCCTCTCGGCCCTGGGCATTCCGCAGATCGCGGCCATCATGGGACCCTGTGTGGCCGGCGGCGCCTACCTGCCGGTCATGTGCGACACCCTCCTCATGACCGACGGCTCCGGCCTCTACCTGGCGGGGCCGGCGCTGGTGAAGGCCGCCATTGGCCAGACCGTCTCCTCCGAGGAACTGGGCGGCGCCGGCATGCACGCGGCCGTTTCGGGCACCGTGGATTTTCACGAGAAGAGCGATGAGGATTGCATCCAGCGAATCCGCGAGGTGGCCTCCCGCCTGGGCCGCCCGGATCGGCCCGTCTTCTCCTGGGAATCTCCGGCTCCCCCACTCTACGATCCGCAGGAGCTGTACGGCCTCTACCCGGACAGCCCGCTCGGCCAGTATGACATCCGGGAGGTGCTGGCACGGGTGGTGGACGGGAGCGACTTCACGGAGTACAGGCCCGAGTACGGAAGGACCCTCGTTTGTGGCTACGCCCGCATCGGCGGCTGGGCCGTGGGCATCGTCGCGAACCAGAAGATCCACATCCGGGAAAAGGGCCGTCCCCTGGAGATCGGCGGAGTCATCTACGTGGAGAGCGCCAACAAGGCGGCCCGCTTCATCATGGACTGCCACCAGCAGCGCGTCCCGCTGATCTTCCTCCACGATGTCAACGGATTCATGGTGGGGAGGGATTCGGAGCACGCGGGCATCATCCGCGCCGGCGCCAAGATGGTGAACGCCGTCTCCAACGTCGGCGTCCCCAAGATCTCCGTCATCCTCGGAGGCTCCTTCGGCGCGGGACACTACGCCATGTGCGGCAAGGCCTACGCCCCCCGGTTCCTCTTCGCCTGGCCCACGGCCAAGTACTCGGTGATGGGCGGGGACCAGGCCGCCAACACCCTTCTGGACATCCGGCTCTCCCAGCTCAAGAAGCAGGGCAAGAGCATCACGCCCGAGGAGAAGAAGGCCGCGCTCGATGAGATCAAGGGCCGCTACACCGCGGCCCTCGATCCCAAGTACGGCGCCGCCCGCCTCTGGATCGACGCGATCATCGATCCCGCGGCCACGCGGGACTATCTGATCAGGGCGCTGGACGTGGCCGCGCACAACACCGAGATCCCGCCCCTCTCGGTGGGCGTGTACCAGACGTGAGGAAGCAGCGATGAAGGAACCCAAGGTACTTGAGGCCACCCGCGGTGCGGTCCGGATCCTCACCCTCAACAGGCCGGAATCGAGAAACGCCCTGAACGGGGAGCTCGTGGAGGCCCTGACCGGAGCCGTGGACGGGGCCGCCCGGGAGACGGAGATACGCACGCTGGTCCTCACGGGCTCCGGCCGAAGCTTCTGCGCCGGTGCCGATCTCAGGAGCCTCCAGTCCCTTCAGGAGGCCACCCCCGAGAGCAACACCGAGGACGGCCTCCGGCTTCTTGGGCTGTACCGCTCGTTGGCGACCTGTCCCAAACCCGTCATAGCCGCGGTCAACGGCCCGGCGCTGGCGGGCGGCTGCGGGCTCGCCACTCTCTGCGACGTGATCTTGGCCGAACCCGGGGCCTCCTTCGGCTATCCCGAAGTGCGCATCGGATTCGTGGCCGCCATGGTCTCCGTGATCCTGGCGAGGCAGATCGGGGACCGGGCGGCCCGCGAGCTGCTCATCACGGGCACTCCGGTCTCCTCCGAACGGGCGCGCGAGCTGGGGTTGGTCAACCGGGTCGTCCCTCGCGAACGGCTCCTGGACGAGGCGCTCTCGCTCGCCGAGGCCATGGGAGCCGGCTCCCCCGACTCGCTGGCCTACACGAAAGAGCTGCTCTGGCACGCTTCCGGTCTCTCCACGTCGGCCGCCCTGGAACTCGCCGTTCGAGTTAACCTCCTCGCCCGGACGGGCCCGGACATGCACGAGGGCCTGGCGGCGTTCTTCGAGAAGAGGAGGCCAAACTGGAAACCCAGCTGAAGGAGAAGCGGCTCGTTTCGCGCCACCAGCGGTTCCTCCAGTGGATCGACCAGGTGGCGGAGCCCTTTCTGCACGAATGGGTGAGCGGCATTCAGCGCGAGATACCGGCCTACGTGGGGATGGAGGCCTCGGGGATCCACGCCCAGGTGAGCCGCCACCTCGCGGCCCTGCGGTACTACTGGGACCACGGCACGCAGAACCTCATGTTCGACTTCTACAGCGAGCTCGCCCGCCGCCGGCTGTCGGAACAGATCCGCCTGACCGACGTCTCCCGCGCCGTGGCGGTGGGGGAGCGCCTCCTGCTTGAGCGCCTGGCCACCTCCCGTCTGCCCGGCAAGGAGACCTTCCGAGAACTGGCCACGGACACGTTCCGCGAGGGCTCCTACATCCTCCTGGAATGCTATCAGGCGGCGGTTGAGGAGCGGGCCGCGTCCGCCCAGGCCAAGATCGCGGCCACCGAAGCGGATGCGGCCAAGACCTGGGAGGAGTATGGCCTGCTGAATCAGATCCTCTCCGGCATCGACGTGGGCATCGTGCTCCTGGACGCGCAGCTCAAGGTGGTTTGGCTGAACGCGACCATGCCCAAGGAGCTTCTGCGCGTCCGCCCCGAGCTGGCCGTGGGCCGGCCCTGCCAAGAGGTCCTGGCGCACGAGGCGGCGGAGTGTTCGCGGTGCTCCGTCTGCAACGTGTTGGAGGGCTCCAAGCCCATGCGCCATCTCGTCCGCGCCAAGGCGGGCGAGCGGATGCGCGACTTCCTCAAGATCACGCGGCCCATTTCGGGCGGGCAGCTGAAGGGCAAGCACGCCATCGAGATCTACCTGGACATCACGGCCCAGCAGGACACCCTGCGGGCCCTGGCGCGGACGCAGGAACTCGTGCGGAACATCTTCAACTCCTCCGTCAACGGCATCATCTCCACCGACCTGAAGGGCAGGATCACCCTCTTCAACCGAACGGCCGAGCGCATCTTCGGCTTCGCCGAATCGGAGGTGCTCCGCAAGCCGGTGGCGGACTTCTACCAGCGGGGGAGCGCGGAGGCCGAACGCGTCATGAGGATGTTGCTGAGGCATGAGGTCTGGCCCGACGTGGAGACGGCCTTCAGAGCCAAATCGGGCGAGTTCGTCCCCATCCGCGTGACCTTCTCCCTGCTGAAAGACGAACAGGGCAAGCTGATCGGGACCATGGGGTTCTGCAACGACCTCCGGGTGGAGGAGGCCCTCAAGAAGGAGGTGGCCAGCCGCGACCAGTACCTCTTCTCCGTCCTGCAGTCCTCCATGGACGGCTTGGTCACGCTGGACGCCAGAGAGCGGATCGCCTCATGGAACCGCGGGGCGAGCGTTCTTTTCGGGGTGGAGGCCAAGGATGCGCTGGGCCACCCCATGGAGGAGTTTCTGCCCGCGGACGCCATCCAGGAGATGTCCAGCGGCCAGGAGCCGCATGGCACGATGCGCTTCGAGGCCCGCATCCCGCAGAACTGCGACTGCTATACGGACCTGCTCGTGACCCGGACGGAGATCCAGGACCCCGTCGGAGGCGAACCGGGCGCCTCGCTGGTCCTGAAGGAGGTCACCGAGCTCAAGCGGCTCCAGCGCGAGTTGTCCCACGCGGAGCACTTGGCCGAAATCGGCCGTCTCGCCGCGAGCGTGGCGCACGAGATCAAGAACCCCATCGCCGGGCTCAAGGGCGCCATGGAGATGATGCGGGGGGTGCACGTGCCCGGTGACCCCCGGTTCGCCCTCTTCCAGGAGGCTTTCCAGCAGCTGAGGCGGCTAGACAGCCTCGTGAAGGACCTGCTGGCCTTCGCCAAGCCCGTCATCCTTCGACGGGAACCCCTGCCGCTCGCGCTGGTGGTGGAATCGTCCCTCCCCTTCGTCCAGGAGAGCGCCGCGGACGCCGGAGTGGCGCTATCCCAATCCATCCCCGACGACCTCCCGAACGCTCTCGCCGATCCTCAGCAGATCCAGCAGGTGTTGGTCAACCTGATTCTCAACGCCATTCAGGCGGTGCCGGCACCGGGCGGATCGGTCCGCGTGTCGGCCCGGCAGTGCGGCGGGGAGCTCGCCCTGGAGGTGAGCGACACCGGCGCCGGGATCCCACCGCAGGCTCAGAAGCAGATCTTCCAGCCCTTCTTCACGACCAAGCACATCGGAACGGGCCTGGGGCTGTCGATCGTCCAGCGCATCATTAACGCGCACGGGGGCCGTATCGAGGTGGCCTCCCGAGTTGGAAAGGGAACCACCTTCACCGTCTATTTGCCCGCTGACGCACGGAGTGCCTGATGGCGAAAGAGAGAATCCTGCTCATCGAGGACGAGAAGCTCATCCGCTGGTCACTTGCCAACCGCCTCACCAAGGAAGGATACGTGGTGGCCGAGGTGGACCGCGGCAGCGACGCGCTCAAGGCCCTGGAGGAGCAGGAGATCGATCTGATCCTGCTGGACTACCGCCTGCCCGACATGGACGGCCTCCAGCTCCTCAAGATCGTGGGGCCCAAGTTCAGGGATCTGCCGGTGATCATGATGACGGCCTACTCAACCGTCGAGAGCGCCATCGAGGCCATGAAACTGGGGGCCTTCGACTACCTCAACAAGCCGTTCGAGATCGAGGAGCTCCTGGTGACGATCCAGAAGGCCCTGGAAACCACCTCCCTGAAGCGCGAGTTGGGGCGCTACCGGCGGGCGCAGGAAGAGCGCTTCGGCATGGGCAACCTGGTGGGCCGCAACGCCCGGATCGTGGAAGTGTTCGAGCTGGTCAAGAAGATCGCCGCCTCCTCGGCGACGACGGTGCTCCTCCAGGGCGAGAGCGGAACGGGCAAGGACCTGCTCGCCAACACCATCCACTACGCCAGCGACAGGGCCAAGAAGCCTTTCATGAACCTTACCTGTTCCGCGCTTCCCGAAGCGCTTCTGGAGAGTGAGCTCTTCGGCCACGAGCGAGGAGCATTCGAGGACGCAAAGGCGGCCAAGAAGGGGCTTTTCGAGCTGGCCGACGGGGGCACGGTGTTTCTGGATGAGATCGGGGAGATCGGCCCCAACCTCCAGTCCAAGGTTCTGCGGTTCCTCGAGGACCGCACCTTCAAGCGGGTAGGGGGAACGGTGGACATCCGCGTGGACGTCCGCATCGTGGCGGCGACCAACGCCAACCTGGACCAGGCCGTCTCGGAAGGCCGGTTCCGCAAGGATCTCTACTACCGCCTCAAGGTGATCCCCATCGTGCTGCCGCCCCTCAGGGAGCGGCCCGAGGACGTCCCCCTGCTGGTGAAGCACTTCATCGACCACTTCAACCGGGAGTTCAAGAAGGGCACCCGCGGCGTGAGCCACGCGGCCATGCAGGCCCTCATGGAGTACCCTTGGCCGGGGAACATCCGCGAGCTCAAGAACCTCATCGAACGGGTCATGATCCTGGAGAACAAGGAGATCATCGACCTCCCCGACCTGCCCAGGGAGATTCTGGTGCAGGAGCCCTACCAGCCGGTGGAGCAGACTTTCACGCTGCCGCCGGGAGGCGTGGTGTTGGAAGACGTGGAGAGGAGCCTCATCGAGCAGGCGCTCAAGCGCACCGGCGGGAACCAGACCAGGGGCGCGCGACTGCTCGGCCTCACCCGGGACACCCTTCGCTACCGGCTCAAGAAGTACGACCTGGAGTAGGGCCGCGATGAGGTGACGGGCGGCCGGAAGGGCAGTGGCCGCGTCTCGGTCAGCCCTCATCTCGGCATCACGAATCTCGCGGAGGGCGCTTCCCATAAAAGCCATCATCTTCGATTTGGACGGGACCCTCGTGGACAGCCAGGGGGACATCCTGCGGGCTTACGGGGCCGCCTTCGATGCCCTCGGGGTACCGTTGCCCCCGCGGGAGCGGCTTCTCTCCACCATCGGGACCCGGCTGGAGGAGTGCTTCGCCCAACTCCTGGGGGACCCGGCCATGGGCCCCGAGGGGGCCCGTCACTTCCGTGCCTGGTACGAAGCCCACTGCCTCGACAACACCCGCCCCTTCGCCGGCGTGGATGCCTCTCTCAGGAGCCTGGCCGGCAAGGTGCCCATGGCCGTGTGCACGATGAAGAAGGGACCCTATGCCCGGAAGGTGGTCGCGGGACTGGGCTGGGAAGACCTGTTCGACGAGGTGCTGGGCGCCGAGGAGGGCTTCCCCGCCAAGCCCGATCCGGCCATGCTCCTGGAGCTCTGCCGGCGGCTTAAGGTGACGCCCGGGGAAACGGCCTTCGTGGGGGACACCCGCCTGGATGTCCTCACGGCACGGGCCGCGCGGTGCCCCTTCCACTTCGCCGCCTGGGGGTACGGAGGGATCTCGTCTCTGGATGGTCTCCCCGCGCGCGGCATTCTTCGGCTGCCCTCAGAGATGGCCGGACTCTGCGCGGCCCGTGATCAGGGCTGAGGCGGGCCGCCGCGGGCCGCCGCATCATCCCACTCCGTCCGCCAGTAGCCGCTGTTTCAGATTGCTCTTACCGGCGTTCTTGACTTCGTACATGAGGGCGTCGGCAGCGCGAACCAAGTCTTCCGTCGAACAGCGGCCGTCGAGACACGTCACCAGACCGACGCTGCATTCGACCGAGAGGGGCGTTTCCTCGCTCACGGAAGCGATCTCTCCGAGGAGACGATCCAGCGTACGCCCGGCCTCCACATCGCCGGTCTCTGGAAGCAAGAGGGCGAATTCGTCCCCGCCGAGTCGGGCCGCCAAGTCGTTGACCCGGATTCCGTCCTTGAGGCGACCCGCCACCGCCTTGAGGACCCGATCCCCGCCCTCGTGCCCGAGGGAGTCATTGATCCGCTTGAAATCGTCGATGTCCAGGTAGGCCAGGCTGAGGGGAAGGCCGGATCGGCGGCTCCTTGCCAGCTCGCGATTGAGGGTCTCATAGAACAACCGGACGTTGGCGACGCCGGTGACGAAATCCGTCCGGGCGAGCTCCCGCTGCGCTTCTAGCGAACGTTTCAGGGCGAACAGAATCTCGGCAAACAGAAGGTAGGCGAGGAGCCGCATGGACGTCTCCCCGGCGCAGTGCAGGAGGGCGGACGCCGAAAGGCGCCAGGACCAGTTGGCTGCCCACCAGAGAAGCCCGCTACCGAGGGCCGTCCACCGTCCGCCGCGGCCTCCCACGTACCACGTTACGAAGGCGACGGGGATCCAATAGGAGAGGAAGAAGGGCACTTCGATGCCCGTGGCGTAGTCCGCGGCCCCCACCGCGAGGAGCAGCGTCAGGCCCAGCGCCACTCTGGCCGGCCGGGTCCACTCCTTCACGGTCCGGTCGGCCTGGCCTAGGATTGCCGCATCACCCCACACGGTCTCCCTCCTCAACCACCAGCCGGGTGCTCCGCACCGCCTCCTATCGAGGATAGAGATGCCCCGCTCTGGCCGCCTCAGCGACTTCGCAGGAAGAACACCCCCTTGCCGGTCATTCCGCCATTCCGGCTCCAATCTCTTAATATAGGTCCGCATCAGCCGGGTTGTGATGCGGGCACGTCCGGGGGTGGCGTATACTTTCAGTCTCGCAGGAGGTGCCCATGAACAGATGCAAGCTTCAGGCTGCGGTGTTCGCGCTTCTGGCCTGTCTGGCCGGGGGCCTGTCGCTCCAGGCCCAAGTGGGATTCCTCTTAGGAGGAGAACTGCGCCTCGGCGGAAGCTACATCATACCTAACGAAAACGCCAGCCACGTGAGCGTGGGATCGGCGACGGGCCTGAGCATCGACTACACCCATCACCTGGGCGACCATTTCGCCTGGAACCTCAACTACCTCTACTCGAACCTCGACGTGAGCAGCACCCGGTGGATTCCGCCCTACGCCGGAATCAAGGAGAGCTTCGGGGTCCAATCCTTCACCTTCTCCCTCCAGTTTGCCTTCCTGGCCAACAGCCGCTGGAATCCATACGTCGGCGCCGGGTTCAACGTGCTCTATACGCCCAGCTCGCCGGGCAAGGAGATCTGGATCGGCGAAGGCCCTGGCGGCTTCCTGGCCACGCCCGCGGGCGGGTTCGGTTCTGGCACCCTCGGCACCGCCTTTCAGGCCGGCGTCACCTACCGGTTGAGCGGGCCCCTCCTCTTCGACGTCAACGCCAAGTACGTGGACAACGGGCTCAGGATGGACAAGTACCTTCCCTATCAGGTCGGGGGCGCGCTCTACCTTGTCCGCTCGGGCAGCTACACTTTGAGGCTGAACCCCGTGGTCCTCACGGCGAGTGTCGGATTCCGCTGGTGAGGGCTCCGCGCGCGGCGGGATGGCGAAGAAAGCCCTAGGCGGGCCTCACGGGCCAACACCGGGCGGCAAGGCCAGGACGGGCTTTCCCATCCCCGCCTTTGGGATCTGTTCTTCCAGGGAAGCGCGGTCTCCGACGACCACCCAGAGAAGGGTCCGGGGATCCACCACTTCTGCGGCAGCGTCACGGACATCCTCGATGCTCAGGGCCTTGAGGCGGGCCAGCAGGCGTTCGTGGTAGTCCTCGGGAAGCCCGTAGACCCACAGGGAGCGCAGCATCTGCGCCAGCTGTCCCTGGGTTTCGAAACTCTGCGGGAACCGGAGCACCAGGTTGGCTCGGGCGTTGGAGAACTCCTCCCCGGTCACGGGCCGCTCAGTCCCGATGCGGCTCACCTCCCCTCTCGCTTCCAGGAGGCTTTCCACGGTCTTGTCGGCCTGCACGGCCGTGTAGAACACCCAGGGCATGATGCCGTATTTGGCGTCTGTGTAAGACCGCGCGCCGTAGGTGTACCCCTTGTCCTCCCGCAGGTTCATGTTGATCCGGCTGGTGAACTGGCCGCCCAGGACGGCATTGAAAATCAGGAAGGCGGGGTAGCGGGGATCCTGGCGAGAGAGGGCGGGGGCCGCCGCGGTGATGTAGGACTGTGGGGCCCCGGGCTTGTCCACGAGAAGAAGGCCGGGGTGTACTGCGTTCTCCTCTTCAACCGGAGGGCTTGCCGGTGCGGCCTTTCCGGAAACCCACCGGCCGAAACAGGAGGCCGCCGCCCCCTTCACCTGCTCCACGGAGACGTCCCCGACCACGACGAGCAACAGGTTCTCCGGCCCGTAGTGGGTCTCGTAGAAGGCCCGCACCTGGTCCCTCGTGAAGGATTCCAGGGAGGCCGGCGTGCCATCGGACGGATGTCCGTAGGGAGTTCGTTCGCCGTGCAGAGCTGCGCGCAGCATCCTGTCCCCGAGTTCGGGGGCCTCGTCGAGCTGACGCACCAACGTGGAAAGGTGCGCCTTTTTCAGTCGATCCAGATCCTCTGATCGAAACTCGGGCCGCTGGAGGATGTCGGCCAGCAGGCCGAGCCCCCCTTCGAAGTGCTCCGTGAGCAGCGTGAGCGAAAGGCTGATTTGGTCGTATTCCGCCGTGGTGGACAGGGAGGTGGCGAGGCCCTTCTGGCGCTTGGCCAGTTCCACGGGGCCCATCCCCGCCGCGGATTCGTCCAGGAGGTCGGCCACGAAATGGGCCAGCCCCGGACCGTCGGGAGGATCGGCCGTTGCGCCGGCCCGCATGACCGCGGTGACCGTGACCAGGGGCAGCCCGTGCTGTGGGAGGACCCACAGGGCCGCGCCGTTGGGCAAGGCGAGACGCTCCGCCCTTGGAAGCGAGAAGTCGCGGTCCGGCCCGGCTCCGGGCATGGCCGCCCGCTGCACCTCGGGCGGAAGAGCGGCCTCCGGCACCACCGCTACCATGGAGTAGCGCTGATCCGGCAGGAAGTTCCTGGCGGCGTCCCGGACCAGGGCGGGAGTGACGGCCTCGTACCGCATCAGGTCGGCGGACAGTGCCTTCGGGTCACCCGTGAAAGTCTGATAGTAGTTGAGCATGTCGCTGATTCCGCCGAAGCCGCCCACGGTTTGCAGGCGTCTGATGAGGCCGGCTTTCACGGAATCCACCGCGGCCCGCACCTCCTCCTCCTCGACGCCGTAGACCTTCAGCCTCTCCAGCTCCTCCCACGCCGCCTCCTCGACCCGCCTCAACTCCTGGTCCGGCTGAGCGGTGACGGCGATGAGGAAGCTGCCCGACACTTCGCCGCTACCCTGGTAGGCCCAGAGGGATTGGGCCATGTGGCTCTCCACCTGGAGGCGCTTGACGAGCCTGGAGTCCTTCCCCGTGGCGAGGATGTAGGCCAGCACGGAGAGGGTGGCATCCTCCTGCGTCAGTTGGCACGGGGTGGGCCACTGGAGGTGCAGCCGGGGAAGCTTGACCTTGTCCCCCACGGTGAGGCGGTTTGGCTTGGTCAGGACCGGAACGTCGGCCCTCACGGGTGAGACCACCGGTCCCTGCGGGATGGAGCCGAAGTATCTCTCCGCCATCGCCAGGGCAACCGCCGGCTCGATATCTCCTGCCAGGCAGAGAGAGGCGTTGTTGGGCGTATAGAAGCGCCGGAAGAAGTCCTTCACGTCCTCCAGGGTGGCCCGGTCCAGGTCGGACATGGAGCCGATGACGGAGTGGTGATAGGGGTGGCCCACCGGATAGAGCGCCTCGAGCAGGGCCTCCTCGGCCACGCCGTAGGGTTCATTGTCCACGGTCTGCCGGCGCTCGTTTTTCACGACCTCCCGCTGGTTATCCAGCTTGGCCTGGTCCATGGCGGGAAGGAGGTGGCCCATCCGGTCCGATTCGAGCCACAGGGCGCGCTCCAGGTAGGCGATGGGGACGACCTCCCAGTAGTTGGTGCGATCCTCGCTCGTGGAGCCGTTGAGCCTTCCCCCGATTTCCTCCATGGGTTTGAAGAAGTCGTCGGGATAGTGCTCGCTGCCCTGGAACATCATGTGCTCGAAGAGGTGTGCGAAGCCCGTCTTGCCGGGCGCCTCGTCCTTGCTGCCCACGTGGTACCAAATACTCACGGCGGCTTGGGGCAACCGGTGGTCCTCATGGAGGAGGACGGTCAGTCCGTTCCCAAGGACGTGCTTCTCGACCTTCAGATCGATGCTCGGGTGCGGAGCGGCGCGCATGGCTCGTTTCCCTCCTGGTGTCCCGAAGGACCTGGGTTTTAGTGTACCACCCCGGGGTCAGGAGCCGGAAACGGCGGTGTGCCCCAAACCGGCGCTGGCGCCGGCGAGCATGAGGTGTTAGTGTTAAAGGGTATAAGCAAAACAGGAGGGAGCCATGAAGAAGTTCGTGACCTTGTTCGCCAGCCTTGTCCTCATCGTCCTTTTCGCGGCCTGCAACCTTTCCAACCTGACGAAGAAGAGCGGTGAGAGCCAGCCGGCCGAATCCGCCACCACGGCCGAGCAACCCGCGCCTCCGCCTTCCGAGCCGCCCGCCCAGACACAGCCCCCCGCGCCGACCAAGACCCAGCCCGAGAAGCCGGCCGCCACGCAGCCCGCCACCCCCCAGACCGCCACACAACCAGCGACATCGCCCGCCACCCCACCCGCCACGCCAGCGACGACGGAGACCACGGCGAAGGGAAAGAAGGCCGGTCTGGGCGTGATCTTCACGACCGACCTGGAGAAGGGCTCTTTCCGCCTGAAGTCGGACAACGACGTTCTGATCGACCACACCTTCTCCGGCAAAGACGTGCGCGTGACCCGAGAACTCCTCCTGCCCGCCGGCGCACACCAGCTCAAGTTCGTGGTGGCCGATGAGAGGGGGGCGAGGGGGGTCCGCACCATGGACGTGACCTACCAACCCGGCACCCACCACGTCATCAAAGTCCAAGGGGGAAAGTCGCCCGGCGACATCACCCTGACCATTTTGGAGTAGCCCTGCGGCGAGGCCCGAGGGCGCCCCCCGGCGGAATGGCCGGGCGCCTTTGAGTGTTGCATCGTGCGGAGGTCGCGTATGCTGAATGCAAGACATTGGATTCTGGGATCGCTCCTCGGATTGTGCGCCCTCACCTTGGTGGCCGCGCCGGGCGAAGTCTCCTTCAAGAGGGACGTGCAGCCCATCTTTGACCATCATTGCG